>DASYXG010000072.1:0-5506 GCA_035935235.1 Allostellaceae bacterium
AGGCGCCCCTCTTCTGCTTTTTCCCGAGGCGCTCGTTTGCCTACCTGCCGCAGGTTTGTTTTGGCTTATCGCTAAACAAGATAGGCCCATCACGTTTGCGCCCCTGCTCGTTGGATTTGCCGTTTCAATGGTGGGTTTGGCGCTTTCTGCGTATGTCGAGAGCCAGGGCGAAGATCCGCCTGGACGGTGGTTCGTTTTTGACGCGTCTGTGGTCCTCCTGGTTGTGCTACCACTCATCAGCTTCGTGGTCCTTCCCATAACGGCAGTGCTCGTCAGAAGACGCTGCTTGACGCTTCGCGCGATTGGTCTTTCTGCGTTGATCGGATGGGTGCCGCTGTCTCTCGTCGTGTCTCTCGTCGGCTGGTACAACACCTCGGCTCTCACCGCTCCACCCGAGTGCAACGGAAAGCGCTTAGACGGGTGCAACGGCAAGTTCTACACGGAGGAGGAGGCGCGCGCCGTCGCCGCTTACCACCTATCGGATTTGAAATCGGATTTGAAATCGACCTTTGTCCCCGTCCTAATTTACGGATTGCCAATTCCTTTAATGACCCTCTGGTTCCTTCGCCGCAGAACGGCGATGCCTGCCGAGGGAGAGCACCAGAGCGGCTAAAATGCTGACGGCGCCGGCCGAGCCGTCACCCCGCCGCGGCGTCCTGCGTCGTTGTTTGGTAGACGAACAGCGAGGTCCATCGCTGGTCGATCGCCCAGCGGGTATTGCGCACTGGCGGCGAGAAACATTAGAGGTCAGAAACCATCGAATCGACGGAGAGGAGCCGATGGAAGCTTCAGCGGCAAAAATGAACGGACTCTTTTATGTCGTCTCGATTTATATGATATTGATTTTCTTTTGGCGATTTTTGATACCCGCTTACGAAGAGGCGGAACCAGATTCGCTAATATATCTAGAAATTGTGCTTGAAATAGTTCAAGCAGTTGGTCTTATCGCTCTATTTTCTTATCTTCGACCACGTTATGGCGGCGCCTCCACGGCAGTGCTGACAGTCGTGTTCTTGATTGCTCTAGCAGCAAGCCTCGGCATCTTGGTGATGCGGTTTTCAACAACCCATGGCTGGTATACAGGCCATCGTATCTATTATCCCGGAGGATATCGCTTCTAGCAAAGAGAACTGGACCGCCGCGTGGAACGTCTGGTGCCTCCTAGTGCGCATAGCCGTAATGCGATAATAGGTATTGCGTTTTCATATTGCGTAAGTTATGCGTATGGCTCGTTGATTGACAGTCCGAAACCGGAGCTTGACGAGCGAACTGACCTTCCGCGCGCGGGCATAGAACAAGGCACAACCAAGAAAAGCCGTCTGTCGTCCCGCGACCGAAATAACGACCAACAATCGGCGCGGGCGCTGTTGAGGCCATAAGCCAGATAACAAGCCCATCAGCGCACGGAAGCAACGATCGCCCGGCAAACCGGGACTAGGCGGTGAATAGGACTAAACAAGCGTCTGCCGGAAATGGCCTCGGCGGGTGACATGCGGAGCACGCCTTCGCGCCACCCTCACCCGCCTCGCGCCGGCAGTACCGGTGCTCGGCACCCTCTCCCGCATGCGGGAGAGGGAAGGGGCCCATCGCGAAAGCGATGGAAAGGGTGAGGGGTCTCGGCGAAAAACACGGGGCCGGCTTCTACTGTCTCGCTGTTGCCGCCGCCGAATATCGCCGTGAGGATCGCCGGCGGGAAAATCCGATCCGGCATGGTAAAATGACACCATGCTGACCATTTCGGGCGTCACCTTCCGCGTCGGCGGGAAGCGCGGCCGTGCGCTGCTGAACGATGCCAGCGTGCATATCTCTGGGGGTTGCAAGCTCGGCCTCGTCGGGCGCAATGGCATCGGCAAATCGACGCTGCTCGACCTGATCCGCGGCCGCCTGCTGCCGGATGACGGCGATATCCTGCTGCCGCGCGGCATCCGCATCGGCTTCCTCGCGCAGGAGGCGCCGAGCGGCGACGGCACGCCGCTGGCCACCGTGCTGGCCGCCGATCGCGAGCGGGCGAAGCTTCTCGCCGAGCTCGCCGCCGGAGCCGCCCCGGTGCGCATCGCCGAGATCGAGGCCCGGCTGGAAACGATCGGGGCCCGGGCGGCGCCGGCACGGGCGGCGCGCATCCTCGCCGGGCTTGGTTTCGATCCGGCGATGCAGGAAACCCCGCTTTGCGAATTGTCCGGCGGCTGGCGCATGCGCGTCGCCCTCGCCGCGGTGCTGTTCGCCGAGCCCGAACTGCTGCTGCTCGACGAGCCGACCAATCACCTCGACATGGAGGCTTCGCTCTGGCTTGAGCGCTATCTGCGCCGCTATCGCCACAGCTTCATCCTGGTCAGCCATGACCGCTATCTCTTGAACGCCGTCGCGACCTCGATCCTGCACCTCGAGGCCGGCAAGCTGACGCTTTATTCGGGCAATTTCGACGCCTTCCTCGCCGCCCGCGGCGCCGCCAAGGCACGTCAGCAGGCGGTGGCGAAGCGCCAGGAGGCGCAGCGTCGGCACATGCAGGCGTTCGTCGATCGCTTCCGCTACAAGGCCTCGAAGGCGCGCCAGGCGCAGAGCCGATTGAAGGCGCTGGCCAAGCTGGAGCCTGTGGCGGTGATCGCGGAGGCGCCGCCGTTCGAACTTCGCCTGCCGGAGCCGTCGCATTTGCGCCCGCCGCTGATCACGCTGGAAAAGGCCAGCACGGGCTATGCGCCTGACGAGCCCGTGTTGTCGGGGCTCGATTTGCGGCTCGATCCGGACGACCGGGTCGCTTTGCTGGGCGCCAACGGCAACGGCAAGACCACCTTCGCCCGTCTGCTCGCCGGCCGGCTCCCGGCCCTGTCGGGCACCCTCACACGGCCATCCAAACTCGTCACCGGGTTCTTCGCCCAGCACCAGATCGAGGAGCTGCAGCCCGGCAAATCCG
The DNA here is from genome assembly GCA_035935235.1 of Allostellaceae bacterium. GTDB lineage: Bacteria > Pseudomonadota > Alphaproteobacteria > ATCC43930 > CGMCC-115725 > DATARH01. The sequence goes on from DASYXG010000072.1 coordinate 2,909, forward strand.
CGTACGACCACCTTGCCGCGTTATTGCCGAACCTCAACGAAGAAGCGATCCGCGCCCGGCTGGGAAGCTTCGGTTTCGGTCAGGACAAGGCGTTCGTGCCGGTGGCGTCGCTGTCCGGTGGCGAGCGGGCGCGGCTCAACCTGGCGCTGGTGACCCATGACGCACCGGCGCTGCTGATCCTCGACGAACCGACCAATCACCTGGACATGGAAACCCGCGAGAGCCTCGTCGAGGCGCTCGGCGATTACGCTGGCGCGGTGGTACTGGTCAGCCACGATTGGCATCTGGTCGAGTTGGTCGCCGATCGGCTGTGGTTGGTGGAAAACGGCACCGTGCGCGCCTTCGACGGCGATCTCGACGCCTACCGGCGGCGGCTCGAAGAGCGCGAGGAGGTGGTTGAGGGACGCGGCAACGGCGTCCAATCTGCTGATAGCCGCCGCCTTGCCCGCCGCGACGCGGCACAGCATCGGCTGGCTTTGGAGCCGCTGCGCCGCGAGTCGCGCCGCGCCGAGGAGGCCGCTTCGCGCCTCGCCGCCGAGCAGCGGGCGCTCGACCGCCAGCTCGCCGTTCCCGGCAGTTTCGGCGGCGCCGGCGCGGCGCTGGCCGATGCCTTGAAACGCCGCGCCGATCTTTCCCGCCGGATCGCCGAAGCCGAGGCGCAATGGCTCGCCGCCGAGGAAGCGATCGAGCGCGCCGGTCGGGCTTGAACCGCCGCTCGAATCGCCGCCGATGTTATTGCACTTTCACGCGGCCAAAGGCCGCAGCGCGCGCCCGCTAACGCCACCGCTTTTGACAGCGGCACGGCGCGCCGCAAAAATGGTTAGCAGGAGCGGTGTTCTGTCGCTTCGTCAGCCAAAAAGGGCCGTCATGAACGATACCCCGGCGCTCAGTGACCGCAACTTGGAGGCGACGACCCACATCTCGCTGAAGCGGGAGCCGGCCTGCTTCGCCTTCCTGTCGGCTCAGTCGGCGGCGGCGCCGTTACCGATCGACGCGATCAACCTCGATCTGGCCTCGGCCGATTATTTCCAAGGCCGTGCCTCGCTGTGGACGACGCTGGAAATCCGCTCGGGGGTGAATGGCGAGCGGCCGATGGCGCTCCTGGGGTTCGACGAGACGTTCCTGCGCCCCTTCACCCGGGCTCTGGTAGAGGCGGCGACAACGCGCGCCGCCTATCGCATGACCATCCTTCCGGATGCGCCCGAGGGCGGCCGCTGCCGCGTGGTCGAATACGTCACCGGGCCGGGCAAGGCGCTCAAGGAGCTGGTAATCCAGCCTTACGAGTCGGTGGCGACGATCGCGGCGACCAGCCGCAAGGATGGCGACGAGACGCTGTTCCAGCTGCCGCGGACCGACAATTTCCTGCGCGCGTTCGCCAAGATGGCCTATTCGGCCGACCAGGCGCTGCACGATCTACTGAACGAGATGAACCGGCTTGCTCGCCGCCGCACCACCGAAGCGGGCGCCTGATCCGGCCTAGTCCGCGGCGTCGCCCGTCTCGACCAGATGGGTCAGGGCATAGGCGCCGAAGAAACTCCCGTCCATCGGCTTGGCGAACAGGTAGCCCTGGCCGTAGGTGCAGTCGTGGTGCCGCAGGATATCGCGCTCGACGACGGTCTCGACCCCCTCGGCGACGACGTCGGCGCCATAGATGCGGGCGATTTTGAGCATTGCCAGCACCAGTTCCTTGCCGTCATCGGTGTCGATGCGGGCGGTGAACCCGCGATCGATCTTGATCATATCGACCTGATAGTCGCGCAGCGCGCCCAGCGCCGAATAGCCGGTGCCGAAATCGTCGATGGCGATGCGGATGCCGAGCTCCTGCAGCTCGCCCAGCACGGCGCGGGTCACCGACGGATTGCGCATCACCGCCGATTCGGTGATCTCGATCTTGAGCCGTTCGAGCGGGAAGCCGCTGTCGCGGATCTCGGCGAGTGTCGCCAATAGGACCGAGGGGTCGTTGAACTGACGTGCCGAGACGTTGACGCTGACCCAATCCATCAGATCGCGGCCATAGAGCATCTGCCAGACCTGCATTTGCCGCACGGCTTCGCGCAGAACCCAGCAACCAACCGGGACGATGAGGCCGCTTTCCTCGAGCACCGGCAAGAAGGCGGCCGGCGCGACCAATCCGTCGCGCGGATGGTTCCAGCGCAGCAGCGCCTCGGCGCCGACGACGCGCCCGGTGTCGAGCTCGAGGATCGGCTGGTAATGCAACACAAACTGGTTCTCGTCGAGCGCCGCCCGCAATTGGTCGAGCAGCTCCAGACGACGGCCGACCGTGCTGGTCAGCGCCGGCTCCCACGCCTTGGCGTTGTTGGGTCCGCGCGCCTTCGCCTCCTGCAGCGCGACATCGACATCGCGCATCGCGTCGTCTTCGCTCTTATGCGTCTCGGTGGTGACGATGTAGCCGATATTGGCGGAGAGGCGGATGCGCTGCTCGCCCACGATCACCGGACTGACCGCGAGCTGCAGAAGCCGTCGGGCAAAGGCCTCGGCGTCCCCGAGATTGGGAGCCGGGTTGCCGAGGATGATGCCGAATTCGTCGGCGCCGAGCCGCGCCACCATGTCAGTGCGCTGCAACATCGCATGGCGGCC
>DASYXG010000073.1:0-15904 GCA_035935235.1 Allostellaceae bacterium
CTCGACGAGGAGAATGCCGCCGAATTCGGCTTTGATCCGGGCACCATCGACGCGGTGGTGCTGACGCACGCTCATCTCGATCATTGCGGGCGCCTGCCGCTCCTGGTGAAACGTGGGTTTCGCGGCGAGATTGTCGCCACGGCCGCGACCCGCGATCTGACGCGTCTGGTCCTGCTCGACGCCGCGCATGTGCAGGAGGAAGATTCGCGCCGCCGCCAGCGCCACGCGCGCCGGCGCGGCGGCAAGGGTGAAGAGGCGCCGCTTTACTCGCTGCTCGACGTGTTCGATACGCTCGACCGCTTCGGCCGGCCGCTCGTCTATGGCGTGCCGCTCGACCTCGGGACGGGCGCGCGGGCGACCGCGTTCGACGCCGGGCACATCCTCGGCTCGGCCAGTATCCTGGTCGAGGAGTCAGCGTCGACCGGGGTTTGCCGCGGCGTGCTGTTTTCCGGCGATATCGGCAATTCCGGCAGGCCGCTACTCGCTTCGCCCTCGGTGCCCGATAGCGCCGACGCGGTCGTCATGGAATCGACCTATGGCGACCGTCGGCATCGCCCCTTCGCCGCCTCGGTTGAGGAGTTCTACACCGCCATCGGCGATACCTTCGCGCGCGGCGGCAATGTCATCATCCCGACCTTCGCGCTCGAGCGCGCACAGGAGCTCCTCTTCGTGCTCCGGCACGGCATCGAGCAAAGCCGGCTGCCCCCATCGATGATGGTGTTTCTCGACTCGCCGATGGCGATCGCCGCAACCGAGATCTTCCGGCGCCACCCGGAGTGCTACGGCGCGCAAGTCGGCGAGCTGTTCGCGCACAACCGCGACCCGTTCGGCTTTCCCGGGCTGCGCTTTACCCGGGAGACGGGCCAGTCGATGGCGATCAACCGCATCGGCGGTGGCGCGATCATCATGGCCGGTTCCGGCATGTGCACAGGCGGCCGCGTTTGCCACCATCTGCGCCACAATATCTGGCGCGAAGAGGCGAGCGTGGTCTTTGTCGGTTTCGCCGCGAGCGGCACGCTTGCCCGGCGCATCATCGACGGCGCGAGCGAAGTCGAGTTGTTCGGCGAACCGGTTTCGGTACGCGCCCGCATCCATACGATCAACGGCTTCTCGGCGCACGCCGATCAGCAGGAACTGGTCGATTGGCGCGGCCGGATCGGCGGCGCCGCGAGAACGTTTCTTGTCCACGGCGAGGAAAGCGCAATGACGGCATTGGCCGGCAAGCTTGCCGGCAGCGGCATCGCGATGCCGCGCTTGCACGAGGCTTTTTCACTTTGAAACCAGCGGACAAGAAGTTGATCCACCTCAATTCGCGGACGGGTGAAACCGGTTAGCTTTCCGGCCAGATTGTTTGGGAAAAATAGATGAAGCGCTTGCCCTTGGTTCCGATCCTTATCGGTCTTGGTATTGCGGTCGCGATCGGGCTGATGCTCTGGGCCGGCAGCGGCGCGGCGCCGGAGCGCGTGTCGTACAGCAGCTTCGAGAAATCGCTCGCCGATGGACAGGTCAAGAGTGTCGCGATCACCGGCGATCAAATCCAGGCGACCCTCAAGGACGGCTCCATCGTCGTCACCAACTGGGTGACGCCCGAACTCGCGGCCGAACTCGACAAGCACGGTGTTGAGTACACCGGCTATCCGGCGACCAGCGGTGGCGGATGGACCTGGCTCCTGTGGCTGCCGATGCTGCTGCTGCCGTTCCTGTTCATGCGCGGCGGCATGGGCGGCGCGATGGGACCGGCGGCGGCGATGACTCACAGCAAGGCGAAGGTCTTCGCCGAGACCGACACCAAGGTGAGCTTCGACGACGTGGCCGGTGTCGACGAAGCCAAGGAAGAATTGAAAGAGATCGTTGCCTTCCTCAAGGATCCGCAAAGCTATGGAAGGCTCGGCGCGCACGTGCCGAAAGGTGTGCTGCTGGTAGGGCCGCCGGGAACGGGCAAGACCCTGCTGGCGCGCGCGGTCGCCGGGGAGGCCGGTGTGCCGTTCCTGTCGATCAACGGCTCGGAATTCGTCGAATTGTATGTGGGCGTCGGCGCCGCCCGGGTCCGCGATCTGTTCGAGCAGGGGCGGGAGAAGGCGCCGGCGATCATCTTCATCGATGAGCTCGACGCACTCGGCCATGCCCGTGGCGCGATGGGCCATCTCGGCGGCAACGACGAGAAGGAGCAGACGCTCAACCAGCTTCTGTCGGAGGTTGACGGGTTTGACCCGACCGTCGGCCTCGTCTTGCTCGCCGCGACCAACCGCCCGGAAATTCTCGATCCGGCACTGCTGCGGGCCGGCCGCTTCGACCGCCAGGTTCTGGTCGACCGCCCGGACAAGATCGGCCGCATCCAAATCCTCAATATCTACCTGCACAAAGTGAAGCTCGGCTCGGACGTGTCGGCCGAGGAGATCGCCGCGCTGACCCCAGGCTTTACCGGCGCCGATCTGGCGACGCTGGTCAACGAGGCGGCGCTGCTGGCGACCCGCCGCAACTCGGCGGATGTCGTCGCGGCCGATTTTACCGCCGCGATCGAACGCATCGTCGCCGGGCTCGAAAAGAAGAACCGCATCCTCAGTCCCAAGGAGCGGGAGATCGTCGCCTACCATGAGATGGGCCACGCGCTGGTGGCCTCGATCCTGCCGGGGGTCGACCGGGTGCAGAAGATCTCGATCATCCCGCGCGGCATTGGCGCGCTCGGTTACACGATCCAGCGGCCGACCGAAGACCGCTTCCTGATGACCCAGGACGAAATCGACAACAAGATGGCGGTCCTGCTGGGTGGGCGCGCCGCGGAGCGGCTCGTCTTCGGCAAGGTGTCGACCGGCGCGGCCGACGATCTCGCCAAGGCTTCCGACCTGGCGCGCAGCGCCGCGACGCAATTCGGCATGGTGCCGTCGCTCGGCGATGTCGCCTACGACCGCCAGCATTCGCTCCTCTTGCAGGGCGCACAGCAGCCGCCCGGCTGGCTCGAGCGCAGCTACTCCGAACAGACGGCGCGGGAGATCGATTGCGCGGTCCGCGACATTGTCGCTCGCGCCAGCGAGCACGCCTTCGCCGAACTCAAATCACGGCGCGACATCCTCGAGCGAGGCGCGAAGCAGCTGCTCGAAAAAGAGACGTTGTCGGGTGCCGACCTGCAGGAGTTGCTGGCGTCGTCAAAGCCCAAATTGGTGGCAGCAAGCTGAAGGTCACGCCCGCACGCGACGCGCCAGCCATTTGCGCAGCTCCTCCAACACCAGCATCGCCAGCGCGAACGGCGCCAGAAGCAGCCAGAGGCTGCTCGGCGGCGGCGCCGTGCCGAAGATCAGATTGCCCCACGGCGTGTAACCGATGGCCCATAGCGAGGCGAATTCGAGAGCGACGCCCCAGAGGATCAGTGGATTGCTGAAGAAGCCGATACGAAACACCGAGCGGATAGAGCTGCGGCACAGGAACACGTTGACGATCTGCATCACGATGATCGCGCCGAGGCAGGCCATCGTGGCGGCGCGATAAGCCGGATCGCCGGGCGCGAGCTGTTGCCCGTAGACCCAGCCCACGCCCTTGAGCACGAAGAAGAACGCCGCCATCGCCGCGGCCGCCTCGATGAGCCCGAGAAACAGATAGGCGCGCAGCGCCAGGCCCAGGTTCATTAGGCGCTCGGTCTTGGGGCGGGGCGGCTGCAGCATCGCCTGCGGATGCGGTTCCTCGACGCCGAGCCCGAGCGCGGTTAGCGAGTCGGTGCCCATATCGATCGCCAGTATCTGGATCGGGGTCAGCGGCAGCGGGATGGCGAACAGGGCAAAGCCGAGATAGGGCACCAGCTCGGCGACGTTGTGGACGAGGACGTAGGTGAGGAACTTGCGGATGTTCTGGAACACCGCGCGGCCTTCCTCGACTCCGCTGACGATGCTGACGAAATTGTCGTCGAGGAGGACCACGTCGGAGGTCGCCCGGGCGACCTCGCTGCCGGCGATGCCCATCGAGATGCCGATATGAGCGGCTTTCAGCGCCGGGGCGTCGTTGACGCCGTCGCCGGTGGCGGCGACGACATGGCCCTGCCGCGTCAGCGCCTCGACGACGCGCAGCTTCTGGTCGGGCGAGGCGCGGGCGAAGATGATTTCCTCGCGCTCAAGGATGCGCTCCAGCTCGGCTTCCGCAAGCTGGCGCAGCGCATCGCCACTGATGACGGCGGGCTCGCGCGACCGGATGAGGCCAATCTCCCGGCCGATGGCGATCGCGGTGTGCGCATGGTCGCCCGTTACCATGATGACCTTGATGCCGGCGGCGCCGCAGCGGCGGATCGCCTCGGCAACCCCGGGACGCGGTGGATCTTCTAGGCCGACGAGACCGAGAAACGTCAGCTCCTCCTCCGCCGGTGGGTCGTTCTCGTGGGAGGGCAACTCTTTCATCGCGAAGCCCAGGACGCGCAGCCCCTTCTCGGCCATCGCCGTTTGCGCATCGGCGATGGTCTGCTCGCCTGCCTTGTCGAGCGGCACCACCTTGCCGCCATCGAGGATTTGCCGGCACCGCGGCAACACCGCTTCGGGAGCGCCCTTGCAGTAGAGCGTGCGCCCTCCCTCCATCTCGTAGATCACCGATTGCCGCATCCGCTCCGCGTCGAAGGGAATTTCGCCGAGCCGCTTAGCGGCCGGGAAGGAGTCGATCGCGCGCTGAGCCATCTCCACCAGTGCCACTTCCATGCGGTCGCCGAGCACGACCTTTTGGCCATCGACATCGGCTTCGTGAAGGGCGTGGCACCGATACGCGACGGCAAAAAACTGCGGTGAGAACCGCTGGATGTCATGGCGGCTCGGGAGGGCGTCGGAGGTGCACCGCTCACGCCCGATAAGCAGCTCCTGCGCGCGCATCCGGTTCTGCGTGAGGGTGCCGGTCTTGTCGGTGCAAATCACCGTCGCCGAGCCAAGCGTCTCGACCGACCCGAGATGGCGCACGAGGACGTTGCGCTTTGCCAAGCGCTGGGCGGCGAGGACAAGCGCCAAGGTCAGCGTGGGTAGCAACCCCTCCGGCACCATCGCGACGATGATGCCGATCGAGAGGATGAAGTTCTCCCAGAACGGCACGGCGATGACCGCGCCCGCAGCGAAGAAGACGAGACCGATAGCGATGGCCAACACGGCGATCAGCCGACTGAGATAGGCGAGCTGGGTCCGCAGGGGTGACGGAACATCGGCGCTCGACTGAGCCAGCCGCGCGATCTTGCCGAACTCGGTATGCGCCCCGGTGGCGAAAACCAGTGCCTTGCAATTGCCCGAGACGATCGAGGTTCCGGCAAGCAGGATATTGCTCGCATGGGTAAGGTTGCCGTCGCTCGCGGGTTCGGCATCGCGCGGCTGAGGCATCGCCTCGCCGGTCACCGTGGCGTTGTTGACGCGCAGGGCGGAGGCCTCAATGACCCGGCAATCCGCCGGGACGATATCGCCCTGCTCAATCAGCACGATTTCGCCGGGCACAAGCTGGTCGGCGGGAATGCGTGACAACATCCCGCCGCGCAGCGATCCGACCTGTCGCGGCAGCAACTCCTGCAAAGCGTCGAGGGTTCGCTCCACCCGATGTTCTTGCCAGAACGAAAAGACGCCGCTGACCAGGATCACGCCAATGATCGCATAGCCGATCCGCGCCATGCCTTGGCCCGGGGCGCTCCACTCGGCGACGAAGGCGAGCGCGGCCGCGATCCACAGGATGACAGAGAAGAACTGCACGAACTCCCACAGCAGCCGCAGGATGGCGGGAACGCGGGCGATCTTTTCGATCTGGTTAGGGCCAAAGTCGCGCAGCCGGCGCGCCGCCTCGGCGGAACTAAGGCCATCGACGTTACTGCCGAGCCGCCGCAAGGCATCGGCAGCGCAGAGCCGGTGGATATCGGCCGGTGTTGGCTCGATGTTCATCCGCTGCAGTCGCACATCAGTCCCGGCCGATATGTTGATCCATCTCAAAGCATTCGGAACGACCGCTTCTATATTGAGTGAGATAGCGGCCGCATCGGGCAGAAATCATGAACCTTCCAGCAAGCGATCAGCCGAATGCGCCGGTGATCCAGGTTCGCGGCCTGGTCAACCGCTTCGGCGTCCAGGTGGTCCACGACGGTATTGACCTTGACGTCATGCCGGGCGAAGTCCTCGGCGTCGTCGGCGGATCGGGCAGCGGCAAATCGGTGCTGTTGCGCACGATCATCGGGCTCAATAAGCCGGCCGCGGGATCGGTAGAAATTTTCGGCCGCGACATCCTCCACATGACCGAGGAGGAACGGCTTGAGCTCGAAAAACGCTGGGGCGTGCTGTTTCAGGACGGGGCGCTGTTCAGCTCGATTACGGTTGCCGAGAACATCCAGGTCGCACTTCGCGAAAACCTCTCGGTGCCTGAAAAGCTATCGTATGAGATCGCGCGGTCAAAAATCGGCTTGGTCGGATTGCCGCCGGACGCAGCGGAAAAATACCCGGCGCAGCTTTCGGGCGGTATGCGCAAACGCGCCGCGCTGGCCCGCGCCCTCGCCCTCGACCCGGAATTGCTCTTCCTCGACGAGCCGACCTCCGGCCTCGATCCGATTGCCGCGGACGGCTTCGACCGGCTGATCAAGGATTTGCAGACCGCCCTTAGCCTTACCGTGTTTCTGGTGACGCACGACCTCGATACGGTGTTCACCATTTGCGACCGTGTCGCCGTGCTGGCCAACAAAAAAGCGCGGATCGGCACCGTCGATGCGCTGCTGGGCGACCCGGACCCCTGGGTCCGCGAATATTTGAGCAGTCCCCGCGTTCGCGCCGCACAGGACGTGGCGCGGCAACAGCACGAAATCTGGGCGCGTCAGTCGAGCTGAACTTCTCTCGCCAGATTTTCACGTTGCGGTTGATCTAGATCATCCCGCTCCCTGGCGGACCTTCTACCCTTGGCGCAAAGCGAGGGGAGCCAGCCATGCAGAGCCCAGACCAATTGCGCGAATTGGCAGCTTGGTATCGCGAATTTGCCGACCGAGCCGGCAGTTCGGCGATCTGGGACGCCCGGCTGCGCACCGCCGAGGACCTCGAGGCCGAGGCCGACAAGTTGGAGCGAGTCGGGTCCGCGGTGTCGATCCTAGCCTAGGAGGCGCATCCTCATGGAACACGTCCGAAGACTGCGCGAACTCGCCTCCTGGTATCGCGATCTCGCCGAGCGCACCGAGAACCCGTCCATTCGCCAGGATCGGCTGCGTACCGCCGACTTCCTTGAGCGGGAAGCGGCGTGCAGCGAGCTGGCCTTCGCCAGCCCGACCGTGAAGTTGCGCGCCTGGGGTGTGCAGCCGTTGAGCTAGATCAAGGTTTCGCCGCCGCGACCCAGTTACGGTTGTTATGGCATCAACCACGCAAATGGAGATTCGCAATGGCTAAGACCGAAGTGACAGTAAAGAAGGCCCTTCCCGCCAAGACGGGGGACGCCTGGCAGTCGTTCCGCGACGAGATGGACCGCCTGTTCGACCGCTTCTCCGGCAATTTCGGCCTTCCGTCTCTGCGCCGCCTGTTCGACGCCGAGCCGGCCTGGACGTTCAAGAGCTCGTTCACCTTCCCGACGCCGGCGGTCGATGTGACCGAGGACGCCACCGCCTACAAGATCACGGCCGAATTGCCGGGCCTTGAGGAGAAGGACGTCGCCGTCGCCGTCGCCGGCGGCATGCTGACGATCAAGGGCGAGAAGAGCTACGAGAAGGACGAGAAGAAGAAGGACCACCATGTGTCCGAGCGCGCCTACGGCTCGTTCCAGCGCTCGTTCACGCTGCCGGACGGCGTCGACGCTGACAAGATCGCCGCCGATCTGGCGAAGGGCGTTCTGACCGTTACCCTGCCGAAGACCGCGCACGCGCAAAAGCAGCAGAAGAAGATCGACATCAAAAAGGCTGCTTAGAGAAACTCCGCCCGCCGGGTGGGGAACTGACATTCCCGCCCGGCGAGCGTCGCGTTCGTTGCGGCTAGTTGACCGCTGGCGAAAGCGCTACACCTAGTTGGTGAAGTCCCCCGCCTCCATCCTGATCAGCGGCGCGAGCAACGGCATCGGCGCGGCGCTTGCCGAGACCTACGCGGCTCCCGGGAAGCAGCTCGCGCTGGGGGGCCGCGACGTCGCGCGCCTGTCCGGCGTCGCGGAACGCTGCCGCCAGCGCGGCGCGGTGGTGGTCGAAACGATCGTCGATGTCACCGATGCCGCCGCGGTCGCCGATTGGGTCGAAGGCGCTGATCGCACCGCCCCACTCGACCTGGTGATTGCCAACGCCGGCATTCAGGGCGGGTCGTTTCGCGGCGGAGCCGGCGAGACCCTCGACGAAGCCGAGCGCGTGATGCGAGTCAATTTCGATGGCGCTTGCAACACGGTCTACCCGGCGCTTGGTGCTATGCGACCGCGCCGACGCGGGCAGATCGCGCTCGTCGCTTCGCTTGCCGGACTTCGCGGCTTCCCGTATTCGCCCGGGTATTGCGCGAGCAAGGCGGCGCTCAAGGCCTACGGTGAGGCGCTGCGCAGCTGGCTGGGGCCGGAAGGTATCGAGATAGCGGTGGTGCTCCCCGGATTTGTCGACACGCGGATGGCCAAAGCGGTGATCGGACCAAAGCCGCTGATGATGTCGGCCGACAGGGCGGCGCGGATCATCCAACGCGGGCTGGCGCGAGGACGCCGACAGATCGCTTTCCCGTTCCCGCTCTATGTGGGCATGCAGCTGCTGCGCGCTCTTCCGGCGGCGCTGGCCGACCGGCTCTTGCGCGTCGTCGAGGTCGATATATCGCCTTATGAGTGAGGCGGCGTGGCCAGGCGATACGCCAGCTCGGCGTGACGCGAGGCCACTTGTGCCGCGCGCGCTTGGTTCCGAGAAAAGCTGTCGATCATCTGCAAGAGCAGCGGGCGTATGACCGGAAATTGCGATTTGTACTGTTTCGCCGCCGCTTGCTTCTTGGCTGCCGCCGGGTCGTTGAACTCGAGCCAATGAGGGTTGGCCGGGATGCCGCGTCGGTTCGTCTCGGTGGCGAAGGAAACGAACCGGAGCGGCACCAGGGTGCGCCGCCGCAGCTCGAGATAGGCGTAGGGTTGATCCTGATACAGGAAGACATCCGCGTCTGGCCATTCCCCAGACCGCCACAACGCGATGACGCAGTCGGTCACCAGCCGGTGGTCGGGATGCCACGGCGATGCCGGGGTGAATACGTTAACCGCTCCGCCATGAGGCCGGGTGAGCCGATGAAGGGTCTCGGCGATCGCCGATTGCAGGCCGGCGATCGGGGCATCGTCGTGGCGGTACTGCCGGTCGAGGAAATCGAGATTGACGACGCCACTGGGCGGGACGGCGAGGGTGGCCAATGCCGCCTCGTTCTCCAGCGCGCGGGCCCGCATCGCCTCGGCCGCGGTCTTGAAGCCAGACCGCCGGTCCCAGCGGCCGGCGTCGCCTTCCACCGGTGTCCCGGCGAAAACCGTGACGATGGTCGCCCGCTCGGGCGCCGTCGCGATGAAGCCGCCCAGCGAAAACACCGCGTCGTCGAAATGCGGCGACAGAATGATGTTGGGCCGGACGTCCATCAGGGGCAGTAGTCGGGCCGCGCCGCCATCCGCTATTCGGCCAACTCGGCTGGGCGGTCATCGGTGAGCGCCGCGGCTGTGGCGGGGTCCGCGCGCGCGGCGCGCCACAGCTCTCGCACGCTGGTGATCAGCCCGCGCGCTTCGGTGCGGTGATAGGGCGAGTCGCTCGGCAATAGGCGCGAGAGGCGGGCATGCGCCGCCGCGAGGTTGTGGTAGGGGATGCCCGGAAACAGGTGGTGCACCGCGTGGAAACGCAACCCGACCGGAGCCCAGAGCTCGTTCAACCAGGCTTGGCGGGGGTAATTGAGCGAGTCGAGCAATTGCTTCGTCATCGTCAGCGGGGTTCCGGCCGAACGGTACCGATGCGCCGCTAGCGTGCGCAGGCCGTTGAGGAGCAGCGCGGTGGTGAGGGTGAGGTAGAGCAACACGATCCACGCCGCGGGAATGAGGCCCGTCGACAGACCCGCGATCACGGCGCAGAGATAGAGGAATGCAATGGCTTCGTGCCTGCGCCAGCGTCGATCCTGCACCGGCGTCGGCGGCGTCCGGCAGTAGCTGTTGTCGACGACCAGCGAGGAGGCATGGATCGCCACCCATCGGCGCAGGTTTGGCATGAGCCACGACAGCGGCGCGAGAATTCCGAAGCGCACCACGCAGGCTGGCAGGGCGAGCAGGCTTGATACCAGGAACATCAAGATTGCCGGGCGGCCGCCGGGCCTGCCCCACGGTAGATATTCGCCGTCATGGGCCGTCCCATAGGAGGCGCGCCGGTGGTGATCGACATGCGTTTCGTAAAGGAAATCGGGCGCCAGCAGCGGAAAGCCGCAAGCGAGATTCCAGGCGATGCGGAAAGCGCGCATCCGCCGGGGCGGAAAATGCGCCAACTCGTGGGTGAAGATAAGCGCGCGATAGAGACCCAAGGCGGATACGGCGAAGGCCGCGAGCTTCAAGGGAGCCGAGAGGGGCGTGGCGGCGACGAGCGCTAAGCCGCCATAGAAGCACAGCGCCGAGGCGACGAAATCGAGCCAATAGAGGATCGGGTTCGGGGTGAAGAGATCGTCGAGCGCCTGTCGCAGCCGCGCAATCGGCAGCGCTTCGTCTTCGCCGGCGAATGCCCCACGGCCGGCGCCTTCCGCATCGGCTTCTTTCGCGGTGGGCGGTGGCGCTTCCACTGAGACCTCGTTGATGCCCGCCTTCTTTTAGTGTGGAATTTCCGCTACGGTCCATCCCGCAGATGACAGTTTCGCGTAGTGGGCGCCGTCGGCCCGGCCCTGGTTGCCTCGAATGACCGCAGATTTGAGCGCGCGCTTCCGGGCGCCGGCCGCTTCTTCAGCGGTTGCCGACGAGCCGGCTGCGTCGGCGCGACGATTGGCGGAAGGCGCCGCGATCGAAGTCACGGCGCTGCGCGGCTCCGGCGATCGACGGCGATTTGTCGACTTCCCGTATCGGCTGCATCGGGGTAACCCGAACTGGATCCCGTCGCTGCGCCAGGATATCCAGACCCTGCTGGATCGGCGCCGCAACCCGTTCTTCGACCACGGCGAGGCCGAATTCTGGCTCGCCTGGCGCGCCGGCAAGCCGGTCGGCCGCATCAGCGCGCAGGTCAACCGTCTGCACCTCGAGACCCACCACGACGAGACCGGCAATTTCGGCATGCTCGAGGCGGTTGACGACCCCGCCGTTTTTGCCGCGCTGCTCGAAACCGCTGAATCTTGGCTGCGCGAGCGCAGCATGCGCCGCGTCGTCGGGCCCTATAATCTGTCGATGAACGACGAGATCGGCGTGCTGGTCTCGGGCTTTGACTCTCCGCCCATGGTCGGCATGCCCTATGCGCCGCCCTATTACGGCGAGCGGTTGGAGGAAGCGGGCTACGCCAAGGCGAAAGACCTCCACGCATTGCGTGTCGGCGTCGGCGAGCTTGTGACCGAGCATCTCGAGCAGGTCGAACGCGTGACCGAGCAGCTGCGCGTTGCCGGCCGGATCGGGCAGCGATTTCTCGATCCGAAGCGGTTTGCCGAGGAGATGCGGCTCGCGCTCGACATCTACAACGATGCCTGGGTTGATAATTGGGGTTTCCTGCCCGTCGGCGAACGCGAAGCTAACGCGCTGATCAAGCAACTCGCGCCGATCCTGCCGCCGCAGGGCGTGATCTTCGGTCTCGCCGACGGCGAGCCCGCGGCGATGCTGGTGGCGCTGCCAGACCTTAACGAGCTGCTTGCCGATTTGAACGGCCGGTTATTTCCATTTGGTTGGGCAAAGCTGCTGTGGCGGCTGCGCTTTCGCCGGCCGAAAGGGGCGCGAATCATCCTCGCGGGTGTGCGCCGGCGCTACCGCGGCTCGGCGGTGAGCATGGCGCTCGTTACCCTGATGCTGGGCACGCTGCTCAAGGTCGGCCAAGCGCGCGCCGTCGAAACGGTCGAAATGTCGTGGATCCTCGAGGACAACAAGGCCTCGCTCGACGGTTGCCGGGCGATCGGCGCGAGGCTGGCGAAGCTCTACCGGATCTACGGCAAGAACCTGTAAGGCGAGGGTAGCTACTCGGCCGCGACGGGGACGATTTGCGGCACCTCGTCGATTTCCGGACCGATCACCTCGCGTTCGGTGCGCATACGCGCGATCAGGCGAACATAATGAAAATGCAACGCGCATTTGATGCAATAGGCCCGCAATACGGTGAGATAGGGGCGCCGTTTCAGGACATTCCACAAGCGGCGGCGATACTCGCGGCGCAGTTCGGCCTCGGGCACAAGCCACATCAAATGTACGAAGACGTGAATGGTCTCCACCATCGCTCTGGCCCGCGCCTTGAGCCAACGCCAGGGATGCCGGCGCAGGTAATTCCGGCGGCCGGCATTGGGTACCAATCCGGCATCGAGATAGAGCGCGTCGAGCCGGCCGAAATAGGCTTCGGGCGCGTAGACATCGCGCATCAGGTCGATATAGCCCTCGCACAATTCGCGCCGGTTCATGCGCAGCGGGACGACGTTGGTGGTAACCCACCCGTCCACATTCTCGGCGAGTTCGGCGAGTCGTCCCTCCTTGCTCAACCGAGCATGGAGAGGCGTCTTGGGAATAGCGAAAAGGATACTGATGATCGACAAGCCGATCCGCGACTCTTGGATGAATCGGCGATGTTGCTCGAATACGCTCGTATCGTCGGTATCAAAGCCGACGATCATGCCGCACCAGACCTCAAGTCCCGATTGCTGGATGTGATGCACCTTTTCCAGGACGGTGCCGTTGCGGTCGGTCAGGTTCTGTATCTTCTTGGTCTCGCGAAGAGCGTCCTCGTTCGACGACTCGATCCCGACGAAGACGCTCTCGAAATTAGCTTCGACCATTAGCGCGATCATCTCGTCATCTTCGGCGAGGTCGATCGAGGCTTCGGTCGACAGGTTCAGCGGGTAGCCGTTAGCCCGCTGCCAGGCGATGATGTCGCGCAGGATCGGTTTGATGGCCTTCTTGTTGCCGATCAGGTTGTCGTCGACGATAAAAGCTTCGGTTTTGCCGGCCGCGACGATGTTATCGAGCTCGGCGATGACTTGCGCGCTGGTCTTGAGACGGGGCCGGCGGCCGAACACAACGATGATGTCGCAGAATTCGCAGGTGAACGGGCAGCCGCGGGATATCTGCATGCTGGCCGAGACAAATTTGCGCATCGGCAACAGATCGAGCCGAGGTCGCGGCACGGTCGTCAGGTTGGTTTTGTCGGCCTGCTCGTAGCAGGTTTGGTGCCGGCCTTCTTCCCATTCGGCGAGGAATTGCGGCCAGGTTTCCTCCGCCTCGCCGATGAAGATGACGTCGGGAAGGCCGGCGAATTCCTTCGGCCGCACCGTGATCCAGGCGCCGCCGAGGACGGTAAAAATGCCGCGCCGTTTCAGCTCTGTAAGGATTTCGCGGATCCGCCGGCGCTGCACGACCATGCCGGTCACCCCGACGATGTCGGCGCGCTGGCAGCGCTCCCAGTCGATCTCTTCGACGTTTTCGTCGATTATCGTGACGTTGTGATCGGGCGGGGTCAGCGCCGCGAGCAGCGGCAGCGCCATGACCGGCAGCACCGCTTTGCCATCGAGCATCGGCAGCGCGTAATCAATTCCCCAAAACGATGGCTCGAACTTCGGGCTGATCAGGACGATGTCAGCCATCTCGCTCCGTTCAGACGGCGGCGCTAGAGATGCGGAGCCATTCCTCATCGATGATATCGATTGCCCGCCGGATTTGCTCCTCGCTGTGGGTGCGGTTGATGAAGAAGCGCAACCGGACCGCCCGTTCCTTGACGCCAGGGTAGAGGATCGGCTGCACGTCGATGCCGCGGGCAAACAGCGCGTTCGTTAGCGCCACGCAACGCCTGGTGTCGCCGACGATCAGCGGCACGATCGAGATGCCCATGCTCTGACCCGTCGGCAGGCCGCGCTCGTTGGCGAGCTTGAGAAAAAGCGCGCCCCGCTCATGGAGTTCGGCGACACGCACAGGTTCCGCGGCCATGACCTGCAATGCCGCCAGCGCCGCCGCGGTATTAGCCGGCGGCAGCCCCACGCTGAAAACAAAGCCCGGCGCGTTGAATTTGAGGTTGAGAATCAGCGCGCGCGAACCGGCGATGTAGCCGCCACAGCTCGCCAATGACTTGCTGAGCGTCCCCATCCAGATGTCGACATCGCTGCCTTTGAGGCCGAAATGCTCGCGCAGCCCGTGGCCACCTTTGCCCATCACCCCAAAGGAATGCGCCTCGTCAACCATAAGGATGACCTTGTGGCGCTCGCGAATTTCAACAAAGCGCGGCAGGTCGGGGAAATCCCCGTCCATGCTGTAGATACCCTCAAGCACCACCACCACCCGCTCATAGTCTCGGCGATAGCGGCGCAGCAGGTCGTCGACCCGTTGCCAGTCGTTGTGGCGGAAAGCAATGCGTCGGGCGCCTGATAACAGCGCCCCGGTTTGAATGCTGTTATGCGCCAACGAATCGTGCAGGATCAGGTCGTTCGGCCCGAAAAGATGTGCGAGCGTCGTGACGTTGGTGCCGTAGCCGCTGACAAACGCGAGGCAGGCCTCGGTATCAAGAGCGTCGGCAATGGTGTTTTCGAGCTCGACGTGAAGCGGCCGCTCACCGCCGACCAAGCGGCTGGCCGAGACCGATGTGCCGTAGCGGTCGATTGCTTCGGCGACCGCAGCCTTCAGCGCCGGATGACCCGATAGGCCGAGATAGTTGTAATTGGAGAAGCTGATGCACTCGCGCTCGGCAATGCGCGTCGTGTCGCGGGCAAGCCCTTGGTGCGAGCGGAAGTATGGTACGCCGCCGATCTCGGGCGGGTCGAGCTCGTGCATCCGCGCCAACAGCTCGAGGTAAGCAGGATGCTGGTCGAGCTGATAAAACGCTTCGGGAATGGCGTCCGTGTCGTTGGCGTGCGACCCCAGCGGCCCATGATTGGCGCGCTGGCGCAGCAGCCGATTGGCCAGCTCGCGCTTCTTATCGGAGGCGATATGCTTCGTGGCGATCTCGACTAGGCTCAAAGCGGGCGCTCCTTCGCTCGATCCAGTTCTTGCTCCAAAATGCGCCCGAGCGTCAACTCAAACGCTGGTTCCGGCTCAATCGCAATCGGATTCAGATTGTCGGCGGAGGCTTCCGCCGGCGCAGTGGTCGCGGGTGCGCTGCCGATCTCGTCAACGATCCGCCGTCCAAGCTTTTCGACGGTCGCCAAATCCATCAGCTCCAGGGTTGGTATAGCGATGCCAAATTGCTTGTCGAGGCCGATCTGCAGCTCGACCAACATTAGCGAATCCATACCGAGATCGGTCAATGGCTGGTCTGTCGGGATTTTTGCCGCCGCGGTGCCGACTACCCCGGCAATGTGCTTGATCAGAAGCTGATGAACGGCGGTGATCGCTTCCTCGCGGGGAAGGCCGGCGAGGTGGGCGCGTATTTCTTCGGCGTTGGCGCCGCCCGCCTCGCCCGCCTCGTCGCTCATCAGATCGCGCATTCCGGCGTATTTCGGCACCTTGGCGATCGCCGGTAGCGCGGCGAGTCGCGACCAGCTTATCTCGGCAAGCGCGACGCTGTCGGCGCCGGCGTCGAGTGCGTCCACCATGCGATCCAACGCGCGTGCCGGAGCGAGCAACTTGACTCCGAGCCGCTCCTTGACCCGCTCGGTCAGCGCGGCATGACGCGCCATGTGACCGACATCGGAAATCGCGCCCCAGGCCACCGCTAGGCCCGGTAGGCCAAGGCCGTGCCGATACGCCGCCAACGCCTCCAGGTACATGTTTGCCGCCGCGTAATTCGCCTGCCCCTCGTTGCCGAACAGGGTAATCGCTGACGAATAGAGGATGAAGAAGTCGAGCTTCTCATCGAGCGTTTGCCGGTGCAGATTCCACGCGCCGGCCACCTTTGGCC
>DASYXG010000074.1:0-3719 GCA_035935235.1 Allostellaceae bacterium
TACGATTCGACCAAGTTCATCCAGGCCTCGATCAACGAGGTCAAATGGAGCCTTGGGCAGGCGGTCGTCATCGTCGTCGTCGTGATTTTCCTGTTTCTCGGCAACGTTCGCTCGGTGCTGATCCCGGTGGTGACGATCCCGCTCTCGATGATCGGCGCGGGCATCATCATGTCGGCGCTGGGCTTCAGCCTCAACCTGCTGACCCTGCTGGCGATGGTGCTGGCGATCGGCCTCGTGGTCGATGATGCGATTGTCGTCGTCGAAAACATCTATCGTCACATCGAGGCCGGCAAGAGCCCGCCCCAAGCGGCGCTGATCGGGGCGCGCGAGATCGCCGGTCCGGTGATCTCGATGACGCTGACCCTGGCGGCGGTCTACGCGCCGATCGGGTTTCTCGGCGGTGTGACCGGCATCCTGTTCCGCGAATTCGCCTTCACCCTGGCCGGCGCCGTGATCATCTCGGGCATCGTCGCGGTGACGTTGTCGCCAATGATGTGCTCGCTGTTGCTGAAGAAGGGCGCCGCCGAGCGTGGCTTCGCCCACCTGCTCGACCGCGCATTCAACGGCCTGGCCAATTGGTATGGCCGTCGGCTGGAGCGCTCGCTCGACTATCGCCCGGTTACGGCGATGTTCGCGATCGCGATCTTTGTCGCGCTCGGCTTCATGTACGTGAACACCAAAAAGGAGCTGGCGCCCGAGGAGGATCAGGGCGTGCTCTTCGCGCTGACCAAGGCGCCGCAATACTCCAACCTCGACTACCAGGATGCCTATGGCGCCCGGCTCGACGCAGCGATGACCTCGTTCCCCGAAGCCGATCTGCGCTTTGTCGTCAACGGCCGCTTCGGGCCGAGCCAGGGCATCGCCGGCGTGATCCTCAAGCCATGGGACGAGCGCACCCGCTCCGCGCAGAAGATCAAACCGCTGCTGCAGGCGAAGCTGAACGGCGTCGAGGGGATGAGCGCCTTTGCCTTCTCGCTGCCGCCGCTACCGGCTTCGATCGGCGGTCTGCCGGTGCAGATGGTCATCGACTCGACCGGCGATTTCCCCAAGCTCTACAACGCGATGGACCAGATCAAGAATGCCGCGCGCAAGAGCGGGCTGTTCATCGTCGTCGACAGCGATCTTGCCTTCAACCAGCCAACGATCCGCGTCGACATCGACCGCTCGAAAGCCAACGAGCTCGGCGTCACCATGCAGTCGATCGGCAACACCTTGGCGCTGCTCGTCGGCGAGAATTATGTCAACCGCTTCAACCTGGAGGGCCGTTCCTACGAGGTGATCCCGCAAGTGCCGCGCGTCGACCGCCTCAACCAGGAGACCCTGACCCATTATTACGTGAACTCCGCCGCCGGTCAGCCGGTGCCGCTGTCAAACCTGGTCACGGTCTCGACCACGACCACGCCCAACGCGCTGACCCGCTACAACCAGCTCAATTCGGCGACCTTCTCCGCCGTGCCGATGCCCGGCGTGACGATCGGTCAGGCGGTCGATTTCCTCGAGCAACAGGCCAAGGGCCTGCCACATGGCTTCGGCCACGACTATCTCTCCGACTCGCGCCAATACGTGCAGGAAGGGAACCAGCTCGTCGTCACCTTCGTCTTCGCGCTGATCATCATCTTCCTGGTGCTGGCGGCGCAGTTCGAAAGCCTGCGCGATCCGTTTGTCATCCTCATCAGCGTGCCGATGTCGATTTTCGGCGCGCTGTTGCCGCTGTTCCTGATCAACGGCAATTTCATGGGGATCGAGATGCTGGGAACGACGATTAACATTTACACTCAGGTCGGTCTCGTCACCCTGATCGGCCTCATCAGCAAGCACGGGATCCTGATGGTCGAGTTCGCCAACCAGCTGCAGATCAACGAGGGTCTCGACCGGCGGCGCGCCATCGAGCGGGCGGCGCGCGTCCGCCTACGCCCGATCCTGATGACCACCGCGGCGATGGTCGTGGGCCTGGTGCCGCTGGTGATGGCGACCGGCGCCGGCGCATCGAGCCGCTTCTCGATCGGCATCGTCGTCGTCTGCGGCATGTCGATCGGCACGCTGTTCACCCTCTTCGTGCTGCCGGCGGTCTACACGGTGCTCGCCAAGGACCACGTCGCCGCGGCGCATTCGGTGCGGGCGCGGGAGCTGGCTCAGATTTCGTGATGCGCTTGGCGGTATAGGCGGAGGGTCAACAGCGCCGCGACCGCGGCAAGCCCGACAACGAAACCCCACCACAACCCGACGGCGCCAAAGCCGAGGGGAAAGGCGAGCGCCCAGCCGCCGACAAAACCGAGCCCCCAGTAGCCGAGCCCGGCGAACAGCATCGGTATTGTGGTGTCCTCGTAGCCGCGCAGGGCGCCGGCGGCGACGACCTGCATGCCGTCGACAACCTGGAAGATCGCGGCGATCGCGATGAACTGGAGCGCCAAGGCGACGAGCGCCCGGTTGGCCGGGTCGGCAATCGAAACGTAGGCGCCAACGATGTGCGCCGGCAGCGTCCACAACACGATCGCCGAACCCGCCATGAAGACCATGCCGAGCCCCAGGGCGACGAACGCCGCGCGACGGGCCGCATGAGGCGCCTTGGCGCCGCGCTCCGCCGCGATCCGCACCGTCGCCGCCTGACCGATCCCCAGCGGCACCATGAACGAGACGCTGGCGCAGTTGATCGCGATCTGGTGCGCGCCAAGCGCGTCGGCGCCAAACAGGCCCATCAGCGCCGCCGAGGTCACGAACACGCCGATCTCCATCCCCGCCAGCCCGCCGATCGGCAGGCCGAGCGCAAGAATGCGGCGGACATCGCGAACGATCTGAGCCGGCTCGCCGCGCAGCCGGGGTGCCCGGCCGCGACGGCGCAACGCCGATAGCCACAGCGCGAGGCCGACAAACATCAGCCACTGGTTGATCGCCGAGGCATAGGCGCAGCCGACGAGCCCGAGCGCCGGGGCATCGAGGTGACCGAAGATCAGTACCCAGTTGAGGCCGACTAGGGTCGGCACGCAGAGCGTCAGCACGGCCATGACGATGCGCGGCCGGGCCAGCGCCGCGAACAGGCTGCGCAGCACGCCAAAGCCGAGAAAGCCCGGCGTGCCCCACGCCACTGCCCGCAGGAAGTGGCCAATCTCGCGCGCCAGCGCCGGCTCGTAGCCGATCAAATCGAGGAGCCGGTCGGCGAACATCATCGTTGCCACGACCGGAGCGATGAGCAGCACCGCCAGGACCAAACCGCTACCGGCAATCCGCCCCGCCGCATCGCGGTCGCCGGAGCCGATCGAGAATGCGGCAAGCGGCGCCACCGCGTTGAGCACCCCCTGGCAAATGACCGCGCTGGTAAAGTAAAGGCCGCCGCCGAGCCCGACCGCGGCCAGCGGCACCGCGCCCAGCGACCCGACCATCACCGTATCCACCACGCCCATGGCGATCTGCGCCAGGTTCGCGGCGGCCAGCGGCACGGCGAGGGCGAGCGTCGCACGGACCTCGCGAAAAAGACCTGGAGGCATCGGAGAAGCCGTTGGAAACGGGCGCCCGCGCCGCCGACGGCGAATGCGAACAAGGCGCTCTCGGTGATGGAAAAGGCGCGCTCCCACTCAACCCGACGAACGGGGTTCAGGAGACGCTGGACAGATGCGGCGGCCGGTTTGACGGTTCTTCGCAAACGCCCTACGCTTTTTCAAGTCAAATCGTCGCGTGGAGCAGATCGCCATGTCGTACCGGATCACGCCGCTGACCCCGCATAC
>DASYXG010000075.1:0-5773 GCA_035935235.1 Allostellaceae bacterium
GGCCCAGCGGCCGGGGCGCGGCGCGCTCATTTGCGCGACGAAGCCGCCGCCGCCCAGCAGCGCCGCGGCGGCGAGGCAGGCGGTGGTGAAATCGGTGAACGCTACCGGCATGTGGAGCCGCGCCAGGAACACGTCCTGCGCCGCGAGCAGCGGCAGATGCCAGCTCGCCAGCGCCGCGAGCAACATCACCGCCGCAGTGACCATCACATCGTCGAGGTCGCGGTCGCGATAGGCGAAGCCGAGCATAAAGGCCGCGGCGGCGAAGACCGTCACCAGGCTGGCGCTGTCGAAATCGGCGATGTGAACCAGCACGAAGGCCGCGAGTGCGAAGAGACCGTAGGCCACCCGCACCAACGGCCCGACCTGCGGCGATTCGGCGATGCCGGTGAAAAAGCCTACGCGCGGGACACCGCGCCGGAAGGCCGCGAAGAGGGCGAGCTGCACCAGGATGTAGACGCCGACGACTGAAGCTTCCGGATGGGCATAGTCGAGGCTCAGCCACAGCATGACCCAGCCATAGGCGGCGGCGAGCGCCGGCCAGGCGAGAACCCACCAGCGGCGATGGCGCATGACCGCGAGCAGACCGGCAGTGACAAAGGCGAGGTAGGCGAAGAGCGGCAGCGCATGCGGCGCATCGCTCGCCACCAGTGCCGGCACCGCGTAGGCGCCGACGAGACCGAGTGCGGCGACGAAGATTCCGTGCCGCAGCGACAGCGCCACGGTGGCGATCGAGGTCGCGGCGAGCAGCGGGAAGGCGAGCGCCGACGGAATAAGTCCGTAAAGCTGATAGGCCGCATAGAGCGCGGCAAAGATGGTCGCCGAACCGGCGGCTGCCAGGGCTTGCGGCACGGGGCTGACGCTGGCCGCGCCACCCTCAGCGGGCGGCTCCCGTCGCGCCACCCAATCGGCTGCGGCGCACAACCCGATCCCGAGCAACACCGCGAGGATTACCCGGACCGGTGGGGTCAACAGGCCGTAATCGATCGACAACTTAACCAGGAAGGCGCCGCCCAAGGCCAGGGTCACGCCGCCGAGCCAGACCAGCCAGCGCTCGGCAAAACGCTGCTCGAAACTGCGGCGCGGACGAGCTGGAGGGGGCGGCGGCGGAGGCGGCGCCACCGCGGTCGGTTGCGGAATCGCGGGGGCGGTCGGAGTCACGGGTTCCGCGGCGGCCGGAACCTCAGCGGGCGGTGGGGCGGCGGGCGCCTCGGGCGCCGGCGCAATCGGTGCGCCGCCGGCGAAAGCGGTCAGCCGCTCGTCGAGCCGCAGCAAGCGGTGGTCGAACAGCGCAACCTTGTTGGAGAGCAGCTCGACCTGCGCCTTGAGGCGGCGATTGACCACGATCGACCGGATCGCCATCACGAAGGGAGCGATGAAGAGGAGAAAGGCCCAAGGGAGCGCGTCATCCCAGTCCATGTGCAAACCTATCGCTTCATTTGGATACCCGCCGCGGCGGAACGCCGCTTGCGGCATCCGGCGGGAATATCATATAATGAGTGAACGTTCACTCACAAGAGATAATTGGTTAACAAACGGTAGGTCGATCGATCACAGGTTCAATGACGGAGCGGGATTTGGTGCGTGTCTCGGGGGCCAAGGAGAAAATCGATAAGGCCGCGGTCAATTTGTTTGCGGCGCGCGGGGTCGATGGCGTCTCGATCGCCGATATCGCCGCCGCGGCCGGGGTGGCGCAGGGCGCGCTCTATCGCCATTACCGCGGCAAGGACGAGCTCGCGGCGGAGCTCTTTGCCGAAGCGTATCTCCGCACCGGGGAGGAGCTCGCCGCCATCTGCGCCACCGAACCCCGCTTCGCCGAGCGCATCGAGGCGATGGTCGCGCATTTCTGCGCGCTCTACGATCGCGATCCGGCGCTGTTTCGCTTTATGCTCATCGCGCAACACGATCTGTTGCCGCGGGTGAATGGCGCCGGGCCAACCCCGGTCGCGGCCATCGAGGTGGCTCTTGCCGACGGGATCGCCACCGGCGAGATCGCAGCCATCGCCCCTCCTGAAGGCGCTGCCGTAATTATGGGCATCGTGCTGCAAACTGCGCTGTTCCATATCTATGGCCGCCTGGCCGGGCAACTCTCACCGCGCGCGCCCGCGCTTGCCTGGGCCGCGCTCGCCGCGATCGGTGCGCTCGCATCAATCCAGCAGCGCTCCTAAAGCAGCTAAGCCCTTGAAATTCTGCAACCCTCCCGCGGTTGCGCGGGGGGGAGAAAAATGCTAGGAACCGCGCGGATCTCGCGGGGTTCGCGGCGTTTGGCGTGGCCCCGAGGTGGTCTTTCGCCGAGGTCCCCACGGATACCATGCCGCGACACACCGCTCCCCGGCGCGCAGAGCGAGGAACGTTTTCCATTGGCTGCTGAATCGACAGGCATTTCCGGCCTGGCAGAACGTTACGCGGCGGCGCTGTTCGAGCTAGCCGACGAGCGCCACGAACTCGTCGCGGTCGCGGGCGACATGCGCGAATTGCGCGCGATGCTGCACGCCAGCGCCGATCTGCTGCGGCTGGTACGCAGCCCGGTGCTGTCGCGGGCCGAGCAGGGCAAGGCGATGGCGGCGCTGGCCGCGGACGCCAAATTGTCGAAGCTCAGCGCCGATTTCATCGCCATCGTCGCGCGCAACCGCCGGCTCTTCGCGGTGCCGGCGATGATCGAGGCCTATCTGAACAAGCTCGCCGAGCGACGCGGCGAGGTCACCGCCGAGGTGATCGCGGCGCAGCAGCTGACCAAGGCGCAGGAAGAGGCGCTCGGCGAGCAATTGCGCCGGGTTGTCGGCGGCCGGGTCACCATGGATGTACGCGTCGATCCGAGCCTCCTCGGCGGCATGATCGTCAAGATCGGCTCGCGCATGGTCGATGGGTCGTTGAAGGGCCAGCTGCAACGCTTGCAGCTGAGCATGCGGGGAATCGGGTAGAGGGCCAAAGGGACCAAACCAGCATGGAAATTCGCGCGGCGGAAATCTCCGCCATCCTCAAGCAGCAGATCGCCAATTTCGGCAGCGAGGCCGATGTCGCCGAGATCGGCCAGGTGCTGTCGGTCGGCGACGGAATCGCCCGCGTCTATGGGCTCGACAAGGTCCAGGCCGGCGAGATGCTCGAATTCCCCAATGGCATGCGCGGCATGGCGCTCAACCTCGAGACCGACAATGTCGGCGTCGTCATTTTCGGCGACGATAGCGGCATCCGCGAGGGTGACACGGTCAAGCGCACCGGCTCGATCGTCGACGTGCCTGTCGGCCGCGGGCTGTTGGGCCGCGTGGTCGATGGGCTCGGGAACCCGATCGACGGCAAGGGGCCGCTGACCGACGTCACCCGCAGCCGGGTCGAGGTCAAGGCGCCTGGCATCATCCCGCGCAAATCTGTGCACGAGCCGGTGCAGACCGGGCTCAAGGCTATCGACGCTCTGGTGCCGATCGGCCGCGGTCAGCGCGAGCTAATCATCGGCGACCGCCAGACCGGCAAGACCGCGGTCGCGGTGGATACGATCCTCAATCAGAAAGAGGCGAATTCCGGCACCGACGAGTCGAAGAAGCTCTACTGCATTTATGTCGCGGTGGGGCAGAAGCGCTCGACCGTCGCGCAGATCGTCAAGACCCTGCAGGATTACGGCGCGCTCGAATATTCGATCGTCGTCGCCGCCACCGCGTCCGAGCCGGCGCCGCTGCAGTTCCTCGCCCCCTATACCGGCTGCACGATGGGCGAGTTCTTCCGCGACAACGGCATGCACGCGCTGATGATCTACGACGATCTGTCAAAGCAGGCGGTCGCCTATCGCCAGATGTCGCTGCTGCTGCGCCGCCCGCCCGGGCGCGAGGCCTATCCAGGCGATGTGTTTTACCTGCATTCGCGGCTCTTGGAGCGCGCCGCCAAGATGAACGACGAACACGGCGCGGGGTCGCTGACCGCGCTGCCGATCATCGAGACCCAGGCGGGCGACGTTTCGGCCTATATCCCGACCAACGTGATCTCGATCACCGACGGGCAGATCTTTCTCGAGACCGAGTTGTTCTATCGCGGCATTCGTCCGGCCATCAATGTCGGCTTGTCGGTGAGCCGCGTCGGCTCGGCGGCGCAAATCCGCGCGATGAAGCAGGTCGCCGGCCGTATCAAGCTGGAGCTCGCGCAATACCGCGAGATGGCGGCGTTCTCGCAATTCGCCTCCGACCTCGACGCCTCGACCCAGCGCCTGCTGGCGCGCGGCTCGCGGCTCACCGAGCTGCTGAAGCAGGCGCAATTCTCGCCGGTGCCGGTCGAAGAGCAGGTGGTGTCGATCTTCGCTGGCACCCGCGGCTATCTCGATGGGGTGGCGGTCGGCGATATCGGCCGGTTCGAGTCGTCGCTGCTCGGCGAGCTGCGCAGCGGCAACGCCGATCTGCTCGCCGCGATCCGCAACGAGGGCGCGATCTCCGAGACCTCGGAAAAGACGCTGACCGAATTCCTCGACAATTTCGCTAAGACCTTCGCGTAGGCGTTCATGGCCAGCCTCAGAGACCTGCGCATTCGCATCCGCAGCGTCAGGTCGACCCAAAAGATCACCTCGGCGATGAAAATGGTCGCCGCCTCGCGCCTGCGCCGCGCGCAGGAGCAGGCCGAGGCGGCCCGGCCCTATGCCCAGCGCATGGAGCGGGTGCTGGCCTCGCTGGCGGCGCGGATGTCGGGGTTGTCGGGTGGCCCGAAACTGCTCGCCGGGACCGGCAAGGACCAGGTGCATCTTCTCGTTGTCGCGACCTCGGATCGCGGTCTCGCCGGCGGGTTCAACGGCTCGATCCTGCGCGAGGCGCGGCGGCAGATCCGCGCGCTGCAGGGCGCTGGCAAGGAGGTGAAAATCCTCACCATCGGCCGCAAGGGACGCGACGGGCTGCGCCGCGACCATGCGCGCCTCATTGTCGACAGCCTCACCGATATCGGCCGCCGCCGGGTCTCGTTCGACGAGGCGCGCGACATCTCGCAGCGCATCCTGACGATGTTCGATGCGGGCGAGTTCGATATCTGCTCGATCGTCTTCAACCGCTTCCGCTCGGCGATGACGCAGATCGTGACGGTGCAGCAACTGATCCCGTTCGCGCAGCCCGAGGCGGCCGACGCGCCAGCGCCGGAAGGCGGCGCGATCTATGAGTTCGAGCCGGAGGAGGAGGAAATCCTCGCCGAGCTGCTACCGCGCAATCTCGCGGTGCAGATCTACACGGCGCTGCTCGAAAACGCGGCAAGCGAACAGGGCGCGCGGATGACCGCGATGGACAACGCCACCCGCAACGCTGGCGAGATGATCGACCGGCTGACCATCAACTACAATCGTACACGCCAAGCCGCCATCACCAAGGAGCTGATCGAGATCATCTCCGGGGCCGAGGCGCTCTAACACCAGGGAACACCGGACATGGCCACCAATATCGTCGGCACCATCACCCAAGTCATCGGCGCGGTCGTCGATGTGCATTTCGAGGGCGAGCTGCCCGCGATCCTCTCGGCGCTGCACACCGACAATGCTGGTCGCACCCTCACGCTCGAAGTGGCGCAACACCTGGGCGAGAACACGGTGCGCACGATCGCCATGGATACCACCGACGGCCTCGTTCGCGGTGCGCAGGTGGTCGATACCGGCGCGCCGATCAGTGTGCCGGTCGGCCCCGAGACGCTGGGCCGCATCCTCAACGTCATCGGCGAGCCGGTCGACGAGCGCGGCCCGGTCACCACCAAGATGCGCTCGCCGATTCACAAGCCGGCGCCGGAATTCGTCGAGCAATCGACCGAGGCCGAAATCCTCATCACC
>DASYXG010000076.1:0-11059 GCA_035935235.1 Allostellaceae bacterium
CTATTTCGTCGACGACAATTTCATCGGCAACAAAAAGGCGGCGCGGGAGCTGCTGCCGCATCTGATCGCGTGGCAGAAGTTGCGCGGCTACCCGCTGCAATTTTCCTGCGAGGCTACGCTCAATATCGCCGCGTGCCCGGACATCTTGGAGATGATGCGCGAGGCATGCTTCTACGCGGTGTTCTGCGGCATCGAGACGCCGGAGTTGGGGGCACTCGACGCAATGCAGAAAGCGCACAACCACACGATGCCGATCCTTGACGCCGTCCGCGCCGTCAACAGCTATGGCATGGAGGTGGTATCGGGAATCATTCTCGGCCTCGACACCGATACCGCGGCGACCGCCGACAACCTGCTCGACTTCATCGAGCGGTCGCAGATCCCGCTGTTGACAATCAATCTGCTGCAAGCGTTGCCGAAGACGCCGCTGTGGGACCGGCTGCAAGCGGCGGGGCGGCTCGACCTCGGCGGCAAGCGTGACTCCAATGTCGTCTTCGTCCGGGCCTACGACGCGGTGCTGTCGGATTGGCGCCGAGCGGTGCGCAGCGCCTACACGCCGGAGGCGATCTATCGCCGCTTCGCCTGGAACTCGGAGCATACCTACCGCAACCGCCTCCGCCCGCCGCTGGGCCGGGCGCGGCTCACCGTCGCCAATCTCCGCCGCGGCGTCGTTACGCTGGCGAAGATCATCACCAAGATCGGCATCGCCGGCGATTACCGCCGGGTGTTCTGGCGCATGGCGTTGGCGGCGATGTGTCGAGGACGCATAGACGACCTGATCGCCTCGGCGCTGGTCGCGCACCACATGATCACCTTCGCTCGCGAGTGCACCGAAGGTCGCCAGAACGCCGCGTTCTACGCCGACAGACCGGCGCCGGCCCTGGCGCTCAGGCGACCCGCCTAGCCCGCCACTCGCCGGCGCCGAACTGGCTGCGGTTGACGATGCCGCTGTTCTGGTCGCTGGCGGCGCCGAGTTCGACCGTGCCGGCCATTGCGCCGTCGCCGACCCGACCCTCGAAGTGGAACGATATGGTCGCCGCCTCATAGCGCCCGCCGAAGGTGAAGCGGACGACATCGCCCTCGATCCCACCGGTGACCGGCCCGTCGAACTGGGTAGAGCGCTGGTGGCCGGATAGCGCCGCACCGTTCTGTTCGAGATTGAGCCGGTGCATCCGCGCACCGTGCAGCAGATCGAGCTGCAACTCCCAGGACCCGGAAAGGGTGAGGGCGGGCGCCCGCGCGGGGACCCGCTCGGCCTGAGCCGAGACGAGGAGCGCCGCGACCACCGCGTCGCCGACCTGCTCGGCCTCGCCGGGCTGGAGCTGGAAGGGATCGACCGCGATCGAGTTCTCGGTGGCGGAATTGTCGTCGAGCATGACGCGGGGTTCGCCATCGAGCACACGTTGCCGCAGAGCGAGGCCATCGAGCGGGTATTTTTCGTGGTCCCACACGATTTTGAGACGCGGCACGCGGTCGACTCCGGCCGGTTCGAGAACCTCGGTGGCGGCGCCTGGGATCTGGATGACCCGAGCGGCGATCGTCGCGCAATCGGCATCCCACTTGGCGCGCTCCTCGACGGGGTCACGCTCCTCGAACCAGTATTCGAGCGCGGCGAGGACGCCGATGATGTCTTCCTTCGACACCTTCATCGGCCGGCCCAACGCCTGGTGCGGTGAGCCATTGCGCCACGCCGCCTCGACCAGTTTCTTGTTGCCGAGCAGCAGGCCGCTGGTTTGCGGCCCGCGCAGGAACTTGCCGCCGCTATAGATGACGAGATCGGCGCCGCGGACGAGCCACGGGCTCGGCCTCTCGATATGTTCGCTGGCGGCGTCGACCATGATCGGGATGCCGCGCGGCCTGCAGACCGCGGCGATCTCCTCAAGCCGCACGCCGGTCAGATGCTCCTGCTTGCCAAGCAGCACGACCAGCGCCACCGGCTCTTCCAGCGCCTTATCGAGGTCGGCGCGGGTCTCGATCTCGACGATGTGGCAGCCGCACATCCGCACCGCCTGGTCATAGGCGAAGCGCTGCTTGGCCGGGATGATGACGCGATTGACCATGCCGTCGGTGAACGGCAGGCGCAGCATCTTTACGGGATCGTTGCCGGCGACGCAGGCGGCGGTGCCGAGCGCGACCGCAGCGGCGCTGCCGCAGGTGACGATCCCCGACTCGGCGCCGGTCAGCTCGGCGATACGCTTGCTCGCGGCCGCCATCAGCTCGTCGAGATTGACGAACTGGCGCGAGGCCGCGTCGACCGCCGCGCGCACCTGGGGCAGCATCAGGCTGCCGCCATGCATGGTGCGCACGCTGCAGCAATTGATGAACGGCCTAACGCCGAGTGCGAGGTAGGGGTTGGTGCTCAATGCCGCCTCCGAGGAACCACGAAGAAGGATTATAACAGGACGATGACGCGCGTGACCCAGGCGGAACCGGCATTGGTGCTGTTCTCGGGCGGGCAGGATTCGACCACCTGCCTCGCCTGGGCGCTGGCGCGGTTCTCTCGGGTTGAGACAATCGGGTTCGATTACGGCCAGCGGCACCGGGTCGAGCTCGAATGCCGAACGCGAATCGCGGAGCGGCTTAAGGCCGGGTTCTCCGAGTGGGGCGAGAAGCTCGGCGAAGACCACGTGGTCGATCTGTCGGTGCTGGGCCAACTGAGCGATACCGCGCTGACCCGCGACGCAGCGATCGCCTTCGCCGAGAATGGGCTGCCCAACACGTTTGTTCCCGGCCGCAACCTGTCGTTTTTCACGCTCGCGGCGGCAATCGGCTATCGGCGGGGCTTAAGGCATCTGATTGGCGGGATGTGCGAGACCGATTATTCCGGCTATCCCGATTGCCGCGACGACACGCTCAAATCGCTACAGGCGACGCTGTCGCTGGGGATGGACCGCCGCTTCGTCATCCACACCCCCTTGATGTGGCGCGATAAACGCGCGACCTGGGAACTAGCAGAGGAATTGGGCGGCGAACGGCTGGTAGAGCTAATTCGCGAAGAAAGCCATAGCTGCTATCTCGGCGAGCGCGGCCAGCGTCACGATTGGGGCTATGGCTGCGGCAAGTGCCCGGCCTGCGAACTGCGCCGCTCAGGCTGGGAAGCGTATAAGAGCGGTTCGGTATGAGTTACGCGGTCAAGGAAATCTTCTACACCTTGCAGGGCGAGGGCGCGCTGACCGGGCGGCCATCGGTGTTCTGCCGCTTCGCCGGATGCAATCTGTGGTCGGGACGCGAGGAAGATCGCGCCGAGGCCGCCTGCACCTTTTGCGACACTGATTTCGTTGGCATCGACGGGACCGAGGGCGGGCGCTACGAGACTGCCGACTCGCTCGCCGAGCAGATCACCGCTTCGTGGCCGGCGGGAAGCCGCGACCGCTTTGTCGTCTGCACTGGTGGCGAGCCGCTGCTTCAGCTCGATCCGCCACTGATCAGCGCGCTGCATGCGCGCGGGTTCGAGATCGCTGTCGAAACCAACGGCACGATCCCGTTGCCGGCGGAGCTCGACTGGGTGTGCGTGAGCCCAAAGGGCAATACCGAGCTCGTCGTCACCGCTGGCGACGAGCTCAAGATCGTCGTGCCGCAAGAGGGAGTCGATCCGCTCGCCTACGCCGATCTCGGGTTCCGCCGATTCTCGGTGCAGCCGATGGACGGGCCGGAGCGTGAGCGCAATACCGCGCTGGCGATCCGGTTCTGCCTCGAGCATCCAAAATGGCAGTTGAGCCTGCAGACGCACAAGATGACGGGCATCCGTTAGCCCGGCCAGCGCCGGTGCAGCCAGAACCATTGCTCCGGCCGCTCGCGGATCCAGCCCTCCAATGTCTGGTTGACCGCGGTCATCAGCGTCAGCACGTCGGCGTCGCGATCGCCACTCCGGGGGAGCGGCAATTTGGGATAAACGGTGAGGCGGAAGTGCGCGCCGCCGGTGCGCTCGACGCGCACCGGCAGCACGTCGCAATCGAAATGCAGTGCGAAGAGGGCCAACGCCGGCGCCGTCATCGCCGGCCGGCCGAAAAACGGCACGGCGATCCCGTCGTTGAGTTTCTGGTCGACAAGCAGGCTCAGATGTCCGCCGCGGCGCAGGGTCGCGACCGCACGCCGTGACGCCACCGCCCCCTTGGGGATCAACTCGCCCTGGTCGCCGCGCAGCCGGCCGATCAGCCGGTCGAAGAGCGGGTTGTTGGGGGCGCGGTAGATCTGCGCGATGTCGAGCCCGTATTGGCCGCCGGCAACTGCGGCGATCTCCCAGTTTCCTAAATGCCCGGAAAACAGCACCACCCGCCGGCCGGCGGCGAGTGCCCGGTCGAGATGTTCGAGGCCGCTTGTCTCGACACGCCCTCCTGGCTCGAACACATTGATCTGGCGCAGATGCGGGTATTCGGCGGCTACCCGACCGAGATTATCCCACATGCCGCGGACGATCGCGCCAATCTCGGCCTCAGACAGCGCCGGCATCGCGGCGCCGAGGTTGAGCCGGGCCCGTTTGGTGACGCCGAGATGTGGACCGATCCGCCGCGCGATGGCTCCGCCCAGCGCCGAGGCGCGGTCGAGCGGTAGCAGGCCAAATCCGCAGAAGGCGAGCGTCGCGAACCAAGCCTCGATGCGGTAGGTCCAGCCGATCGGCGCCGCGCGCCGCTCAGCCGTTTGCGGCGCCACGTGCCTCAAGCACCCGCGCCAGCAGCGCGTCGAGCGCCGGCCGGTCGCGCCATTCGATACGAGCATCGAGAACCTCGATGCCAGCGCGCGACTGCGGCCGCAACCGAGCCGCGTCCTTCGCGGTGGTGACGAGCAGCGCCTGTTTCCGCTCCGCCGCGGCATGCAAGGCCGCGATCTCGGTATTGCTGAACCGGTGATGGTCCGGAAACGCGTGCTCCGCCACCAGCTCCGCACCAAGCCCGCGCAGCGTGGCGAAGAATTTCTCGGGGCGGCCGATGCCGGCGAAGGCGACCAGACGCCTGCCGGCGAGCCGTCCGCCGTCCACCGGCGCGAGCGAGGCGCGCAGGATTGGGCAAGCGGTGCCGGCAAGCCCGGGCGGGGCGGTGTCGCCGTCCAGCAGCACGATGGCGTCGGCGCGGGCAAGCCCATCGTCGACCCGTTCGCGCAGCGGCCCCGCCGGGAGCAGTCGGCCATTGCCGAAACCGTAAGCGGCATCGACGACGAGCAGCGCCAGATCCTTGACGACCGAGGGATTCTGAAACCCGTCATCAAATAGCACCGCGCCGGCGCCGGCTTTCGCCGCCGCACGCACCCCGGCGGCGCGATCTCGAGCGACCCAGGTCGGCGCTTGCGTCGCCGCCAGCAGCGCTTCGTCGCCGACCGCATCGGCATCGTGGGTCTGCGGATCGACGCGCACCGGCCCCGTCAGCCGACCGCCATAGCCGCGCATCACGATATGCGGCGACATGCCCGCCTGACACAGCACCTCGACGAGGGAGAGCACGACCGGCGTCTTGCCGGCTCCGCCAACGACGATATTGCCGACACAGATCACTGGAACTGACGCGTGGTACGGATGGGCGAAGGCGCGACACACTCGGCTCGCGGCATCGAGGGCCGCCCCGACCGGCGTGAGCAGTCCGGCAACGAGACCGGGTGTCGCGTCCCAGAACTCAGGCGTCCGCATCGGCGGTTTCTCGCGGCGCCACCGGGTCAAGCCAGGGCGCGAGGCGTTCCATCACCGCGTCGAGCGTGCCGAGCCCGCTGGCGGCGACACGGGCCGCGCGTTCGGCGCGCTCCGCGCGCAATACCGGGTCTTCGAGCAGTCGCGACACCGCGCCGGCAAGAGCATCTTCGCCTGTCACCATCTCCGCCGCCTCCGCGCTCACCAATGCGTCGACCATCGCGGCGCAGTTGGCAGTATGCGGGCCGAGCAAGATAGCGCAGTCAAGGCGCGCCGCTTCGAATGGGTTGTGCCCACCGAGCTCGGCCAGCGAGCCGCCGATGAAAGCGATGCCGGCGAGGCTGTAGAGTATCCCAAGCTCGCCAAACGTGTCGGCAAGATAGAGATCGACATCGGCCGTCACCGGCTCATCGCGCGAGCGGCGAGCGACACGCAGCCCACGCGCCTCAGCCATTGCCGCGATGGCGTCGCCGCGCACCGGATGGCGCGGCGCGACAATGGTCACGAGACCCGGATGTGCCGCGGCGAGGAGGACATGGACGCCAGCGGCGATCTCGTCCTCGCCCGGATGGGTGCTGGCGGCGAGCCAGAGCGGGCGGTCGCCGATTTGGCTGCGCAGCTCGGCGAGGGCGTCGTCGTCAGCCGGCAACCGCTTGGCGTCGGCCTTGAGGTCGCCGACGCTTGCGACCTCGGTGGCGCCAAGCTCACGGAGTCGCGCACATTGCACTTTGTCCTGCGCGAGGCACATCGAGAACGCCCCCAATATCGGCCGGGCGAGCCCCGGCACGGCGCGCCAGCGGGCATGCGAGCGGGCGGATAAACGGGCGTTCAGCAATAGCATCGGGATGTTGCGGCGCCGCGTCATCAACACGAGGTTTGGCCACAACTCGGACTCGATCCACACCGCCAGGTTCGGATGCCAATGGTCGAGAAACCGGCCGACAGCACGGGGCAGGTCGGCCGGCACGAACTGGTGGCATGCGCCGATCGGGAGCCGGGATTCGAGCAGCCGCGCGGCGGTCACGGTACCGGTAGTGATGAGGATTTCGAGACCCGGCCGTTCCATCAGGATTCGCTCGATCAACGCCAGGGCTGACGTCGCCTCGCCGATGCTCGCCGCGTGCACCCAGACCAGCGGCTTATTCGGCCGCTTCACGCCAGGGATGCCAAGCCGCTCAGCGAAACGCACGGCATCCTCCTTGCCGCGGCGCCGACGCGATTTGAGATAGACCAGCACAAAGGGCGCCGCCGCGGCAGTGAGGCCGCGATAGAGCGCCGGTAGGATCACGGCCGTTTTCCGGCAACCAGCTCGGGCGCGCGCTCGATCGGCTGGACGGGCTCGCATTCGCCTGTGGGCGCGGGGTCATGCCCGACCCAGCTGTCGGCGAGCGACGTCATCTCACGCAGCCGGGTCTCGACCAGCTGACGGGCGCGCTCGACCCCGGCTTCGTCGAGGTCGTGCGCGATCTCGATTGGCTCGCCCCACAAGATGACGCCGCGCCCGAAGGGCAGAGCGATGTGCATCCCGTCCCAGGTCTTCAGCACCCACCGTCGGCTGGTTGCGAACACGACCGGCTGGATCGGCGCGCGGGCGAGGCGTGCGACATTGACGATGCCGATGGACGCGATCATCGCTGGGCCGGCGGGCCCGTCCGGGGTGATCGCGACGCAATCGCCGGCCGCGAGCTGCTTAACCAACGCCCGCAAGGCCGCCGTGCCACCGCGTCGGCTCGAGCCGGCGATCGATTGGATGCCGAAATGGGCGACTGCGCCGGCGATGACGCGGCCGTCGCGATGCGACGAGATCAGCATGTGCATCGGCGCGCGTCGCCGCCAGGCGAGGGGTATCATCATCATCCGCCCGTGCCAGAAGGCCCCGACCAAGGGCCGCCCGGTCTCGCATAACCGCTGCGGGTGCTCGGCGCCCTCCTCGGTCCAGCGGTTGGTCGCATAGACGAGGCGAATATAGAGCTGGATCGCAAAGCACAGCGGGCGGTGAAGTCGCTCGCTGCGCGCGATCCGCCGACCCAACTCACGGAAGGCCTTCATTCCGAAGGCGCCTCGATCAGCGCCGCATCGTCGGCCGAAGCGAACTGCGTCTCATAGAGCCGGGCGTAGAGCCCGCCCCGCGTCAGAAGCTGGGCGTGCTTACCCGTTTCGACGATACGCCCGCCATCTATCACGCAGATCAGATCGGCGGCGGTGATCGTCGACAGTCGATGGGCGATGACCAGCGTCGTGCGGCCGCGCATCAGCCGCTTGAGCGCCGCCTGGACCTGCCGCTCGCTCTCGTTGTCGAGCGCCGAGGTGGCCTCGTCGAGCAGCAGGATCGGCGCATCCTTCAGCATCGCCCGCGCGATCGCGAGGCGCTGGCGCTGGCCGCCCGAGAGGCGAATGCCGTGCTCGCCCACCAGTGTGTCGTAGCCCTGGGGCAGCTCGGCGATGAAGCGGTCGGCGCCGGCCGCGGCGGCCGCAGCCTCGATTTCCTCCTGCCTCGCGCCGAAGCGGCCATAGGCGATGTTCGCGCGCACCGTATCGTCGAACAGGCTCGCCTCCTGCGCCACCAGGGCCAGGGCGGCGCGCAACGAAGCCAGGGTCACGTCGCGGACATCTTGCTGATCGATGGCGATGCTGCCGTTGTCGACATCGTAGAAGCGCGGGATCAGGTTGAGCATGGTCGACTTGCCGGCGCCAGACGGACCGACCAACGCTACCGTGCTGCCGGCCGGCACCGTCAGCGAGACGCCGTCGAGCGCGACCGCATGCGGCTGATAGCCGAAACGCACGTCGGTGAAGACGATCTCGCCGCCGGCGACGCGCAGCGGTTGCGCGCCATCGCGGTCGCGGATCGACGGCTCGATGTCGAGCACTTGGAACAGGCGCTGCGCCGCGGCCAGCCCCTCCTGCAAGGAGGCGTTGAGATTCGCCAGGCTCTTGAGCGGCTGGTAGGCCAGCAGAAGCGCGGTGATGAAGGTGAAGAACGCGCCAGGGGTGCGGGCGCCTTCGATGACTTGGTAGCCGCCATAAAGGATCACCACGCCGACCGCCGAGCCGCCAAGCGCCTCCATCATCGGCGAAGCGCGAGCGCGAGTGCGGTTTCCCCGGTCGATCAACCGGAACATGCGCTCAAACAACTCTTCCGCCCGGTGCTGCTCATAGGCCTCCATGCCGTAAGCCTTGACGTGGCGCGCGCCCTGGAAGGTCTGGTTCAATAGGGTAGTGATCAGCCCGGCTTCGACCTGCGTGCTGGCCGACACCCGGCGCATCCGTCGGCCGATGCCGGTGATCGGGCGTATCGCGAGCGGAAAGGCAAAAAACGAGGCGAGCGCCAGCATCCAGTCCTCGTAGAACATCAGCCCCACGAGAAGGGCCACGGTGACGGAGTCCTTGCCGATGGCGATGAGGACGTTCGCGGCGGCACTGCGTAGAAAGATAACGTCGGCGCTAAAACGCGACACCAACGTGCCGCTGGCATGGGCATTGAAATAGGCGAGGTCGGCGCGGATCAGTCGGGCATAAAGTGCGTTCTGGACATCGGTAATGACGCGCTGTCCGACGCGACTCATCAGCACCGCCTCACTGTAATCGGCAACGCCCTTGATGATCGCGATCGCAAAGACCGCCCCAGCGATGAGCAGCAGCAGCGAGCCTTCGCGGCCGACGAAGATGCGGTCAAGCATCGGCTGCATCAGCCAGGCGCGCACCGCGGTACTTCCTGAGCCAATGCCCATGCAGACAAAGGCGAGGACGATGGCGCGGCGATGCGGCCAGATGAAATCGTGGGTGAGCCGCCGTATTAGCGCGGCCGATTGCAGCCCATTTTCTGTCGGCGGCTGCGTGCTCAACTCAAGAACCTCACGCTCCGGCGACGGTCAGATCGTCGATGCGTAGGGTCGGCGCGTCGGCGCCGGTGCGGAATTCGAGATCATTGGCCGCGATCATCCGGGCGAACATATCTTTAAGGTTGCCGGCGACGGTCATTTCGCTGACCGGGAAGGCGATTGCGCCATTGTCGATCCAGAACCCCGAGGCGCCACGGCTGTAATCGCCGGTGACGCCGTTGACCCCCATACCCATCAATTCGGTCACATATAGCCCACTCTTGATGTCGGCATAAAGCTCCTGTGGGGTTTGCGCGCCCGGCTCGATCCACACATTGGTTGCCGCCGGCGTCGGCGGCGAGGCGGTGCCACGCGCGGCGTGGCCGGTGGTCGCCATCTTGAGTTGCCGCGCCGAGCGCAGGTCGAGCAGCCAAGTCGTCAATACGCCTTTGTCGATGAGCGCGCGGCGCCGGTTGGCGATACCCTCGCCGTCGAATGGCCGCGACCGCAGGCCGCGCTGCTTATGCGGATCCTCGGTGAAGGTAATCGCCTCGGGGAAAATGCGCTCGCCGAGCTTGTCCTTGAGGAAACTGGTGCCGCGCGCGATCGACGGGCCGGAAATGGCGCCCAACAGGTGGGACAGGAAACTGCGCGACACCCGCGGGTCGAACACTACCGGAAACTTGCCGGTCGGCATCTTGCGCGCGCCGAGTCGCTTGACCGCACGCTCGCCGGCCTCGCGGCCGACCTCCTCGGCGCTGCGCAAATCGCCGCCATAGACGGCGCTGGCGAAATCGTAATCCCGCTCCATACCGGTTCCGGTGCCGGCGATCACCGAGGCGCTCACTCCGCAGCTCGACCCGGCATAGGAACCGGCGAAGCCATTGGAAGCGACGAGCGCCGCGCGCGAGCGGCCCCAGCCAGCGTCGGCGCCTTCCGAGTTGGTGATCCCCGCAATCGCGAGCGCGGCTTCCTCGGCGGCGCGGGCACGCTCGATCAGGATCTCGGCCGTGGGCTCTGAGGGATCGAAGATGTCGAGCTTGGGCCAGTCATGGGTGATCTGGTCGGGGTCGGCGAGGCCGCAGAACGGGTCCTCGGGGATCGCTCGCGCCATCGCCACCGCGCGTTCGACCAGCTCGTCCAGGGTCGCCGACGCGCGATCGCTCGACGACACCATCGCCTGCTGCTTGCCGACAAAGACGCGCAGGCCGAGATCCTGCGTCTCGGAGCGCTCGAGCTTCTCGGTCTTGCCGAGCCGGCGGGTGTGCGACAGCGAGGCGCCGGCGATCGCGACCGCGTCGGCGGCATCCGCACCGGCCTTCTTCGCTTTCGCGATTATGTCCTGCAGCAGGTTGAGGATGTCTTTTCCGTCAGTATCGGGCATCGGAGCTCCAAATTCATTTCCAGATCGGCTTGCCGCTGCCCGGCAGCCCATAGTTCGGCCATTTGCGGGTCACTTCCTCGATCACCGCGTCGGCCATGCGGATCGGCGTGCCCCATGTACGGCTCGTCTCGGGTGGAATTTTGGTCGTGGCGTCGAGACCGATCTTGCCGCCCAGACCGGACTCGGGCGAGGCAAAGTCGAGATAATCGATCGGCGTGTTATCGACCAGGGTCACGTCGC
>DASYXG010000077.1:0-11310 GCA_035935235.1 Allostellaceae bacterium
GGCTGTGCCAGATACGGCCGTCAATGCTCATATTCATGTGGCAGATCACGTAGGGCTTCATCGGTATCCTCCGATTGCCACCGGCGCTTAGCGGGGCAGCTCCCAGCCCACCCAGTTGCACAGGGCCTCGCCCATGACGAGGTCGAGATCGCTGCCCTTCAACCAGGGCAGCTCCTCGGTGAACACCGTCACGCATTGCCGCCAGGAACAGGGCATCCTCGTGATGTCGGTGCCCCAGAACATTCGACGCGGACCGAATGCGTCGAAGACTCGATGCAGGTGCTCGTGGAAGCTGTGGAACGGATGGGCGTCCTGCGCGTAGCCGGGTTGACCGGTGGCCTTGACCGCGACGTTGGGATATTTGGCGAGCGCCAACAGCTCGGGCTGGAAGCGATAGGCGGACTGGCCGCTGCTCCCCGGTGGCACGGCCAGGTGGTCGACGATCAGTTTCAACCGCGGGTGACGCTCAGCGATCTGGCCGACAGTCGGCAGGAATAACGCGGCGGCGAGCGCCACCGGCACGCCGGCGCGCTCGGCTGCTGGCCACAGCCAGTCGAGACTCCCGTCGGTCATCCACTCACGCTTATGCCGCTCGTTGAAATAGAAGCGCAGGCCGAGCATGCCCGGGCGCTCCTTCCAGTGCGCGACGAGGTCAGAGCCCTTCGGGTCGTCGAGATAGAACCAGCCCATGATCCGGAAACGGTCGGGGTATTTCCGCACTGCCGCTTGCGCCAACTCGTTCGAGTCAGGGTCCCACAGCACCGGGTGGACCAGCGCCCGGTCGACGCCGGCTTCATCCATCGCGGCGATCGCCTGCTCAGCTGAGTACGGCTCCTGACGATGTTGCGGTGACGGCGTACCCTTTTCCCAAAGATGAATCTGGCCATCGACGATCAGCATCTGGCGCGTCCTTTTCGTCTAGAGCCGGTTTGTTTTGGGGCAACCCCCGGCACTATGGTTGGGCCGGTGCGGCCGGCTCTCCGAGCGACAGCATCAGCCGGTTGGCCCAGTTGAAGAACGCCGCGGCATGGATCACGTCGGCAATCGCCAAATCGTCCAACGCGGCGCCGCGCAGGCGTTCGACGTGCTGCGATCCGAACGTGATCGGCGTCGTACTCAGCGCCACCGCGGCAGCAACGATGGCGTTCCAGCGCTCACCGAGATTGGCGTTTACGCCCTCGTCCAGCAGGCGCTGCACGTCCGCCTCGCGCTTCGAGTAGGTCGCCGAGAACCGCGAATGCACCGAGGCGCAATAGATGCAACCGTTGAAGCGCGACGTCGCCGCCGCCGCCAACTCGCGCTCCGCCCGCGGCAGGCCGGCATCGGCGTTGTAAAAGATGTCCTTGTCAGTCAGCGTGCGGGCCCGCAGTGCTTCGGGATCGCGCGCCAGCAGGCGGAAATAATCAGATTTCGCCCGCGCCGCATCGACCAGCGCGGTCATGTGCCGTTCGGTCAAGGCATCGACCGCCAGCGGCTCGAGCCAGGGGAGCCAATCGAGCAGCGCCCGAGTAAAGACGGCGGGCACCGTGTGCGGCGGTGGTTCAAGGATCGCATCGGGCATGGTTTAACCTCGTGTGTCACGCCGCGCCGGCTAGGGCGCGCAATCCGGCGATCACCCGTATCTGGAAGGATAGAAAGGCGGCGATCTGCGACAGCGTCACGATGTCGGTGGTCGACCAGCCGGCATCCAGCAAGCCCTGCAGCGTCGCTGGGGCGGCGTCGCGCGGGTGGAACACCAGCAGGTGCATGTGGTCGAACGCCGCGGCTAGGCGCGACCCCAGCTCATGGCGGGTTTCTGCCGCGACACAATGGGTCGGTCCGGGAGCATCCTCGCGACTCAGCGGGCCGGCGGGATAAGAACCATAGGGACCCCGCCCCTTGGCTGCCGCGATCGCCGCATCGATCGCGCGGCGCAATTCAGGGGATGCCCCGCTGGCGGCGAGACCAGCGGCGTAGAATGACGCGGTCTCCGTTTCGCCATGCAGGCCGCTGACAAACGCCGCCACCGCGAAACGCTCGGTCGCGGTGATGCTGCCGGCGCTCTCCGGCGCGAACAGCGCCCGGTAACTAGCCTGCGCCTGGGTCCGCGCGTCCGGGCGGCGGTTACGGATCGCGTCCAGCGCAGAGCCGGGTTTGATCCCGACCAGCGTGTCTATGACGTCGGTATCGGTCCCTGACATGCCCATCCCTCCCTGTCGTCACGCGACATGCCGCGGAGCCGCCGCGCCGCTCCGAACCCAACCCAGCGCCGGCGCCACCACCCCGGCGACCAGTTCGATCGATCGCAGGATGAACTCATGCGGCGGATCGATTGAATGCGACTGAACGGTCAGGTCGGTGGCGCGGGCCAGCGTACTATCGGTTCGCAGCGAGGCGATCACGTCATCCGGGTTGCCCACGTGGATGTCCATGGCGGCAATCTGGTCGTGCACCGACATGCCCTCGACAAACCCCGCGCGGCCGATCTTGGCGAACCGTGCCCGCTGCCGCGCCAGGCCGATTTCGGCCAGCTGCAACGCCTCCTTGCGGTCGTCAGCGACGAACACCGTGCGCGAAGCGAGGATACGTGGTGCGCGGTCCTGCGGCAGGGCCTCCAGATAGGCATTGATCATCGGATGTTGGATGTCGGGCAGCGACAGATGGGGCGCGCCCGCCGGCCTTGGCTGCGTGCGCGACAGCATCAGCCCGTCACCCGCCGCGCCGGCCCGCCGGGCGCCGTCCACGTTGAAGGTTGCCTGCCAGACGCGATCCACCAGGCCGGGATTGGGCGGATACAATCGGTCGCCGCCGAGTAGCGGCCGCCCCGCCCAGGCATCGAGCAACACTCGGTGATACCGGATCAACAGCGCCGTGCGCTCGGCGCTGTCCAGACCGAACGCCTCATACGCCGATAAGTTGCCGCCAGGCCCGATCCCCACCTCGAGGCGGCCGCCGCACATCAGATCGAGCACCGCGGCATCCTCGGCAACCCGGATCGGCAGCTCCAGCGGCAGAGTGACGATGCCGGTCCCCAGGCGGATTCGTGTCGTCTGCGCGGCGACCTGGGCCAGGAATACGAAGGGCGCCGGCAGGCCGCCTTCGTCCTCGTGGAAATGGTGCTGCGCGATCCAGGCAGAATCGAAGCCGCAGCGTTCGGCGTGAACGATCTGCGCGATGGCCAGTCTATAGCGCTCGGCTGCGTCCGCCCGATCGAGCAGGCGAGTGAAAAAGCCCAGGCGTATCGGCGGTTTGTCTGCAGTCACCCGCTCAGCCTCGTACGATGCTGGCGACTGCAATCAAACACCAAGGCGAGCGCCGGACCAAAGCTGGGGACCGGCCGTCTCATTGGTCCCTCCGGAAGCCAGAGGCTCCCTCCTGATTGGCGGCTTTATCGGTGAGGCAAAGCACAAGAACCCTTATCCCTGGTCGGGTCGCGGAGCAAGATTGCCGGCGTTGTTTCCGTTTTGGCGCGGTGCAAGAGTCGCGGATGAATGCCGCTTCGGGTCGCCCTGACCATTCGCTGGCGAGGCTGTGAATGGCACCGTAACCCACCTCAGCGGATCACAAGTTGGCAATGCGATCACCGTTATCGTCGCGAAGGCGCCATTGGCGCCCGCGTCCGTTGAGGTCAGCTGGCCCACCCGGAACGGCCATTCGTTGTTGCGGTCCGCGCCGGCCGGTCATGCCCCTTAAGCGACCTTGCTGTGGGTGGGTGCAGAAATTGGCTCAGTTGGGGTGAATTTCGGGTCCGCAACCGTCGCGACGGCGAAGTTGCGCCAACAAACGCCCTTCAGTCGTGATCAAATCTCAATGCATGACGCCTCAGTCGGGTGAAATATCGCACCAACAAACGGGAAGCCAGGAAGTCTCGACAACTTGAACAGGGAGATAGGCAATGCGCGCGATGGACGTGATGACGACCGATGTGATCACCGTAAATCCGGGCACAACGGTCCAAGATCTAGCGAAACTGCTTGCCGAACGCGGCATCAGCGGTGCCCCGGTGGTCGATTCCGGCGGTAACCTTATCGGCATCGTCAGCGAAGGCGACCTGCTGCATCGTGCAGAGATCGGCACCGCGCATCGTCACCGAGAAAGACGCCGCTCGTGGTGGCTCGACCATTTCGCCGCTGAGCTTGCCCGCGATTACGTCAAGTCGCACGCCCGTACTGTGAACGATATCATGACGCGTGACGTCATGAGCGTTACCGAGGACACCGATCTTGGTGAAGTTGCAGCATTACTTGAGGTAAAGCGGATCAAGCGCGTGCCAGTTGTGCGTGATGCCAAGGTAATTGGCATCATTAGCCGGGCCAATCTCGTTCGCGCACTCGGCGCTACAAAGGGCGCACCACCTCCTGAGGGCGAAGGAGATGACCGTACGATCCGCGCGCGGCTTCTTGCCGAGCTGGGCCGCGAGGAATGGGCGAAGGTGTGGCCGGAAGACGTTATTGTTCGCGACGGTGTGGTGCATTTCTGGCTCTCTGACGATGAGGCCGAAGAGAAGAAGCAGGCGCTGCGGGTCGCGGCAGAAATCATTCCCGGTGTCCGAGGAGTCGAGGAGCACCTCCTACCGAGTCCCACCTATCCGGCATTCTGACCGGGTAAGGCTCGTAAGGGTCGAAAAGGGCTTTCACCGGGCAGAACGTCTATCTGTTCTGCGCTTCGGCGGGACTGGCGACGGTGTTTCGTGGGGCAGTGCCTTATCCTGAATTGACGAAGAAACTGGCACTGCCGCCCGAGCAGTTT
Organism: Allostellaceae bacterium; assembly: GCA_035935235.1. GTDB lineage: Bacteria > Pseudomonadota > Alphaproteobacteria > ATCC43930 > CGMCC-115725 > DATARH01. The sequence continues at coordinate 4,729 of DASYXG010000077.1, forward strand.
GTCACCTTCGCCCAGGCGGTCGGTTTTCGGTCGGGTAAGCGTTGAAGCGTGCGTCGAGATACTGCGCCGCGTTCAAGCTGTAAAGCAGCCAAACAGCTTCCGCCGGGGCGCGACAATGCTGTCGAGCTACGGAAGTCGCTCAGTAGCCGGTGCCGAACTGCGTCTGCATGATGTGCAGATAGGCCGCGCCACCCGGCTCGGCGATGACGCTGTAGGTACCGCGACGAAACCCGCTTAGGTTCGAGATGTAGGTAGGGTCCGAATCGATCGCCAAGGCGACTTGCGTCCCCGGCAGCAACACGATGTCCTTCGACCAGCCGGAGCCCGGCAGATAGCTTTCGACCGAGACGCGATAAGCGCCTGCCGGCATGTCGCGGTAGAAGCTCCAACCGGCGCGGGCATAGCCAACGAGCTGGCCGTTCATCGATACCGGCGGCATGCCGCCGGTATCTTCGGGAAAGAAGACCCGGTAGAACCACACCCGCGCCTCGCCGGTGGGAATAGGAGGGCCGCCGGTAACTGGAGGCGGCGATTGCGCGACGGCACTTACCCCGCCGATCGCGATGGCAAGGCCGATCGCGCAAAGGCGGAGACTACGCGACGGTTTCGGCAGCCATGGCAGCATCGCACCGGCTCCCTCTCATTGACTGTTCGTCGTTGCATATCCGGCCGCGAGTTGTGCGGCATTGATCTAGGTCACCACCCTAGGGTTGGTCAGGGAACGCGGACTTTCGCCCTGGTGGCTCGGCTGTTGTTTGCGGCTGTAGGCCCCCAAGGCTGAAAGGTTTCGCCGCCTCCGCCGGGTTTCGCGCCTGCCGGTCGAGAACTTGCGGCCCCGAACGGCCTTGCGGCGCGTAAAGTCCTGGTCACCGCCTACGCAAGACATGAGCAGCGCCCAGAAGACACTGTTGCACAATCAGATCACTATGATCGCGCGGCTCAGATTGATCTTGGTCAACGTCGAACAGCGAAGTTCGATTGAGCTGAATCAAGGCGAGCCTCTGTCACCCACGCCATAGTTCATTGGACCGTACCGCCTTTCACCCGGGAGCTAGCTTGGCGCATCCCGTCATCAGCAAGAACCTCACGCGGCTCTCGCAACGACCCAATCTGGTGGACTACGCCGCGATCCGGTCTGGTTTCGCCTGGAGCGATGCGCGAAAGCGCCTCGACGGTCTGCCGGGGGGCGGCCTCAACATCGCTCACGAGGCCGTCGACCGCCACGCGAATGGGCCGATCGCCGACCGCGTCGCGCTGCGCTGGATTGGCAAATCGGGGACGCGGCGCGAGTTGACCTATCGTGACCTGGTCGGCGCCACCAATCGCTTCGCGAATGTTCTCGGCAGCCTCGGCCTAGCAGAAGGCGATCGCGTCTTCGTCCTGCTCGGGCGTGTCCCCGAACTCTACATTGCGGTACTCGGCGCGCTGAAGGCGAAGTGCGTGGCCTCGCCGCTGTTTTCCGCGTTCGGCCCCGAGCCGGTGGCAACGCGCTTGGAGATCGGCGAAGGAAAAGTGCTGGTCACGACCGAAGCGCTTTACCGCCGCAAGGTCGAAGGCTTACGCCCGCGACTGCCGAACCTCGCGCATGTGATCTTGGTCGACGAGGGAGACCCGGTGCCAGGAACCCTGCGATGGTCCGAGCTGCTGGCCACCGCCAGCGACGCCTTCGTCATCCCCCCGACATCGCCTAAAGACATGGCGTTGCTCCATTTCACCAGTGGGACGACCGGCCGCCCCAAGGGAGCCATCCACGTCCACGAAGCGGTCGTGACCCATCATGTCACCGGGCTCTACGCGCTCGACCTGCACGATGACGACATTTTTTGGTGCACCGCCGACCCGGGCTGGGTCACCGGTACGAGTTACGGGATCATCGCGCCGCTGACACACGGGGTGACCAACCTCGTGGTCGAGGCCGAATTCGACGCGCAGACCTGGTACGGCATTCTCGCATCCGAGCGAGTCAGCGTCTGGTACACCGCCCCGACAGCGATCCGCATGATGATGAAGCTCGGAGCGGAGGCCGTTCGAGGCTACGATCTGAGTGCCCTGCGTTTCATGTCGAGTGTCGGCGAACCGCTCAATCCCGAGGCTGTGGTCTGGGGTGTCGAGGCCTTTGGTCAGCCGTTTCACGACAATTGGTGGCAGACCGAGACAGGCGGCATCATGATCGCCAACTTCCTCGCTCTACCGGTCAAGCCGGGCTCCATGGGTCTGCCGCTGCCCGGCATCGAGGCTGCGATCGTCGAGCGCACGGCCGAGGGCGTGCGCGTCATCGACCGGCCGATGGTTGAGGGCGAGCTGGCCTTGAAGGCTGGGTGGCCGTCGATGATGCGCGGCTATCTGCATGAGGACGAGCGCTATCGGAAGTGCTTCGTCGGACCGTGGTATTTGACCGGCGATTTGGCCAAACGCGACGCGGACGGATACTTCTGGTTCGTCGGCCGCGCCGACGACGTCATCAAATCGTCGGGCCATCTAATCGGTCCGTTCGAGGTCGAAAGCGCATTGATGGAGCACTCGGCGGTGGCCGAGGCTGCCGTCATCGGTAAGCCCGACCCAATGGCGGGTGAAGTCGTCAAGGCCTTCGTCGCCTTGAAGCCCGGCTATGAAGCGTCGGAGGCGCTGCGCCGGGAACTTCTCGGGCATGCGCGGCGGCGGTTGGGCGCGGCGGTGGCGCCGAAGGAGATCGATTTCCGCGCTAATCTGCCCAAGACCCGCAGCGGTAAGATCATGCGCCGGCTCTTGAAGGCGCGCGAGCTGGGCCTGCCCGAGGGAGACATCTCCAGCCTGGAAAGCGACGAGCGATGAGCGCCAGAGTTCACCTCGACCACGATCATGTACGGCATTTGCTCCGGCAGATGATCCGCATCCGCCATTTCGAGTCGAAATGCGTCGAGCTGTACCAAGCGCAGAAAATCCTCGGTTTTCTGCACCTCTACGACGGTGAGGAGGCTGTATCAGTTGGGGTCATGGAGGCGCTCAGCCCGGAGGATGCCGTCGTGGCCACGTATCGCGAGCATGGCCAGGCGATCGCCCGCGGCATCGGCATGGACGTGCTGATGGCCGAGATGCTGGGCAAGCAAGAGGGTTGCTGTCGCGGGCGCGGCGGCTCGATGCACATCTTCGACCGAGAGAGCCGATTTTATGGCGGCAATGCCATCGTTGGGGGCGGGCTGCCCCTGGCGGTTGGCATCGCCCTTGGCGACAAGATGGAGGGTCGGCCCGCGGTGACTACCTGCTTCTTTGGCGATGGCGCGGTCGATGAGGGCGAATTCCACGAGAGCATGAACCTCGCATCTTTGTGGAAGCTGCCGGTGCTGTTCGTCTGCGAGAACAACCTCTATGCGATGGGCATGGCGCTGGCGCGCGCCGAGGCGGAAACCGATCTCGCCCGCAAAGCCGCCGCATACCGGATGCCGGGCGTCGCGGTCGATGGCATGGACGTGGTGGCAGTCGAGGGCGCGGCGCGTAATGCCGTCGAGCAGGTTCGCGCCGGCGGCGGACCGCAATTCCTCGAATGCCGTACCTACCGGTTTCGCGCCCACTCAATGTTCGACGCACAGCTCTACCGCGCCAAGGACGAGGTGGAAACCTGGCGCAAGAAGGGCCCGATCGGCCGCTTCCAGGACTGGCTGATGAAGAACGGGCTGATCCGCGAGGAAGAGGTGCACCGCATCGAAGCCGACGCGGATGCCGAGATCGAAAAGGCGGTGGCGTTCGCCGAATCGGGCACGCTGGAGCCGGTCGAGGAATTGGAAAAGTTCGTGACCATGAACCAGGTGCCGGCATGAGTGGCTCCGCTCCGGTCACCTATCGCGAGGCCTGCCGGCAGGCGCTGCGCGACGCGCTGCTGAGCGATTCGAAGACCTTCCTCATGGGCGAGGATATCGGCCGCTATGGCGGCTGTTACGCCGTGACCAAGGGGTTGATCGACGAGTTCGGCGAGGAGCGCGTCCGCGATACCCCGCTCTCGGAAAGCGCCTATGTCGGCGCCGGCATTGGCGCGGCGCTGGTGGGAATGCGGCCGATCGTCGAGATCATGACGGTCAATTTCAGCCTTCTCGCGCTCGACCAGATCGTCAACAACGCCGCCACCATTCCGCATATGTCGGGCGGCCAGTTCGCCGTGCCGCTGGTGATCCGCATCGCGACCGGCGGTGGAAGACGGGTCGCGGCGCAGCACTCGCACAGCCTCGAAGGTTGGTACGCCCACATCCCCGGCCTGCGCATCCTGGCGCCGGCTGTGCTGGAGGACGCGCGCTACATGCTGGCGGCGGCCCTCGCCGACCCAAACCCGGTGCTGATCTTCGAGCATGTCATGCTCTACAACATCGAGGGCGCGCTCGACCCAGCGGTCACCGGTGTCGATATCGACCATGCCAAGGTGCGCCGCCAGGGCAGCGACGTGTCGTTGATTGCCTATGGCAACGGGCTCATCAAGGCGCTCGCCGCAGCCGAAACGCTTGCGGGCGACGGGATCTCCGCCGAGGTGATCGATCTCCGCGTGCTGCGGCCGCTCGACACGGTGACGATCCTCGCTTCGGTGGCAAAGACGCGGCGCTGTGTCATTGTCGATGAAGGTTGGAAGAGCGGATCGCTTTCTGCCGAGATCGGCATGCGCATCGCCGAGGAGGGCTTCTTCGATCTCGACGCGCCGCTCCGCCGCGTCTGCGGCCGCGAGGTGCCGATGCCCTACGCAGCCCATCTCGAGGATGCAGCGCTGCCCCAACCCGCCGATATCGCCGCTGCGGCGCGGGGCCTGGTGCGTCCGGCGTGAGCGATTTCCTGATGCCGGCGCTGGGCGCCGACATGGAGGCCGGCACGCTTGTAGAATGGCTGATCAAGCCAGGCGACAAGGTCAAACGGGGCGATGTTGTCGCCGTCGTGGAGACGCAAAAAGGCGCGATTGAGGTCGAGACCTTCAACGAGGGCATCGTCTCCGAACTGGTCGTGCCGATAGGGACGAAAGTGCCGGTCGGCAGTCTGATCGCGCGCATTGGCGCTCCGGGTGAGATTGCACCTGAAAGACCCGTCGCGGCTGTACCGCAGCCGGTGCCGCAGCCGCGGCCTACTCCTCTGCCGGCAGCGCCGCCACGACCCGGCCGGGCCGATGTCAGGATCACCCCGGCGGCGCGCCGGCGGGCGAGTGAACTCGGCATCGACCCGGCGACGTTATCGGGCACCGGAGTGGATGGCGCCGTGTCGATTGCCGACGTCGAGGCGGCCGCTCGTCGCCCCGCGGCGCCGACAGCACCAGCAGCGCCGCTGCGCCGTATCGGGTTCAATGCCGCCGAGATGCGCAAGGCGATCGCTACCGCGATGGGGCGATCGAAACGGGAAATACCGCATTACTATTTGAGTCAGACGATCGACCTTGGCGCCGCTCTCGCTTGGCTGACAGCGTTCAACGACGCCCAGCCGGTGCCCAATCGGCTGCTTCCCGCCGTCATCCTGCTGAAAGCGACCGCGTTGGCCTTGCGCGAAGTGCCGCAACTCAATGGGACGTATGTGGATGGCGAGTTTCGGCCGGGGCCAGGCATCCATATCGGCTGGGCGATATCATTGCGCGGCGGCGGCTTGGTCGCGCCCGCGATCCTTGACGCCGATATGCGCCCCCTCACTGAGCTGATGGCGATGATGCGCGATCTCGTCCAGCGCGCTCGCGCGGGCGGGTTGCGCAGTTCGGAGCTCGGCTCCGCAACGGTGACGATTACCAGCCTTGGCGACCGCGGCGCCGAGACAGTGTTCGGCATCATCTATCCGCCGCAGGTGGCGCTGATCGGGTTCGGCGGCATCGCGGTGCGGCCATGGGTGGTCGACGGCCGCGTCGAGCCGCGGCCGCTCGTCACGGTCAGCCTCGCCGGCGACCATCGCGCCAGCGACGGGCACGTTGGCGGCCTGCTGCTCAACGCGATCGAGCGGTTGTTGCAGGAACCGGAGAAGCTATGAGTGACGTCAACGCACGATCGATGATCGTCGACATTCTGGGCGGCATAGCGCCGGAGGGCGATTTCGCCACCCTTTCGGGCGACGAGGACTTGCGCGAGGTACTCAACCTTGACTCGATGGACTTCATGAATTTCATCGTCGCGCTGCACGAGCGCACGGGAATCGACATCCCCGAAGCCGATTATCCAAAGCTTCGAACGCTCGATGGTGCTATCGCCTATCTCGCGCGCTGATGCGATAGCGTGATTTGGCGGCGTTGCGGTCGAGGCGATCCACTTCCCACCACTTGAACCGGTGTTACGCGGGCGGCGAGGACGTCGGGCGTTCCCCAGGATGCGCCACGAGCGCGTCGAGCAGATCACTGCGGCTGACGATCCCGATGAGTCTGCCCCTATGAAGGACCGGCACGTGCTTCAGCTTGCGGCGCCGCATCAGGTTCCCGAGCACGCCGATCGGCGTTGTATCCGATACCGTCGTAACGCGGCGCACCATCACATCCTCAACCTTCAAATCACGCGCCGTCGCAATGTCCTCAAGGCAGACCGCACCCTCGCCGAGGAGACGCAGCCACCACGCGCGCGGGCTATCCGAAGGCGGACGTCGCAGCAAATCGTGATCGCTGACGATGCC
>DASYXG010000078.1:0-2444 GCA_035935235.1 Allostellaceae bacterium
ATTTCGCCGCCGCGCCGCCACTCATGCGCCAGCCTTGCCGCGGCGAGCAATGATTTCGAAGGCACGCAGCCGGTATTGAGGCACTCGCCACCCATTTCGCCACGCTCGATCAGAACGACGCTCGCGCCCATCTGCGCCGCAGCGGCCGCAACCGCGAGCCCGGCAGCGCCGGCGCCGACCACGCAGAGATCGGGCGTGAGTACCGTCATTGCGCCGGCTGCTGACGCCGCCCCCCACGCCAGCGCTTGTAGATCACTGGCAGCAGCGCCAGTACCGCCAGGCCGATGATCGGCAGCAGGATATTGGGGCGAAGGATCATATAGTGGTCCGGATGCTGGCCGTTGGCGATCAATGTACCAAGCCCGCTTCCCAAGCTTGCGTACACGACGGCGCCGGGAACCATCCCGAGGAGGGTCGCGGCGACGTAGCTGAGCACCCGCATTCCCGCCAACCCGGCGATCAGGTTGACCAGCCAGAACGGCATAACGGGCACCAGCCGCAAGCACAGCAGATAGTTAAACGCGTTCTCGCGAAACCCAGCCTCCAAGCGCTGGAACCGTGGACCGGCGCAAGCGGCCAGCCCGCAGAGCCCTACTCGCGCGGCGAGGAATACCGCTGTCGCTCCCAAGGTCGCGCCAATGAGCGCGTAGGTCGCACCGAGCCATGGGCCAAAGAAAAACCCGCCGGCCAACGTCATGAGCATGGCGCTGGGGATCGATATCGCGGTCAGCCCAGCGTAGATCAGAATGTATCCAAGGACCGCGAGAAGACCGCCATCAATGACCAGACCGTGAAGGTAGTCGCTGTTCCGGGAGAGGGTTGCGAAGGTCAGATAGCTGCGACCGCCGCACAGCACGAACACGACGCTTCCGATCAGCAGCAGGCCGAGCGGGATGAGGCGGCGGAACGAGAAACTTGGCGGTCTGGTCTCGGCCATGGCCGTATTGTGTGGGCTAATCTCGCGGGATTGCCAATTTTTGCGTCGTTGTCCGGCTCACCTTAACGTGAGACGTCGGGTTTTCACCTACCGTTTCAGCCCAAAGCGGATCGTCACCGACACCTCGATCTCGGGAGCGGTCATGCTCGCCGGAAACGGCGGCAAGGTCGCACCGCGCATCATCGATTCCACCGCGGCGTCAAGGTCGGCATAGCCGGTACTGCTGACCACGGCGTAGTCGAGCACCCGGCCATTGCGATCGACCCGGAAGCGCAACACCGCGCGCCCTTCCTCGCCGCGCTGGCGGGCCTCCTCCGGATAGCGCTTATGGCTTTCAAGCCAGCCGCTGAGTATCGAGCGGTAATCGGCGCTGATCACCGGCGCCTGGGAGGGCGGCGGGAGCGAGGCGACTTGCGGCGGCGCGGCGGGCGCCATTGGCAACGGCAACGGCATTTCCTGCGGCGGTCGATCGATCGGCTGCACCGGCTTTGGGTGGGGCTTTGGCGCCGGTTTCGGCGGGGGTGGCGGCGGCTCGGCCTGTGTCACCGGCGGCGCCGGTGGTGGCGGAGACGGTTGCTCGACGAGCGGCGGTGGAGGCGGCTGCTCGGCGACCGGTGGTGCGGGCGGCTGCGCCGCGACCGGCGGCGGGGGCGCCGGGGCGAAGACCACCTCGACAGCGTTGGTCAGGTCAATTTTCGGCGGCGCCGGCATCACGCCCGGCAGCAACAGCAGCAGCGCGATGATCGCGGCGTGGCCCGAGGCGGAAACGGGAAGCGCGGCCCTCATGCGCGTACCGGTCATCGGAAAGATATACGCCATCACTGCTAAGGGCGTGTGCGTCAGATTGGAATCGGGCCCGATTATCGGTGTGCGACGACAGCAAGTTGCGCGGCCCTCAAGCGGGCTCGCGCGCGGCGAGCGCGCGTCGCCGCCAAGCCTGGGTTTCGGTCACAAAGGTGGTCACGCCGACCCCAACGACGCTGAAGATCACCAAGAGGAATGGCAGGCCCAGCGAGTCGAGATTGTGGACGTGGAACCGCGTGTCGACCCCAAAATCGGCGACATCGGGGAAGGTGAGAGCCACGACCCCGAAAACGAAGAATGCGATCCCGCCCCAGGTGAGCGTGCGGGCCGCGGTGCGCAACGCGATCTCGCGGATCGCCTCGCCAGGGAGCTTGCGGTGTGCCGCCCTTAAGCCAAAAGCGGCACCGGCCATCGCTTGGACAATCAGCGTGCCGAGACCGAAGAACAGGCCGTGCACCAGCCCGAGCAGCAACGCCGTCAACAGATCGACCGTGACGTTGACGTGGCCCGGATCCCAGAGATTGATGCCGCCGATCATCGGCGCGTCGCCTGGTCGGGTGACGGGTCGCGGCAATCGCGGCACAGCCCGCTCAGCACCAGGTGATGATCGGTGATGGCGATCTCGGCCTCACGTTCGAGCGTGGCGAAATCGTCGCGGCCAATGACGCAAGGGACGGCGACCAACTCACCGCAGCGGGTGCAG
>DASYXG010000079.1:0-8879 GCA_035935235.1 Allostellaceae bacterium
GGCACCTTGAGGAGACCCTCAAGCGCGTCGTCTACGGACAGGACAAGGCGATCGAGGCGCTGGCCGCTTCGATCAAGCTTGCCCGTGCTGGCCTGCGCGAGCCGGAAAAGCCGATCGGCTCGTATCTGTTCTCCGGGCCGACCGGCGTCGGCAAGACTGAAGTCGCAAAACAGCTCGCGGCTTCGCTCGGCGTCGAACTGATCCGCTTCGACATGTCCGAATATATGGAGCGGCATACGGTGTCGCGCCTGATCGGCGCGCCTCCCGGCTATGTCGGCTTCGACCAGGGCGGCCTCTTGACCGATGGCGTCGACCAGCATCCGCACTGCGTGGTGCTGCTCGACGAAATCGAGAAGGCGCATCCCGACCTGTTCAACATCCTGTTGCAGGTGATGGATTACGGGAAACTCACCGACCACAACGGCAAGATCGTCGATTTCCGCAACGTCATCCTGATCATGACGACCAATGCCGGCGCCGCCGAGCTCGCGAAACAGGCGATCGGCTTTGGCAGCGGCATCCGTACCGGGCATGACGAGGAAGCGATCAACCGCATGTTCACGCCCGAGTTCCGTAACCGGCTCGACGCCACGATCTCGTTCGCGCCGCTCTCGGCGGAGACCATCGGGCGGGTGGTCGACAAGTTCATCCTGCAATTGGAGGAGCAGCTTGCCGACCGCAACGTGGTGATTGAATTGCAGGCAAGCGCGCGTGCCTGGCTCGCCGAAAAGGGCTACGATCCGCTATTCGGCGCGCGGCCGCTGGCCCGGATCATTCAGGAGCACATCAAGAAACCGCTGGCCGAGGAGCTATTGTTCGGCCATCTGGCGAAAGGCGGCATCGTCCGGGTCAAGCGCGACGAGACCGAGGACAAGCTCGCCTTCACCTTCCACGAGAAGCCGGCGCCCGAGACTCCGGAAGCGCCCGACGTCGAGCCGCAGGAACCGGCGCTCGTCGAGTAAAGTAGCCCCGCTTAATCCTCGGCCGCTTCCCGCTCGCCGTCCGCGTGGCGGAACGGCGAATAATGTTCCGCCAGGTGCTCGATCTTCTGCTCGACCATCTCGCGTTCGCGGGCGAGGAATTGCGCAACGGCGCGGCGGAAATTGAGGTCCGGAATGTAGTGCGCGCTGTAGGTCGGCACCGGCAGATAGCCGCGCTGTAATTTATGCGGCCCCTGGGCGCCGGCCTCGACCCGCTTCAGCCCGTGGTCGATGGCGAACTCGATCGCCCGGTAATAGCAGCACTCGAAGTGCAGCATCTTGTAGTCGCCATAGCTGCCCCAGTTGCGTCCGTAAATTGTCTCAGTGCCGAGAATGTTGAACGCCCCGGCGACGTACTCACCGCCGTGCCGTGCCATCACCAGCACGATCTTGTCGGCCATGCGCTCGCCGATCAGCGCGAAGAATTTACGGTTGAGGTAAGCCGAGCCCCATTTGCGATCGGAGGTCGCCAGGTAGAAGCGATAGAACGCGTCCCAGTGCTTGGGCTGCAGATCGGCCCCGGTCAGGACGTCGATCTCGAGGCCCGGCCCAAGCGCCTCGCGACGCTCCTTGTTGACCGCCTTGCGCTTGCGTGAGTTGAGCGCCGCGAGGTAATCGCCGAAGGTTTTGTAGCTGTCATTGGTCCAGTGGAATTGCTGGCCCATGCGCTTCAAGAACCCGGCCTCGAACAGCGCCTCGGCGTCAGCCTCTTCCGGGAAATTGATGTGCAACGACGAAATCCCGCGTTGCCGGGTGAACTCGACAAGGCCGGCGATCAGCGCCGCCTTGGTGTCGGGCGGGGCATCCGGCCGCACCAAGAGGCGCGGCCCAGGAACCGGAGTGAACGGTACCGCGGCCAGGGCCTTCGGGTAATAGCGTCCGCCCGCTCGCTCATACGCGTCGGCCCAGCCGTAATCGAACACGTATTCGCCGTAGGAGTGGCTCTTCAGGTAAAGCGGCACGATGCCAACGACCCGGCCCTTGTCTGACAGCGACAAATGCTGTGGCGCCCAGCCGCTGCGGCCGCTCGCCGAGCCGCTTTCCTCCATCGCCTGGAGAAAGGTGTAGCTGAGCGTCGGGTTGATCTCGCCGGCGCAGGCATCCCACTCCGCCGCTGGAATCTCGGCGATCGAAGGGTGAACCGTCAAAGTGATCGCGTCGCCGGTGTCGTTCATGGGCTAGGCAAGCTCGAACATGGCTTCGACCTCGACGGCGACGCCGAGCGGCAAGGAACTGACACCGACCGCGGCGCGCGCATGCTTGCCGATATCGCCGAAGACCGCGACCATCAGATCGGAGGCGCCGTTGACCACCTGCGGCATCTCGGTGAACTCGGGCGTACAGTTGACGAAGCCGCCGAGGCGCAGGACCCGCTTCACCCGATCCAGGTCGCCGTCGCAGGCGGTCTTCAGATGCGCGAGGACGTTGAGCGCGCAAAGGCGTGCGGCCTGCTGGCCCTCGGCAACGGAAATCTCGCGACTGAGCTTGCCGACAAATTCGGCCTTGCCGCCGCGCACCGAGACCTGACCGGAGACGACAACGATTTTACCGCTGACCGTGAACGGCACATAATTGGCGATCGGCGCAGTTGCCGCCGGCAGTTCAATGCCGAGCTCCTTGAGCTTTGCCTCGATCCTTCCGCCCATGCGGCCATCCTTGCATAAACAGCGCCAGCGGCCAGGATAAGGGCTTCGCCACCGCTGTCCAGCGCAGGATCGACCTGCCGCGAAACCGCCTCATTCGCCCCTTAACAGCAACCCTCGGATGCGGTAGGGGAGCCCATGCGCGCCATCGCGATTATCCTGGTCCTGTCGACTCTTGCCGCCGCGACCGCCCCCGCCGCCACACTCAGCGATGCCAAGGTCGGGTTCAGCGCCGACCGCATCCTCGTCGTCAACGGCAAGCAATATCACGGCAAGATGTGGAACATGCCGGGCAAAGAGCGCCACGAGCAGGATCTGAACGGCATCCCGGCTGCTTTCGTGCTGCGCAACGACACGCCGGTGGGCGATTTGGTACTGCCGAAGCTGCACACTACGGTCGAGTTTGTCATGCCGCCCGAATTGCGGCTCTTCGCCGATCCTCGACTCGTCCGCAAGCCGGTCGGGCACGAAAACGTCAATGGCGTCGTCACCACCAAGTACGATGTCGAGGTCACCGTGGCGGAGGGCCACGGCAACGGCAATCTGTGGCTCAGCAATGACGGGATCCCGATGAAGCTCGACGGCACCTTTACCCGCGCCAGCGGCAGGGTTGCGACCCTGCACTGGGAACTGAGCCACGTGCATGTCGGGACCCAGCCGGGGTCGCTGTTCGAACCTCCCGCTGGGTTCTCAAAGCTCCCGGCAGAGGCGATCACCCCGCTGTTGGGGCTGAAGTTGAAGGGCGGCTAACGCCTATACCGGTTCGAGCGGCGCGTGCAGCCGGGTGCGCTCGCAGATGATGCCGCCGCGGTCGCCAATCGTCGTCGAGCCGTAGCGCTGGGCGAAGACCGCCGGCAGCGGCCGCGCGCCGGGCGCGGCGAGCCACAACCGCAGCAAGTGCCGCTTCCGCTCGGGCTCCGGCCAATCGACAAAGGCGGTGCGGTCGTGCAGCGTCGTGTGATTGTGGACGAACTGCATGTCGCCCGGGCGGAACTCCATGTCGAGGCGCAATTCCTTGTCGTTGGCCAGGTCATCGAAGAGATCGAGCGCTTCGATGTCCTCGGGCGTGAGGCGCGGTGCGTCGGGAAAGCGCTGCCCCGAGCGGATATAGGTGCCGGAGTAGATCGCCGTCAGCAAACCCGCATGGTCGTTGTAGACCGGGATCTCGAAATAGGGCTTCTCGCCCGGCGGCACCTCGCCGCGGCGGTCGGTGGCGATCGGCTGGAACAGGCGGCGTACCAAATCCGGACGTCGCCGCGCCATCTCGTTGTAGATCGTCATCGAACTGACGATCGAGGATAGCCCGCCCGATCTAGCGATCTTGAGGCAAAGCAGACCGACCACGTCGCACGAGTCCGTATGGAAATGCTGACGCTCGGTCGTCTGATAGGTGCGCACATTGGGGTCGGCGGTGGCTAGCCCGAGGTCGCAGACATGACCCAGCAGGTGACCCATAGCGTTCTGCGAGCGCGGACTGCCGAAGCGCGTGCCCATCGCCCAATAGGCAAGCGCATTGTCGGCGATCGGCCGGCCCTCAACCGGAAGCCCGCGGATCAGCACGAAGCCGCGCCCATTCAGCACCTCGTCGCGCAGGCGATCGAGCACCGGGCCCAGCGTCGGCAGCGAAAAATCGGCATTGGTCAGACCGGCGAGGTCGCGCCCGCGCAGCCGCGCGACATTGGCCTCGATCTCGCCGAGTTGGGCGGGGGTTAGCGAATGAATCCAATCCTCGGGATGGCGGGCGAGCTCCGCCCCGATCCAGGCCGATGGACCTTCGATCAGCGGGCGCGGCAAAGCGGAAGTCGGCATGAGGCGTCTCGTATAGGCGATTGTCCAGTAGACGTGACCGTAGCATAAAAAGCCTCGCGTGCTCGCAGCACCGCCCGCATAACGGCCAAGCAGCGCGGAGGAGAATGAGATGGCGGCGATCGTCAGGCGCAAGGAGGAGTACAGCGAGAAATCCGCCGCCGACATGAACCGGCATCTCGACGCCGCGCAGTGGTCGGCCCCGCAAAAGCTCGCCCTTGCCTGCCGCATTCTCGCCGCCGAGGAGCACGGCTCGGCGCTCGCCGGGCAGCTGACCGCGCGCGGCGACGAGCTCGGCACCTACTGGACGATGCGCTTCGGACTGGGCCTCGACGAGATCAGCGTCGACAACCTCTTGCTGGTCGACGACGACCTCAAAGTGCTCGACGGCGACGGCATGCCCAACCCGTCCAACCGGTTTCACCTGTGGATTTACCGGAAGCGGCCGGAGGTCGCTTCGATCATCCATACCCATCCCCCGCATGTCTCGGCGCTGTCGATGATCGGCGAGCCTCTCGCGGTCTCGCATATGGATACGGCGGTGTTCTGGGACGATTGCGCCTTTCTGCCGGAATGGCCGGGCGTGCCGATCGGCGATGAGGAAGGCCGCATCATCTCCGATGTGCTCGGCACCAAGCGCGCCGCGCTCCTCGCCCATCACGGCCTCGTCACCGCTTGCGGGTCGGTCGAGGAGGCGGCGATGCTGGCGCTGTTCATGGAGCGCGCCGCCAAATTGCAGCTGCTCGCGCGGGCCGCCGGCAAGATCAAGCCGATCGGGCCGACCGAGGCGCAGGAGGCACACGACTACCGGCTGCGCGCCAGCATCATCGGCGCCACGTTCTGCTATTTCGCGCGCAAGGCGCTAAAAGAGGATGCCGCCATCGTCTAGTCGGCCTTGTATTCTCGAAACCCCCAACGGAGGAAATCCCCCATGGCCAACGTACCCGGTCTGGTCACCGACCCCAGCAAGATCACGGGCGGCATCGTCGAGATGCAGAGCGGCGGCACCAAAATTCCGGCCTATCTCGCAAAGCCGAACACGCCCGGCAATTACCCGGGCATCGTCATGATCCACGAGGCGTTTGGGCTCATGGAACACGAGTGCGACCTGCCCCGGCGCTTCGCCAATATCGGGTACAACGTTATCGCCCCCAACCTCTATTGGCGCGACGGTGCGCCGAGGGACCCGAGCGATTTTCCCGGCAGCGTCTTCCCGGTGATGTTCGGGCTCAAGGATTCCCAGGCGGTCGGCGACCTCGAAGCCGCGGCTGATTATTTGCGCGCGATGCCAGGCGCCACCGGCAAGGTCGGCGCCATCGGCTTCTGTTCGGGCGGGCGGCACACGCTGCTCTTCGCGTGCTCAAGCAACAAGGTCGATGCGGCCATCGATTGCTGGGGCGGCTTCATCCATCGCGCCACCCCCGACGCCGAGACGACCCCGTCGCGGCCGACCCCGGTGCTCGACCTGATGGCGAACCTGCACTGCCCGCTGTTTGGCGTGTTCGGGGTCGAGGACCAAAACCCGCCGGTCGCGCTCGAAGCCGAAATGAAAAAGCGCGGCGCCGGCAAGGACGTTACCACCAAGATTTACCAGAACGCCGGCCACGCTTTCCTCGCCGACTATCGACCGAGCTACCGCGAAGGCCCGGCGCACGAGCTGTGGAACGACGCGACGGCGTTTTTCGCCAAACACCTGAAATAGGCCCCTCACCCGTCTCGCGTCGGCGACGCCGCCGCTCGCCACCCTCTCCCGCATGCGGGAGAGGGGTTTGCCGGATCAGGCCCGGTAGAACGGCTTGTCGCCTTCGATGGTGACGCGGTAGCCGTGGCGGCGCTGCGGGAAATAGTCCCACATCGCGTGGTGCTGGGCGCAGCGATTGTCCCAGAACGCGACCGAGTTGGGCCGCCAGCGGAAGCGGCACTGAAACTCGGGCGTCTCGGCGTGGCGGCACAGCATTTGTAACAGCGCGTCGCTTTCCAACTTCGACAGCCCGTTGATCCGGGTGGTGAAATTGCCGTTGACGAAGAGCGCCTTCCTGCCGGTCACCGGGTGGGTGCGCACGACCGGGTGCTCGGCGCGCGGGAAGCCCTTGTCGCCTGCGGCATAGCCAAAGCGGCCGCGATAGACCGGCTCGCCGTCATGCGTCGCGGTCAGCCCGTCGATGAGCTCCTTGATCGGCGGCGACAGCGCGTCATACGCGGCGTACATGCTGGCGAAGAGGGTGTCGCCGCCGGTCGGCGGGATCTCGGTCAAATAGAGGATGCTGCCCATCGGCGGGATCTCCTCGCACGACACGTCGGAGTGCCATTCCTCGCCGGCGACGTGCTTCGAGTTTTCGTCCGCATGGATGGTGAGGATCTCCGGGTGCCCCTCGGGCGCATGCGGCGAGGCGGGGTGGATCGCCAGATTGCCAAATTTCCGGCCGAAATCCTTGTGCTGGTCGTGCGTCAGGTGCTGGTCGCGGAAGAAGATCACCAGGTTTTCCATCAGCGCGTCGTGCACCTCCTGGAATTGCTGGTTGCCGAGCGGGCGCGACAGATCGACCCCGCCGATCTCGGCGCCAATATGCGGCGTCAGCTTGGTGACCTCGATCGTCTGATAAGGCATCCCGGCCTCCCGCCTTTTCCCCGGTGGATGTTGTCATTGCGAGCGCAGCGACGCAATCTCGGGCCGTCTTGGCCCTCTGCGGAGGGAAATTGCCGCGCCGCCCGCGGCGGCTCGCAATGACAGCTTGAGGAGTTTGCATGAGTCGCAAGGAATTGCCGGCCGCCAGCGTCGCCGAGGCCTATCTCGCTCTGCTCGTCGAGCGCGGGGTCGAATATTTGTTCGCCAATGCCGGCACCGATTTCGCGCCGATCGTCGAGGCCTATGCCAAGGCGGCGCATAGCGGGCTCGCCGCGCCAAAGCCGCTGATCGCGACGCACGAGAATGTCGCGATCTCGATGGCCCACGGTTACGCCATCGCCTCCGGAAAAGTGCCGGCGGTGATGGTGCATGTCAGCGTCGGCACCGCCAACGCGCTGTGCGGGGTGTTCAACGCGGCGCGTGAGAATGTGCCGATCCTCTTCACTGCCGGCCGCTCGCCGCTGACCGAGGAAGGCATGCTCGGCACACGCGACACCTACATCCACTGGGCGCAGGAGATGTTCGACCAGGCGGGCATGCTGCGCGAGATCGTCAAATGGGACTATGAGCTGCGCAACGGGACGCAGCTGGAAACCGTGATCGACCGCGCGCTGAGCTTGGCCACCAGCGCGCCCGAGGGGCCGGTCTATCTGTCGCTGCCGCGCGAAGTGCTGGCCGAGCCGGTCAACGGGTTTTCCTTCGACAGCCCGTCGCGGCGGGTGGCTGTCTCCGCTTCCGGGGCGGACGAGGCGGCGGTGGACGCGGCGGCGAAGATGCTGGCGAAGGCCAAGCGCCCGGTGATCATCACCGCCAGCGCCGGACGCGACCCCGCAGCGGTGGCGGCGCTCGCCGACTTCGCCCAGCGTTTCGCCATTCCCGTGGTTGAGCACCGGCAGCGGCATCTGTCGCTGCCGGCCGACCATCCCTGCCACCTGGGTTATGACCCGACGCCATTCGTCAAGGAGGCCGACGCGATCCTGGTGATCGAATCCGATGTGCCGTGGGTGCCGAGCCGGGTGCAACCACCGGCGGAATGCCGGGTCGTCCATCTCGGCGTCGACCCGCTCTATCAGCGCTACCCGATCCGCGGGTTCCCCTGCGATGTCGCGATCGCCGGTTCGCCGCGTCTGGCGCTGCCGAAGCTCGGGGCGGCGCTGAAGGTCAGCGACGGCGTGATCGCCGAACGGCGTCAGGCGCTCGCCGAGCGGCGCGCGGCGCAGCACGCCGGCTGGCGGAAGCTGCGCGACGACATGGCGACGCAGACGCCGATCCACCCCAGCTGGGTCAGCCACTGCCTGAGCGAGGCGCGCGACCCGAACTCGATCCT
This sequence comes from Allostellaceae bacterium, assembly GCA_035935235.1. Taxonomy (GTDB): domain Bacteria; phylum Pseudomonadota; class Alphaproteobacteria; order ATCC43930; family CGMCC-115725; genus DATARH01. The sequence continues at coordinate 8,383 of DASYXG010000079.1, forward strand.
CGTCAACGAGTACACGCTGTTGAACGAGCATTGCCCGTCGAGCGAGCCCGGCGCCTATTACGGGTCGAGTCCGGCGGCGGGGTTGGGCTGGGGCGCCGGCGCGGCGCTGGGCGTCAAGCTGGCCAAGCCCGAGCGGCAGGTGATCTCGATCCTCGGCGACGGCTCGTACATCTTCTCGAACCCGGTCGCGGTGCATCACGCGTCGGCGATGCACCGGCTGCCGGTGCTGACCGTGGTCATCAACAATTCGATGTGGGGCGCGGTGCGCCGCGCGACGCTGGGCATGTATCCGGACGGCGAGGCGGCCAAGAGCAACAAGCCGCCGTTTATCGATCTCGACGATCTGCCGGCGTTCGAGACGGTCTGCGCCGCTTCCGGCGGTTACGGCGAGCGGGTCGAGGACCCGCAGGAGCTTCCCGGGGCATTGAAACGCGCGCTCAAAGCGGTCGATGGCGGCCAGCAGGCACTCGTCAACGTCATCACGCGCGGCGGCGCGG
>DASYXG010000080.1:0-2238 GCA_035935235.1 Allostellaceae bacterium
GCTTTTGGCCGTGCCAGCGTAGGTGGTCATGCCGCCATCTTTATGTGATGGATGGCCGGGACAAGCCCGGCCATCACGATTCCCAGGCGGCTACTCCGCCGCCTGGCCCTGGCTCGGCTCGCGGCTGAGCGACCCGGCCGGGGTCGGGATGCCGTAGAGCCGAGCGCAATTGTCCCACAGGATCTTGCGGCGCTGCTCGCTATTGAGCGGCAGCCCGAGGAACTGCTCCATCGCCTCGGGGAAGGCGCCGTCGGAATGCGGGTAGTCGCTCGACACGACGAAATAGTCCGAGCCGACCTGGTTGACGGTCTCGACCGCCGGCTCTTCGTCGACATCGAGCGCGATGTAGCACTGCCGCTTGAAGTATTCGCTCGGCAGCATGCTGAGCTGGCGTTCACAGCCGGGGCCGAACTTCTCCCACTGGTCGTCGAGCCGCCACAGCCACCAATGCAGCCACCCGGCGGTGCCTTCCAGGAACGCCGCACGCACCTTCGGATGCCGCTCCAACACCCCGCCGGTGGTCAGGCTGGCGATCGCGCCCATCAGCTCCACCGGGTTGCGGATGGCATGGGCGATCGGATGGAAATTCGCATGCCCGATATAGCGGCGGCCGGCGTCGTCCTTGAGCGCGGTGTTGCCGGTCGGGTGGAAACCGATCGGTACGTTGAGCTCTTCGAGCGCGTCCCATAACGGCTCGACCGCCTCGTCGTGGAGGTGCTGGCCGTTGACCGGGTTGGGTGTGCCGACCACCGCGACCGCGCCCAATTCCTTGACGCAGCGCTTGGCCTCCGCGACCGCCAGCCCAACATCGTGCATGGCGATCTGCGCGGCGAATTTGAGCCGCTGCGGGTCGGTCTTGCAGTAGTCCGCGGCCCAATTGTTGTAGGCCCGCGCCAACGCCGCGGCGTAATCGGGCTTGAGGTCGTCGTGGCAGAGGATCTGCCGGCCGCGGGTGCCGTACATCACCGCGACGTCGATCCCCTCGATATCCATCGCGGTCAGGGTCGTCGGCGCGTCGAAGGCGCTGGCGCGCGCGACGTTGAAATGCGGGTGGCGCGCGCGGCTGCGGCGGCGCAGCTCGCGGCTCGACACGGTCGCGCCCTGCTGCATGTTGTGCGCCGGGATCGCCAGGCCCTGCACGTTCATTCCCATGATCGAGTCGGTGCTGGCCTTGTCGTCCTTGGTTTCCTTGAGCGGCGCCTGCTGGCCGCCGAAGAATTGCGGCGGGTTCTTGTCGAACGGCGGTTCGAGATAGCGGGCCCAGAGGTCGCCCGGTTCCATCATGTGCAGATCGCTGTCGAGGATCAGATAGCCGTCGCGCGCCATGTCGCTCCTCCCAGGTTGATCGTGAAACTCTAGCGCCGGCGGGTGCGGACGGCGAGCGGGTATCGCACCCGCGCCGCTGTTTTCGCCTTGAAATCGGGCGGGCTGGGCATCGTTAATCATTGAAAAACCGAAGAAATTGGCGATTTTTCGCGCCCAGTTATCAGCTAAATAACAGCGGAAAAACAGCGGGGTAACAGCGGCCATAACAGCGAGAAAACAGCGGCGGATCAACGACACCCGCTGCAGTTCCGAGTATGCGGTCCGGCCGATACATCGGAGGCGCGCAAGCGTCGCATTATTGCGAATATGATAAATTAAGGTGTGCATGATCGGCTGTCTGGTTGACAAGATATACGAGATTGTGAATTTGTCAAGAACGAATATAGAACGTTCTCAAATTTTTGCGGGCGACGGGTGACAAGCACGGCCGATCGGGCTTAATCTGGACAGAATGTCGCATAGCTGAGGAGGGACTCATGGCCCGCATCCGCCATATCGCGCTGACCACGGAAAACCCAAGCAAAACCGCCGCTTTCTATAAGGAAGCTTTCGGGCTCAAAGAGGTGCGGCGCAGCCCGAACGGCGCGGTGTTCCTCACCGACGGGCACATCAATCTTGCGGTGCTCAATCTGAAGGACAACCGCTCGGCCGATGTCGGCGCGCATGGCGAGAATTTCACCGGTATCCATCATTTCGGTTTTGAGGTCGAGGACCTCGATGGGGCGGTGAAGCAGCTCGAGATCGCCAATGCCGAGCAGCTGACCGGCAAGGAACATGTCGACGCGACGATGGCGGCCGGCGGTCACGCCAATTTCGAGATGAAAGGGTCGGGCCCGGACGGCGTCGTCATCGATATCTCGCATACCGGCTGGGAAGGGTATTGACGGCTGGAGTACGGGCGGTGCGTCCTTC
>DASYXG010000081.1:0-1662 GCA_035935235.1 Allostellaceae bacterium
TCCCATTCATAGCGGTTGCGCGCCACCGGTGCCTGCCAGAGCTGCGCCACTTTCAGTTGCGGCAGCGCCCGCTTGAGGCACAGCCGGCGGTCTTCCAGTTCGACGAGCCAGATGTCCGACGAGACGCCGCCTTCCAGGGGACGGCAGCGCGGCCGCTCACCTTGGCGCAGCACGCCCATCCGCGCCAGCACCGCGGCGATCGCAGCCTCGGTCAAAACGGGCGCCGGGCCATTCGGGGCTTGGGGCGGGCCAGCCGCATCGGTCATGATCCGATCGTTCATAGCAGATCACGCCCTGGCCAGCCATGAAAGCAATCTTCCATTACGATGTCGGCCCGCGGCTCGCGGCACGGTTGGCGGCACTCGTGGACGAGGGCTTTGCGATCACCGCCTGCCGCGAGGATGACGACGCTGGCCTGGCCGCTCTCCTCCCGGACGCCGAGGTCCTGCTCCACGTTCTAAAGCCCGTCACGGCAAGGGTCATCGCCGATGCGCCTCGTCTCCGGCTCATCCAGAAGATCGGCGTGGGGGTCAACACGATCGATCTCGACGCGGCACGCGCGCGCGGCATCGCGGTCGCCAACATGCCGGGCACCAATACGCCGGCGGTTGCGGAGGCGACCTTGCTGCTGATGCTCGCCGCGCTGCGCCACCTGGCCGGCCTCGATCGCGCGTGTTCGAGCCGGCCGGGGCTGGGCCATGGGCGGCCGGCTGCAGGAGCGCGTCGGCGAGCTGCGCGGCTGCACCGTCGGCCTCGTCGGTGCCGGCATGGTCGCCGCCGCGCTCGTGCCGGTGCTGCAGGCGGTCGGCGCACGGGTGATCTATTGGGCGCGGCGCACCCGCCCGGATCTCGGCATCGAGCACCGCGCGTTGCCCGACCTGTTGAACGACTCCGACATTGTCTCGCTGCACCTGCCACTGGTGCCCGCGACCGAGCGCTTGATCGATCGGGCGGCCCTGGCGCGGATGAAGCCGGGCGCCATCCTTATCAATACCGCGCGCGGCGGGCTTGTGGACGAGATGGCGCTGGTCGAGGCGTTGACCGCAGGTCGGTTGCGTGGCGCTGGGCTCGATGTCTTTGCCAGCGAGCCCCTGCCCGCCGATCATCCGCTGCTGGCGCTCGAGAACGTCGTGCTCATGCCGCATGTGGCTTGGCTTACCCCCGAGACGCTCGATCGCAGTCTGGAGGTCGCGGCGGAGAACATGCGACGCCTCAGAGACGGGAGCACATTGCTCCACAGGGTGGCCTGACCGCGTTGCCGACCTTGCACGCCTCCACCGACACGTCGGAACCCGGCGCGCCCGCCAGTCACTTCGGCGTCACATGCTTGACCGTGATCTTGCCGCCCTTCTGAAGGTCGACAATGTCGAAGTTGAAGACCTCCTCGCCCGAGGCGTCATAGCGGATATTCCACAGGCCGGGATACGTAAAGGAGAGCAGCTCCTTCTTCACCTTCTCGACATCGTCGACGCTGCCGGCCCTCTTCATCGCTTCGATCAGCATATGGATGTGATCGTAGCAGGACGACGAGCATTGCGGCGCCTGGTCATACGGGAAATCGGTCTTGTAGAATTTCTTGTAGTCGTCGATAAACTTCCGGACCTTTGGCTCGCTCTTCTGCGCTTCCTCGAAATACTTCGGGATATAGACGATGTAGTCGTC
>DASYXG010000082.1:0-1665 GCA_035935235.1 Allostellaceae bacterium
ATGAAGGCGCCCAAGCGCAATTGCCGCGATGCCGTCATCTCGTGTGCTCCCGTGCCGAACGCGGCCGGATAATAGCCTAATTTCCCTCTCCGCCCTGGGGGGCGGAGAGGGTCGGGGTCAAGGTGGGGGTCTTGGGCGCCCGCCCGCCTCGCCCTCCCGCCGCTTTGCGACGGGCCCCTCCCTCTCCCCCCTAAGGAACGTCTGAATAAGGGGCGACCGCGCGGCGGCGGGGCATGGGAATGGCGTCGGCCGGCATGAAGGCGGGGAAACGGGGCGCGGGAACGGGTGTTGTGCGTTGCACCCCGAGCGATTTGGCCGGGAATGCGCTCTGCTTGCGCCAGCCGGGCATGCTACGCCTCCTGCAAGCGCAAAAGTTGCCGGCGCGCCATGAACAGGTTGGCCAGCGCGCAGGTCACGATGAGGCGATGCGCGTTCTTCCTGAGCCCGCGATAGCGCACCTTGGCGAAGCCGAACACCCGCTTGATGACCCCGATCGCGTGCTCGACCTTGGCCCGCACCTTCGACTTCGTGCGGTTTTTTGCCCGCTCGGCCGCGTCCACGACGCCGCGGAAGCGATAGCGGCGATTGACGAAGTCGCGCGCCCGCGGCGCCTTCCGCCGGATCGCCGCCCGCTGCCCGCGATAGGCTTGGTCGCCCCACACGCGGGTCTCCCGGCCATGCAAGAGAGCGGGCAACACCGTGCCGTCGGCGACATTGGCCGGCGTTGCCACCGCCGCGTGGATCAGCTTCGTGCGGCTGTCGACGCCGAAATGCGCCTTCATCCCGAAATACCACTGGTTGCCCTTCTTCGTCTGGTGCATCTCGGGATCGCGCGCCTTTCGGGCGTTCTTCGTCGAGGACGGCGCAGTGATGATCGTCGCATCGACGATCGTGCCGGTGGCCACCTTCAGCCCGTTCGCCGCCAGGTGCCGCTGCACCCGCTCGAACAGCCGCCGGCCGAGATCGTGCGCCTCCAGCAAATGGCGGAAGCGGCACACCGTCGTCTCGTCCGGCACCGGCTCGCGCCCGAGATCGATGCCGACAAACCCGCGCATCGCCGCCGAATCGTAAAGCGCCTCCTCCACCGCCGGATCGGAGAGGTTGAACCATTGCTGCAGAAAATACAGGCGCAGCAGCCGCTCGACGCCGATCGGCGGGCGGCCATTGCCCGGCTTCGGATAATGGGGCTCGATCAGCCGGCACAGCGCCGCCCACGGCACCACCCGCTCCATCTCGGCCAGAAACACCGCCCGCCGCGTCGTCTTGGCGTAGCGCTCAAACCCGGCCGTCGCCAGCGTCAGCTGCTTCATCCCCCAACCCCTGCGTACCGCCTGCCCCCGCACACACTATATCATGATCGCTGGGCCACGGCTTTTGCAGAGTGTCCCTAACTCAACTGATAAGGGAGAGTCCCGCAGGAACGCATAACCGAAAAATTATCCTTGACGCTCACTGCGATCCGCCGGCCTCGCCCGAGGCGGCGCGGCGCTACAGCCCGTCAGATTGCGTCGGAACGCGCAAAGAGAAGATCGCCGGTGATCCCGACCCGAAACATATCAGCACGTCCTAGACGGAGCGGTCGAACCTCACCATGCGGATGAGCATGCAGCGGTTCACTCGGCTGACCAATGCGTTCTCGAAGAAGCTCGAAAATCACGCGCATAT
>DASYXG010000083.1:0-9693 GCA_035935235.1 Allostellaceae bacterium
CAACGGCCGGGCGTCTCGCTCGCGCACCAGCCGGCGTCAGCGAAGCGCGTTCACCTCAATTACGAGCGCGCCGAGATCGCCGCGTTTTCGGCCCGGGTAAAGGATATTCCGCCGGCGGAGCGCTAACGCGACGGTGTGTGCTTTGCCAGGAACTCCTTGACCTTTGCTCTGGCCGGGGTCAGGTGCGGCTCGGTCTTCCACTCGACAACCAACTCGCAGCCCGGGATGAGCTTCGACAGCTCCTCGGAGATCGGCCAGGGATGCGCCTCGTCATGGCCGGCGAGAATCAGGCATGGCGCCTTGATCGTCTTCACGAAGTCACGGTCGGCGCAGTAGACGAAACCCGGCGCGTAGAGGTTGTTGTTGAACGCGTCGAGCACTGGCTCGGTGACGTCGGGCCGGCCCTTCACCGTCTCGGCCCAGCCATTGAAGTTGGCGGTGCGGCCGGCCATCGGCCCAACCCGGCCGATCGGCTGCGCCAGCACCGCCGCCGCTACCCGCTCGGGCGCGCGCTTCAACATATTGATGATAAACGAGCCACCGATGCATTGGCCGTATAGGTGGCATTTGTCGATGCGCAGGTGGTCGAGCAGAGCGATATGGTCGTCGGTGTAGGTGTCCCAATTGTCCTGCGCCGATATCGGCGCGCGCGATTGGCCGCCCGCATTGCGCTGATCCATCGCGATGACGCGGTGGCTCGCGGCGAATTCGGTCGTCGGATTGATCGGCGCCGAGGGCTGGCTCCAAACATCGATAACCGAGCGCAGCCCGGCCGGCGCGAAGGTCAGGATCGGAAAGCCGCTGCCGAACTCCTCGTAGTGGATATGAGCGCCATGATGATCAAAGTCGGGCATGTCGGGGTCCTTCAATCAGGGGCGGAATAGTGACGGAAGCGGCGGGAGGAAACGACACTGACCGGGCCCACGATTTATCCAGCCATCGAGGTGGATGACGGCGAACCAAGCCGGCGCCAGGTACACTCCCGCCCGAAGCGACCGCAGCTAACCCGTCACGCGGCTCGAACGACGTTGAGCACGGCGCCCTTGCCGCGCACCTCCGCCTCCTCGAACTCGGCGGCGGCAATCGCCCGGTCGAGGGCGGCGCGCAGCCCCTTCGCCGTCTCCAACGTCAGCTCGACCCCCGCCCGCGCACCGGGGTCGAGGTCCGTGTTGATGAAGTCGAGCGTGATGACGTCGCCCAGCGGCGCATGGCGCGCGTGGTCGTAGGCAACCACCGCCTGCGATAGCGGGAACCATTCGTCCCCGCGTTTTGCCATGCCCTCCGCCAGAGCGATCTCGATGATGGACGTGCACATATCCGGGCCTCCTACTTCGCCAGATATTTGCCGAAGAAGGTCCAAATCTTGTTCCAGCCATCCATCGCCTGCTCGGGCCGATAGAGCGGCCGGTGCCAATAGAAGAAGCCGTGACCGGCACCGTCGTAGCGGTGGAACTCGTAATTCTTGCCGTGCTTCTTGAGTTCGGCCTCGTGCTGGTTCACCTGCTCGGGGCTCGGCGCGCGATCGTCGTTGCCGAACAGGCCGAGCAGCGGGCAGCAGAGATCCTTCGTCATGTCGATCGGCGCGACGGGCGTCTTGGCGTTGAGCTCCTCCGGGCCCATCACCACGCGGCCGCCCCACTGTTCGACACAGGCATCGATGTCCTTGCGCTGGCAGGCATAGATAAACGCGTGCCGGCCGCCAGAGCAGGAACCAATGAGGCCGACCTTGCCGTTATTGTCGGGCTGCGCGCGCATCCATTTCACCGCGGCTTCGGTATCGCCGACCATTTGCGAGTCGGCGATACCGCCCTCGGCGCGCACCTTGGCGGCGATGTCATCAGGATTGCCGTCGCTGCCGCCACCCTCACGCTCGTAGAGGTTGGCGCAGATCGCGAGATAGCCGTGATGCGCGAACCGGCGCGTCGTCTCGATGTAGAGCTCACTCCAGCCCGGGAGATGGTGGATGAGCACGACACCCGGAAAGGGGCCAGGACCAGCTGGCCTCGCTACGTACGCGGTTATCGGTGTTCCTTTGTCGCCTTTGATGGTGACATTCTCGCAGGTCATGCCCCGGTAAAATGACATCGATTTTCCTCCATTGGCGTGAGTCTTGGGCCTCCATCGGGCCATCGCAGCGCCGCCGTCATCGACGAGCGGGGTGAATTCGCTTTGCGACCAGAGCGCGTCGCACTGTCAGTATTCAACGATCGCCTACCGGGCGCAACAAGAGGCCGGTGTCGGACGCGAACCGCTGGCAGCGGTCCGGGCACCGGAATTCAGTTCAGCGGGACACCTTCGATCGTGACGCGGTGCAGCAGGCGACGCTCGCCGTGATAATCATTGACCGCGAAATGCCATGTCGAGCGATTATCCCAGAGAGCGAGCGACCCTTCCTCCCAGTGAAAACGGCAGGTGAATTCGGGACGTACCGCGTGTTGGTACAGATAGTCGAGCAGTGGGCGTGACTCCTCGTCACTCCACCCGTCGAAGCCCAAGGTGAAGCCGGGGTTGACGTAAAGCGCTTTACGCCCCGTGTCCGGGTGGCGAATGACGACGGGGTGAACCGCGTCCTGGGTGGCCAATTCGGGATTGCGGAGGCGGCCTGCGAGATCGCCGCGCCGGGCCTGAGCCGCCGCGCCAAAAACATGCCGGCTCGAATGTCGCGCCGACAATCCCCCGAGGGTCGATTTCAACCCGTCGGACAGGGCGTCATAGGCGGCGTACATGCTGGCAAACAGCGTGTCGCCACCGGTGCTCGGAACCTCTCGAGCGTAGAGCATCGAACCCAGAGCCGGGGCCATGTCATAGCTATGATCGGTGTGCCAGCCGCCGCCGATATTGCGGTCCTGTTCAGGCTCCTTTCGCACTTCGGCGATCATCGGATAGCCCGGCACAGTGGCGAAAAAGCGATTGATGTTGATCGGGCCAAAGCGCTCGGCGACGCCGACATGCTGATCGGGTGTGAGGCGCTGCTGGCGAAAGAAGATCACGCCGTATTCGCCAAAGGCACGGCGAATTTCGGCGAACGCCTCGTCGGTAATCGGCGCCGCCAGATCAACTTCGCTGATCTCGGCACCGATCGTGCGCGAGAGCGGTTCCACTCGGATGTGATCGTAGGTCATCGGGTCTCCAGGCAAATCTCGGCCGACAGGCAAAATGACATTATCCTGATGTCGGCGCGCCGTGGCGGCGAAATTCGCTCTCGCCCGGGATCGTGCAGGCGTCGAGGCGGGCTCCGCCACATCCCGTTCTTCCACCCGATAGGCGACGTGCTAGGCTTTGCGCAGCGAGAGGTGAAGATGGACACGATCTCCGAAAGCACACGCCCCGATGACACGCGCTTGCCCATGGATATCGACGCGCAACCGATGGTGCGGGCGGCGGTGGCGTTGAAGCCGGTGCTGCGCCGCTATCGCGAGGAGATCGAGCGCGAGCAGCGCATGCCTTCTGGTCTGGTCGAGCAGCTGCGTGAAGCCGGTTTCTACAAGATGGTGATCCCGCGGACGCTTGGCGGTTTGCAGCTCGACACCCTCACCTATCTGCGCGCCGTCGAGGCGTTGGCCGAGGGCTGCGGCTCGGTCGGCTGGAACCTCGGCAATGGCGGTGTCGGCCAACTGGTCACGCTCGGCCTGCCGGACGATGGCGTACGGGAGATTTACGGGAAGCGCGCCGATACCATCATCGCCGGCACCGCGGTGCCGGGCGGCGGGCAGGCGGTGCCGGTCGAGGGCGGCTACCGGGTCACAGGCCGCTGGAGTTTCGGCAGCGGCTGTCAGGAGGCGAGCTGGATGTTGGGAAGCTTCCAGGTGCTCGGCGACGACGGCAAGCCGCGTCCCCACCCGGATGGCAGCTCGCTCTATTGGCGGGGCGTCTTCCAGCGCAGCGAAGCGGAGGTCGTGCCGGGAAGCTGGGATGTCGCGGGCTTGCGCGGCACCGGCAGCTTCGACTGGACGGTCGATGACGTATTCCTGCCCGAGCGGCGAACGATGCCGCAAGTTGGCATCCCGCTGGAGAACCAGTGGTCGCGCTGGCCGGGCGTCGTCTATGCCTTGCCGGTGCAGTGCTGGGTCGGGCCGCATCACAGCGCAGTCATCACCGGCATTGCCCGCGCCGGGATCGACGCGCTGATCGAGCTGGCCGGCGGCAAGCAGCCGCGCGGCCGGCCTGCGGGATTGCTGTGCGAGAACCCGCAGGTGCAGGACGCGGTCGGCCGCGCCGACGCGATCCTCAATGCCGGCCGCGCCTACCGCACCGCGATGATCGCCGAATTGTGGAACACGATCGCGGCGGGCAACGAGACGACGCTGGAGCAACGCGCCCGCTGCCGGCTCGCCTCGACCTATGCCGCCGACAGCGCGCGCGAGGCGATGGATCTGATGTACCGGATGGGCGGCAGCACCTCGTTCAAGCGCGAGAGCCGCCTCGCCGAATGCTGGCGCGACCTCAACACGGTCGGGCAGACGGTGACCTTGGCGCCGGAATGGTACCCGATCGGCGGCCGGGTCTATCTCGGGATGGACCCCGGCTCGCGCCTGCGCTAGCCAACCCCGGATGGCGCGCTCCCCCGCAGCTGCGGGGAAGAAATTGGCGGAAGAGGCAGGAGTCGAACCTACCGAGGACACCTGAGCGCCCTCCAACGGGTTTGAAGCCCGCGCGCCCCACCGGGAACGGTACTCTTCCGCGGCGCAGAATTGCTAGGTTTTCGGGCCCGGTCAACGACCGTATCGAGGACCGTTTTGCAAAACCGCCCGTCGGTTTTGCAAACGCCTGTTCATTGCACGTTCCAAAATGACCGACGGCGTTACGTCTTGACTTGCCGCGAGCAGACCTATGCCGACTGGTTGCAAACCCTAAGAGTCGGGGGTCGGCCGTTAGCCGGTGCTAACAGCAACAGCACGTGCGGACGGCCCGAGATCGGCCGCTCACGGATCTCAAAGCGGTCGTTCTCCAAGCCCGAATTGAATGTCGCAGAAGCGCCGATAGCGGTCATGCCAAAAGAACGGTGCCCGAAGACCCCTTGCGCCGAATTTCGGTCGGCGGTCTGCCGTAAACTTCGGCAAAGACGGAGTTGAACCGGCGCAGACTACCAAATCCCGCCCGCATCGCGATCTCGGTCATCGGCAGGCTCGTCTCGTCGATGAGCCGTTTGGCCCGCTGCACCCGTGCAGTCCGCGCCACCTTCGAAGGACTTGCTTGCAGATGACGGGCGAATAGCCGCGTCAGTTGCCGTGCACCTACACCAAGGCGCTCAGCGAGGCGTTCGACGGTAGCCCCCTCCACATCGAGCGCACCGTTCTCGACGATAAGCCGCAGCGCTCTTTCAACTGTTGCCCTGCTGCCGATCCATGCGCTGCAGAACGGAGCGGTCTCAGGCCGGCACCGCAGGCAAGGACGGAAACCCGCCGCTTCGGCTGCCGCGGCCGACGGGAAAAATGAAACATTGGCGGACCGGGCGGGGCGCACCGGACACACCGGACGGCAGTAAATACCGGTGCTGTGAACGCCAGTATAGAACTGCCCGTCGTACACCGGGTCTCGTGCCAGGCGCGCCCGGTCGCATTCCGCAAAGTCCAACGACATGGACACGATAATACCCACTGTCGCTCCTTAGGACCGACGCCCTTTTGGGGATGGAGTCCGCTTTTGGCCAGCGATAGCGGCCACTTTTCACTACATCTGACGGCAGGAGTTTAGGGCGGTGTTCGCCCTCTCTCAGGCAGCTTGGGCACTAACGCAGGGTCGCGGGAGACATGACCAGCGCGACAGGGGGAGTCGTGCGCCGTAAGCAGCAAAAAGCGGGAGGTGAGATTGCAGCAGCAGCATCGAACCATCGAGGTCGGTGACGCGACGTTGGAATGCACACTTTGCGGTTTGGGCGCACCAGTCGTGTTGCTTGCAAATGCGGGCTGTAGCACTGGCTATTTTGATCATCTGGCCTGCGCGCTGGTCACCAGCGGGTTCCAGACGATCTCGATCGACATGCGTGGCGTCGGAGGCAGTTGCGGTTCTCTCGACGGCGCGACCTTGCACGATCTGGCAGGTGACGTCGCTGGCGTCATTGCGGCGATCGGCTGTGGTCCGGCGCACCTCGTCGGACATGCCTTCGGCAATCGGATCGCCCGCTGTCTGGCAGTCGATCAGCCATCGCTGGTTCGCAGCGTGACGTTGCTTGCGGCGGGTGGCCTCATCGCGCCCCTGACGGGGCCGATCGGCACGCACTTTCGCAATGCGACGCAGGCCAAGATGAATGGCAGCGATTGCGTCACCGTGCTGGGCGCGCGCTGGCTCTCGCCCGCGTCCGATCCAAAAATACTTGCGCACGTCGAATGCTGGCCTGCGGTCTTTATCGCGCATCTCGCCACCAGTCGGAACGTGCCTCTCGAATATTGGTGGAGCGCCGGTACGGCCCCCCTTCTCGTAGTCCAGGGGCTCGATGATGAAGCGGCGCCGCCGGGGAATGGGCATGCGTTGCGCGAGCAGTTGGGCGAGCGAGTACGGGTCGTCGATCTACCTCGTGCCGGGCACTTTCTGCTGTTGGAACAGCCGGAAGCCGTAGCGCGGGCTGTGTCCGAATTCCTCGGTGCCGACAACGCTCCAGGCTGATGGCACCTCAACGATACGATGGAGAATCTCCGATGACCGACATCATCTTGCACCACTACGACACCTCTCCCTACTCGGAGAAAGTCCGGCTCGGTTTTGGGCTCAAATGCCTCGCCTGGGCGTCGGTCGAGCTTCCCCAGATCATGCCGAAACCGAATCTGACGGCGTTGACCGGAGGTTATCGCAAGACGCCGGTTCTGCAGATTGGCGCGGACATCTATTGCGACAGCCAGTTGATCATGCGCGAACTCGAGCGGCGGTACCCCACTCCGAGCTTTTATCCCGCCGGTCGCGGCGCGGCGGACGCGCTTGCCTGGTGGGCAGAGAAGACCATGTTCCTCCCCGCCGTCAGCATCGCCTTCGCCAAGCGGCCTGAGGTATTGCCTGAGGGATTTCTCGAAGACCGGGCCAAGTTCTCCGGCCGAAATATCGATCCCGTAGTAATGCTGGCGGCGGTGCCCAACCATCTTGATCAGCTGCGCGCGCATTTCGATTGGCTGGATCAGACGCTGGCCGACGGGCGCTCGTTCTTGCAGGGCCCTGCCGTTGGCCTCGCCGATCTCGCCGCCTATCATCCAATTTGGTACTTGCGACAGAATTTCGGATCGGCGGCGGCGCCGCTCGACGGTTTTCCGAGGCTCCTGACTTGGGCTGAGAGCATCGCGGCTATCGGCCATGGCAGCCGAAGCCAAATGAGCGCGCAACACGCTCTCGATGTAGCAAGGGATGCCACATCGATCGGCGGGGCGACCGTCGATCCGCAGGATCCTATCGGTCGGAAATCTGGCCAGACCGTTACCGTCATGCCGGACGATACCGGACGCGACCCGGTTGTCGGTAAATTGGTCGCCTCGGACGTGCATGAAATCGTGATCCGGCGCAGTGATCGTGAGATCGGCGAAGTTTGCGTGCATTTTCCACGCGCCGGGTTTGTGGTTGCACCGGCATAGCGATGCGCGCCGAAGTCCGACTCACCGGCGGCCGCAATGTCTGGTAGGGGCAAAATGAGCCGGTCAGTGCCGCATCGTCGAATGTCGATTTGGGATCGGACACCAGACCTTCCTTTGCCGGCTGCCCGGTGTCGCTTTCCGAGAGCTGCCATTCACCTGAGGCGTTGCGCGGCGGCTTCGAAGGTGAAAGCTGCCACGCTGTCAACCGCCCGTCCGCGAGCCGGAGGCTAACCCGAGTCGGCGCCTGGTGATCGAGGAACGGGAATCAAATCTGCCCGCATGGATCACTCGATTCGAGGCTTCATGTCCCCGAAGGCAAGCCGAAAGCCCACAGTGGCTGCGACGTCGTGGCCATGGTTTGCAGACGCTCTCGTTCTCCTTAACGATCGCTCAATCGCGGTGCACGGAAGAGTACGGGTGCCAAAAACTCCGATCTTGAATCAGGTGGCAGAAAAGCCCGACGAGGCGGTTCTGGAGGTTGCATCGCTGGAACAGGCGAATGGGGGACGCCATGAGGTACCAGGCGAGGCTTGACACTGGCCGTGATGGAGAAGGAGATTCTCGTACGACGTGCCGGACTGCTTGCAGTTGTTGCGACCACCCGGGTCGTTCGCGACTTCGGCGGGGGTGTGTGGATGACCACTCGGACGGCTCATCCCCGTCCGCCCTGCGACGAGTAAAGTTTTGCTAATGACCCGTAAGTTATTGGTTCGTTATCGCCTAAAATTCGTCGGGGGGTGCAAAACCTCATTGAAACTTCAGAGCTTCCCTGGGTTATGAAGCCCGCGCGCCCCACCGGGAGCGGTACTCTTCCGAGCGCGAGGATGCCGCGGGACGCGCCGCTTGCCTAGCTTCGCGTTGGGCCACCGTAGCGCAAATGTAAACTCAATGTTCATAGTAAATTTCCATTAAGGCTAAGACGTTGTTTAGATTACCGATAAGTAACCGCGTAAAAACCGAGATAAATCCACAGCGAAACTGGCTGCGGTCTGGTGAATTTGCGCTATAGAATTGCCGTCAATGGCTGCGAAGCGCCCCTCCGCTTTGGTCATCGATCGTGACGGCGACAGCCGCCGGCGGATCAATGTGCTATTGCGCGACGCTGGCTTTGCCGTCGCCGATCGTGCGCACAGCCGCGACGGCCTGATCGCGTTGGCGCAGCGCCGGTTCGATCTTGCGGTCATCGTCGGCGAACTGCGCGACGGCAGCGACGGTTTGGCGGCGGCGCGCCGAATGCAAGACTGGCAGAGCGGCATCAAGGTGGTCGTGGTCGCGCCCGCCGGCGCCCCGCCGCCGGCGCGGAGCGACGACGATCTGCGCTTGATCGCCCAGCCGCTCGACGAGCGCCAACTCGGCGCGGTGGTTCGCGAATTGATGACCCCGGAAACCGACGTCATAGCCGCCGAACTCGGCGTGATTGAGGCTCAGCTCGCCTGCCTGTTCAACCGGCAAGCCGCCGCCGAACGCAGCGGCTCCCCGTATCTGGCACGCGACATCGCTCATCAGATCGGCGATGCGATGGCGGCGCGCCGCAATCTGCGGCACGGCAGCAGCGCCGCGGCGGAACTCACCTAAGGCAATTTCGCGGCCGGCGGCGCCGGCTCGCGCCCGCGCCGCTTCAGCTTCAGCTCGATCATCGCCAGCACGTTTTCCGCCCCGTGGCGGCGGCACAGCGTCGCCAAGTCCTTGGGGTTGAGGGGTTCAGGCGCGTAGTTGATCGCCGCGCGCAGCGCCGGCGGCAGCTCGTCGAACACCGCCATCAGCTCACGCAGCAACTCACCGCGATCCTCGTTGCGCTTGCCCGGCATAGCGACAGAATTGCCGCGAGACGAGCCGCTTGCAAGCCGCAGCGGACGGTGCCACGCCGGCATGGCTGGCTTGCATTACCCAAAGCTTACGGGCGTCCCCTTGTGCGGCACCGTGGTTGCGCCTAAAGATTTCTCCAAAATCGGGCCGTGGCGCCGTGGCGCCGTGGCTGGACTCCGGAGGGAAAGCGCCGAATGGCGACAGTCGACGCCGTCGCTCGACCACAATATGTCCGCGCGCCGCGACGCGGCCCGATCACCCGATTGCTCGAGGATGAGCGGCGGCTGGCCATCTGCCTGATGCTGCCGACGATCGTGCTGCTTGGCCTGTTCAT
>DASYXG010000084.1:0-4826 GCA_035935235.1 Allostellaceae bacterium
GCGCCTGGCATCGACCCCGAGCAGTCCGACCGCGCCAACCAAACCGCCGATACCGAATGCGGTGACGACAAGGCTGAAGCTCGTGACCTCGCGATGGAACCCGTCTTTCACCAACACCGGAAGAAATGTTATCAGCGGCCCGCACAGCGCGCTCGTCGCTAGCACCGTAAGCAGCGCCCCGCGCAGCAGCGGATCGCGGGCGATCACGCGAATACCGGCGAGCAGATGCCGCCGATCGGAGCGGTCCCGGGCCGCCACGGTGCGACCCTGGTGCGGCAAGATCCACAGCGCCACCCCGATAAACGGGATATATGACGCCGTATTGAGGGCGAAGCAGCCGATGGCGCCGACCCCGGCCATGACCACGCCGGCAACCGCCGGTCCGAGAATCCGGGACAGGTTGAACTGTGTCGAGTTGAGCGCCAAGGCCGCGGGGATTTGCTCCCGCTCGACAATCGAGGGCGCGATTGACTGAAAGGACGGCATCGAGACGGCGTCGGTTACGCCGACGATGAGAGACAGGGCGATGACGACCCAAGGCCGAACGGTCCCGATCAGCAATAGCGCGACCAAGGTCGCCGGGCACAGCATCTGGATCGACTGGAACAGGGTAATAACGCGCCGGCGATCACGTCGATCGGCTAAGATCCCGCCGAGCAAGGTCAAAAGAAAGACCGGGGCGCCGGCGGCAAAGGAGTCGAGCCCGATCAGAAACGACGAGGCGCCGATGCTCAACAGCAGCCACGGCTCCGCCACCTGCTGGGCCCAGGTGCCCATGTTCGACAGCAGCGAAGCGACACAAAACGTCCCGTAGCGCCTTGTCGCGAGCGGGTCGACCGACTCTCGGAAGGCGCTCTTATGTGGCTGATCGCCCGCAGGGTTGTGCATTTGCCCTTCTTACGCCGGCACAGCCAATCGGGCGGCAATTTCTCGACCGGAACACGAGGGCCGCGTTAGAGTCGCTCAAGCCCTTCGCTCGGAGGAAACGATGGCCGCCAAAGTTCAACACTACGACCGCGACGCCGAGGATCTCGGCAATATCGTCGGGCTCGAGCACGTAAACCTGCAGATCCCCGACCAAATCCTCGGGACCGCGTTCTATATCTCCGGGCTGGGGCTGACGCGCGATCCGTATATGAACACGGGCCTCGCCAACATGTGGGTCAATGTCGGCAAGAGCCAGTTTCATTTGCCAACCGGCGAGCCCTGGGTCTTGCGCGGGGCGATCGGCCTCGTCACCCCCGACCGCGACGCGCTGTTGAAGCGCCTCGACAGCGTCGCGAAAGCGCTCGACGGCACCAAGTTCAAAGTGTCGCCGAACAACGACTACGTCGAGGTCACCTGCCCCTGGGGCAACAGGTTCAACATGCACAGCCCGGACGAGAAACGGTTCGGGGCGGTCAGCCTCGGCATGCCCTATCTCGAATTCGACGTGCCGATGGGGACGGCAAAGGGTATCGCCAAGTTCTATCGCAAGATTTTTGGCGCGCTGACCTCCGTGGAAGGTAAAGGCGAGGGCCGGGTCGCGCATGTTGGTGTCGGCTACCATCAGGAATTGCGGTTCCGCCAGAAAAAGGACGTGCAGAGGCCTTATGATGGCCACCACATCCAGGTCTATGTGCAGAACTTCTCGGGGCCCTATCACGAGCTGGTCAAGCGGGAGGTGCTGACTGAGGAGAGCAATGCCTACCAGTACCGCTTCGAGCACATCGTCGATGTCGACACCAACGAGACCCTGTTCGAGATCGAGCACGAAATCCGCAGCATGACCCACCCGCTCTATGCGCGGCCGCTGATAAATCGCAATGCAACGCAGAGCCAGCAGAGCTACCAGATGGACGGCGACGAATGGGTATGGGAGACGCGGCGTCTCAACCCGCGCCTTCCCGGCGTGCCGGCGATCGACACGCCACGCGCCCAGGCGCTCAAAGAGCGCAGGGCGGCGCGGATGGCGCGGGGGATGTAGCGCGCGCCGCGTCTTAAGTTCTCGACAAGGGAATCGCGCTAAGACGGATGCTTAAACCGCTGTCTCCGGGACACCATGAGCTTCGCGTCGAGGCGGGTCTCCATTGCGGCCAAGCTCGCCCGCGAACTCGGCGGGATCTTGCGCACGCGGCCAGCCAAGATCGAGTGGCCCGGCGGGGTCGTCTCGTTCACGTTCGACGATTTCCCCCGCTCGGCTTGGGTCAATGGCGGGACGATCCTCGAGCAATTCGGCAAGCGCGGAACCTATTACGCGGCGATGGGGCTCGCCGGCACGGACAGCGATCTGGGGAAGATGTTCGGGGCAGACGATCTGCGCGCCGCCCATGCGCAAGGCCATGAGATCGCCTGCCACACCTATAGCCATCGCGATTGCTGCCATGCCTCGCCGGCCGAGATCACGGCCGAGATCGCGCGCAACGCGACGGCGCTAGCGGAGGTAATTGCCGGCGTGTCCCTCGACAATTTCGCGTATCCGTTCGGCGGCGTGTCGCTAACGGCGAAAAACGCCCTCGGCGACCGTTTCGCGTCGTGCCGCGGTACCGGACGCGGCATTAATCGCGGCACGGTCGACCTTTCCGATCTGCGCAGCTCGAGCATCTACAGTCGGGATTTCGATCGCCAAGCGCTGTGCCGCTTGATCGATGACGCCCGGGCGGCGAGTGGCTGGGTCATCTTCTACACGCATGACGTGACCGAGGCGCCGTCGCCATTCGGTTGCACCCCGGAGCAGTTCCTGTCGATCGTCGCCTATGCGGCGGAGAGTGCGCCGGTGCTGCCGGTGTGCGACGTGTTGGCCGGTCTCGGCATCGCGAAGCACCGATCGGCGTCGGCAAAGCATGCCGCCTGACGCCGGGGTGCTACCGGCAATAGGGCAGGGCCAGGCGAAAAATCCGGGCAAAGTGGTGCAAGACGGGCTCGATCTGCCAGCGCGTGCCGTGCAAGATCGCGACGAGCACGACGCCGCAGACCAGCATCCAGCCAAAGGGCAAGGCGGGCGCTTCGCGACGGCCCAGAATCGCGGCAAAGCTCGCGACGCCGACGGCGCCGACCAACCAGCCGATGACGATTTCGGGAAAATTGTGCTCGTGCAACACCACCCGTGACAGGGCGATGCCGACGATCCCCGCCGTGGCCGCGGCGTAGACAACGGCGCGTTGTCTAGCCGGAAGCCTGCTTCCGGCAAGCGCCGCGAGCGAGCCGTACACCGCGGTGCTCATCGCTGTGTGTCCGCTCGGGCTGACGATTAGTCCGTCGGCGATATTTTCGCCGCAGGCGCCGAACACCAGTTTCAGCATGCCGATCGCGCTGGCGCAGCCGCCTATCGTCGCGATCCAGGCGTAACCGAGGCGGCGTTCGTTGGCGACGAAGAGGAAGATCAGTACCAGCAGCGCGAGCGGTAGCGTCACCGCGCTGTCGCCGCAATCGGTGATGAAGACCCAAACGCTGTGCAATGAGGAACCGAGGGTGAGCGTCAGGCGGCCGGTGCGCGGTGTTCCGCCTCGACGAGTTCTTTGGCGATTTGGAGATTGGCGCGGAGATGCGACTCGTCGAGCATCGAGCACAGTACCACGTCCACCCCGGCCGCGCTCAAAGCATGGGCAAGCATCGCACGGTGGATGTCGCCGCCACGAAGCGTGTCGGCGCCCGAAAACGGGCTATGGGCGACGATTCGGCACCCGCTGCCGGCGACCCGCTCGGCGTTGCAGGCGGCGATGCTGTTGGCGAACTGGTAGATCAGCCGGCCGCCGTGCGCCTGATTTAACGCGACGACGGTGTCGATGTCCGTCGCGATGCCATAGGCGCGGATTTTGCCCGCGGTGATTTGCCCATCGAGAAAGCCGACAAGCTCGTCGCCGAGATCGTCCGCCCCGCAATCGTGCAGGAACAGGATGTCGAGATAGTCGGTCTTGAGCGCGGAGAGGCTTTGGTTGAGTGAGGTCTCCGCGGCCGCGACCGAGAACCGGTCTGCGGCCGCGCTGGCGCCGCCGACGAACGAGCGCATCACGCCACGCGCGCCGGGGATGGTCGCGGCGAGTTGCTGGGCGATCGGCTTCAAGGCGCGCAGGGCGCCGGCCGAGCGAGGCGGGTTGAGGCCGAATTTGCTGGCGATCACGACTTTGTCGCGCTTGGCGCGCAACGCTTCACCGACCCGCGCTTCCGCCTCGCCGTAGCCGTAGGAGCGCGCCACGTCGAAATGGGTGATCCCGGCGTCGAGCGCCGCAGCGATCGCGCGCAGCGACGGGGCGCGACCGACCCGACCCATGACGCTACCGCAGCCAAAACCCAGCCGCGACGACGCCGGCAAGCCGGAAGCAAGGGTTACGTAATCCATCTGTGTCACGCTGCAAAATGTTCGAACGAGCCGTTGCTTACACGATGATCTGTCAAGAAATCCCTTCCGACCTGTTCGACCACATCCCGGTGCTCGTCGTCGGCACCGGCCCCGCCGGCATTGTCCAAGTGCTCGAGTTGCGCCGGCACGGTGTCGAGGTGACCCTGCTCGCCGGGGGGATGGACGGTTTTCGCGCCGATTTTCAGGCGCTCGCCGACGCCGAGATCGCCGACCCCGCGCGCCACGCGCCGATGCAGATCGCGGTGCGGCGCGCGCTCGGCGGGACCTCGCTGCTGTGGGGCGGGCGCTGCGTGCCCTTCGACGATATCGACTTCGCCGACAGGCCGCATGTGCCGCTCGGCGGCTGGCCGGTCGGCCACGACGAGATCTGTCCTTGGTACGACACCGGCATGCGTTATCTCAATGCCGGCGCGCCCGAGTTCTCCGCTCCGGTGTCATCGGCCGCTGGGCTGGCCGAATGCCGGATCGACCGGCTCGAACGCTGGAG
>DASYXG010000085.1:0-2563 GCA_035935235.1 Allostellaceae bacterium
GCAGCTGATGGGCGCGATTTCGGCCAACCGGCCGGCGATCGGCCTCGTCGCCGGGCCGATGATGACCTCGCGCTATCACGGCGAGCGGCTCGGCGCCTGCACCGATTGCCGGCGTTTCTGGGCGAAATACCGCGCCGGCGAGGTGTCGAACGACGAGATCCAGGAGATCGAGGGCAATCTTGCGACCACTGCCGGCACCTGCGCGGTGATGGGGACGGCGTCGACGATGGCCTCGATCACCGAGGCGCTCGGCATGATCCTGCCAGGCAGCGCGGCGATCCCGGCGGTGCACGCCGACCGGCTGCGCGCCGCTGAGGCGACCGGCCGCGCGGCGATGGCGCTGGCGGCGAGCAAGACGACACCCGACCAGATCGTCACCGAGAAATCGGTCGAGAACGCGCTGCGCGTGTTGATGGCGATCGGCGGCTCGACCAACGCGGTGCTGCATTTGACCGCGGTGGCGGGCCGCGCCGGGATCGACATCTCGCTGCCGCGCCTCAACGAGATCAGCGACACGACGCCGGTGCTGGTCGATCTGAAGCCGACCGGGCCGCATTACATGGAAGATCTGTTCGCCGCCGGCGGCATCGGCGCGGTGATGCGCGAGCTGCAGCCGATGCTCCACCTCGATTGCCTGACGGTCGCCGGCGAGACGCTAGGTGAGCGGCTGGCGGCGCCCGCCGGGCCGGTCGACCGCAATGTGGTGAAGCCGCTTGCCGACCCGCTGCAGCCGGTGGGCGGATTGGTCGCCCTGTTCGGCTCGCTGGCGCCCAAGGGCGCGATCTTCAAGCGCTCGGCGGCCGACCCCAAACTGTTCGAAAAGGAAGGCCGCGCGGTGGTGTTCAATTCGCTCGAGGATCTCTCGGCGCGGATCGACGATCCGGCACTCGACGTGACGCCGGACGATTTCCTAGTGCTGCAGAACGCCGGGCCGCTGTCGCCATCGGGCATGCCCGAGGCCGGCTACCTGCCGATCCCGCAAAAGCTGGCGCGCGCCGGGGTCAACGATATGGTGCGCATCTCCGACGCGCGGATGAGCGGCACCGCCTATGGCTCGATTGTGCTGCATGTGACGCCGGACGCGGCCTCCGGCGGGCCGCTTGCCAAGGTGAGGAACGGCGACCGCATCCGGCTGTCGGTCGAGAAGCGCCGCATCGACCTGCTCGTGTCCGACGAGGAGTTGGCGCGCCGGCCGGTGAACCCGCCGCCAGTGCCCGAGCGCGGCTACGCGCGGCTCTACCGCAACCAGGTGCTGCAGGCCGACAAAGGCTGCGATTTCGATTTCCTGCGCAAGCAGCCGACGGGAATCGAGGCGGTCTAGCGAGAAGGCGCAGTACTGATGACCAGGAAGCTGGATGGGGCAGAAATCGAAGAGATACGGCAAAGATACAATCACCTATGGAATTGGCGGTCGGATGGCCCAGACGCCCCGATCGATCCCCTCACATTTGTTGATCCGACCGGCGACAGCCTATTGCACATCGCCGCTTGGCGTGGGGATCGGCGGACCGTCGAACTGCTAATCGGGGCGGGCATTGACATCAATAAGATCGGCGACATGGGCTGCACCGCGCTGCATTACGCGATAATGAACGGGCATGCCGATTTAGCGAATTTCTTGCTCCAACAGGGCGCGTCGCAGGACATCAGGAAACACTTTGGCGGTCTCCCCCGCGAGAGCGCGAAGCGATAACTACGCCCCACTTGTCGCGATCTCATAACCACGCCTTGGCCGAGCTCGACCCGGCCATCCACGTCTTAACCGTCACCATCGCTCGCAAAGACGTGTACCCCCGGACCAAGCCCGGGGGAGGGTGCTATTTGCGTCCACCTTTCCAAACCTGATCCCTCCGCTTGCGCGCGCGGCGCGGGGCGGCGCAGAATTCGAGTCACGATGTCCGAAACGCCGCCAGCGACCCCACGCCTGCCGCAAGCCATGCCCCTTGTGGGCATCACCGTCATCGATTTCGGGCAGATCTTTCAGGGCCCGTACGCGACCTTGCTGCTGGCGAAATCCGGCGCCAACGTCATCAAGATCGAGCCGCCGCATGGCGAGCCGCTGCGCCGCCGCGCCGCGCCGGGCAAGAGCGCGACCCTGCCCTTCGCGATGCTCAACCAGAACAAGCGCGCGGTCAGCCTCAACCTAAAGCACCCGAAGGGGCGCGAGCTGCTGTTCGACATGGTGCGGCGCGCCGATGTGCTGTTGGAGAATTTCTCGCCCGGGACGATGGACGATCTCGGCGTCGGCTGGAGCGTGCTGAAGGAGATCAACCCGCGCCTGATCTACGCCACCGGCACCGGGTTCGGCATCACTGGTCCGGACCGCGACAATCTGGCGATGGACCTGACGATCCAGGCCGCGTCAGGGATCATGAGCGTCACCGGCGCGCCCGACGGGCCACCGATGAAGGCCGGGCCGACCCTGGTCGATTTCATGGGCGGCATCCACCTCTACGGCGCGATCATGACGGCGCTGTTCGAACGCGAGCGCAGCGGCGAGGGCCGCCTCGTCGAGGTGGCGATGCAGGAGACGGTGTATTCGAGCCTCGCCGCCAGCTTCGAA
>DASYXG010000086.1:0-7876 GCA_035935235.1 Allostellaceae bacterium
CGCTCGCCGATATTGGCGTAGTAGCCCTTGAGCTTTTGCTTGGCGGCAAGCTGGGTCCCGTAATCGGACGGCTTCTTGCGCCGCTGCCCGTGCTGGCCCGGCCCGTAGTCGTGCCGGTTAATCGGGCTCTTTGCCCGACCCCACAAATTGACGCCGAGGCGCCGGTTGATCTTGTATTTCGACTCGCTACGCTTGCTCATTGGTCGATCCCGTTTCGGGTTGTTGTTATCCCAATAGTGCCATCCACCGCGTTACCGCCCGGAGGCCGGGGCTTTCGCCCGCTTTCTTGGGAAGGGCGCGAACTATACGCGCGGAGCGCGGGAAGTCAATTTTGGACAGGCCTCGTCCCTCGGCCGCCCCGCTGCTAAAACAGCTAATCAGCAGCAGGGCCGGACCGTCCGGCGGCTCCAACAGGGCAACAGTCATCGTGTCGATAGCATACGATTTTGGCGATTCTACGGTCGAGCATACCTATGGGCACGGAAACGCCTCAGAAAGCGCCCGGGCGATCAAATCAGGCGCGCCGAGACCGCGAAGCTTGGGGTTATCTTTGAGGAACTGGACGACGATGTTACGCAGCGAGGGATCGTCCAACTCGCTCCAAAGGCACACGTTGATGCCGTCGATCACGTTGTTCAAGACCAGCAGATCGACCACGGAGTCGATGTAGCCGAAGCAGAAATTCACATGCGCCCCAATGGTCGCGGTGCATTGCTGGAGCAGTTGGTTACCGTCCCGCACTTTCGCCTGTGCGGCGGCGCCGAAAAGCGACAAGCCGGCGAGGATCAATCCGAAGAGAATACGCCTCAAGGCGTGCCGACGAGCGAAGTCACGCCTCCGGACCCGTCCCCATACCAAAGAACAGCTGGTTACCGTCGAGATCGATGACGTTGAATTCCCGCATGCCGTAATCATAGTTCTCCGGCGCTTTGAGCACTTTCGCGCCCTTCGCGGACAACTCGGCGTGCAACTCGTCTACATTGTCGACGAAAACGCTGACCGCGCTATTGCCTGGCAGCCGCTCGGTCTTTTCCGCCGCGATCAGGTGGAGGTTCACGTCGTTCCGACAGAGGCACGCGTAGAAGACCGGTGTGCAGTACTGGAAGGTAACGTCGAACCCAAGAACGTCGCGATCGTACTCGATGCTCGCGGCGATGTTCTGGACGGTCAGGACAGGCGCTGCTCCTACCAACATCGGGGTTCTCCCTGTTTGCGCGCCGGACGCCCCCTACTCCGCGGCCGCGGTGCGGGCGGCGCGCTTGCGGTCGTTGGCGTCGAGCAGGCGCTTGCGCAGGCGGATCGCCTTGGGTGTCACCTCGGCCAACTCGTCGTCGGCGATGTAGGCGATCGCCTCTTCAAGGCTCATCTGAATGGGCGGCGTCAACCGCACCGCCTCGTCCTTCGATGTGGTGCGGATATTGGTGAGCTGCTTGCCCTTCGCCGGGTTGACGTCGAGATCGTTGTCGCGGCTGTGCGCGCCGACGATCATGCCGGGATAGATCGCCTCGCCCGGCGAGACGAACATCGCGCCGCGCTCCTCGAGGTTCCACAGCGCATAGGCGACCGCGGCGCCGCTCGCGGTCGAGATCAGAACGCCGTTGATCCGCCCTTCGACCGCGCCCTTGTACGGGGCGTAGCCGTGGAAGATGCGGCTCATCACCCCGCTGCCGCGCGTGTCGGTGAGGAACTCGCCGTGATAGCCAATAAGGCCGCGCGTCGGCACCAGGAACGTCAGGCGCAGCTTGCCGCCGCCCGACGGCCGCATCTCCTGCATCTCGGCCTTACGCCGGCTCATCTTCTCGACGACGATGCCGGCATACTCCTCATCGACGTCGACAAAGACCTCCTCGACCGGTTCCAGCCGCTGGCCCGATGCGGGATCGGTCTTGAACAACACGCGCGGACGCGAGATCGACAGCTCGAACCCCTCCCGGCGCATCGTCTCGATCAACACCCCAAGCTGCAATTCGCCGCGGCCCGACACCTCGATCGCGTCTTTCTGAGGGCTTTGGCTGACGCGGATCGCGACATTGCCTTCGGCCTCGCGGTGGAGGCGCTCGGCGATCATCCGCGAGGTGACCTTGGTGCCCTCGCGGCCGGCGAGCGGGCTGTCATTGACTGAGAAGGTCATCGCCAGGGTCGGCGGATCGATCGGATCGGCTTCCAGCGCCTCGGTGACCTCGGGCGCGCACAGGGTGTCGGCGACGGTGGTCTCCGCCAGGCCGGCGACCGCGATGATGTCGCCGGCGCGCGCCTCTTCCACCCCTAAGCGCTCCAACCCGCGATAGGCGAGGAGCTTGGTCAACCGCGCCTGCTCGATGACCCGCCCATCGCGCGCCAGCGATTTGACCGGCATGTTGAGCCGCGCGACCCCCGAATGGATGAGACCAGTCAACACGCGGCCGAGATACGGGTCGTAATCGAGCGTCGTCGCCAACATCGCGAACGGCGCGTCGGGGTCGGCCTGCGGCGGCGGGACGTGGGCAACGATCAGGTCGAACAGCGGCGCCAGATCCTTGTGCGGCGCGCCCAGATCGGCGACCGCCCAGCCGTCGCGCCCCGAAGCGAACAATGTCGGGAAATCGAGCTGGTGTTCATCGGCGTCGAGCAGCGCGAACAGATCGAAAATTTCGTTATGCACCGCCTCGGCGCGAGCATCGGGGCGATCGATCTTGTTGATGACAACGATCGGACGCAGCCGTCGGCGCAGCGCCTTGGCGACGACGAACTTGGTCTGCGGCATCGGCCCCTCGGCCGCGTCAACCAGCACCAGCACCCCATCGACCATGCTGAGGATGCGTTCGACCTCGCCACCGAAATCGGCATGGCCTGGCGTATCGACGATGTTGATGCGGGTTTCGCCCCACATGAGGGACGTGCACTTCGCCAGGATGGTGATGCCGCGCTCGCGTTCGAGCTCGTTGGAATCGAGCGCGCGTTCGGCCACTTGCTGGTTGGCGCGGAACATGCCCGATTGACGCAGCAGTTGATCGACCAGGGTCGTCTTGCCGTGGTCGACATGCGCGATGATCGCGATGTTACGAATGCTTTCAGTCACGGTGCACGCAACGTCCCTTCCGGCCGCACCTACACCAGGCCGGCGGAGGCGACGAGTTTGTCGAGCGCGGCCTCGGGCCGAGCGCCGACATGGCTAATGATTTCGGCAGCACACAGGCTGCCGATCGCTCCACAAGTGGGGAGCGGCAGGCCGCGGGTCAAGCCGAACAACACGCCCGAAGCGTAGAGATCGCCCGCCCCCGTGGTATCGACGACATGCTCGACCCGCGCGGGGGCGACATAGTGGATGTCGTTGGGGGTCAGGAGGACGCTACCCGCAGCGCTGCGGGTCAGCGCGGCGATCTTGACGTGACCGCGCACCGCGGCGGCAGCGGCGTCAAAATCCTCAGTCTGATAGAGCGAGCAGATCTCGGCCTCGTTGGCGAACAGGATGTCGACCTCACCCGATACCAGGGCGATGAAGTCATCACGATGACGGCCGACGCAGAACGGGTCGCTGAGGCTCAGCGCTACCTGGCGGCCGGCCTGATGGGCGAGCCGCGCCGCCTTGCGAAACGCTTCCTTGGCGCGCGGCGGATCGAATAGATAGCCCTCTAGATAGGTGACTTGCGCGGCGGAGATGATCGCCGGGTCGATATCCTCGGGGCCGAGATCGACGCAGGCCCCGAGATAGGTCCCCATGGTGCGCTGCCCATCCCCGGTCACCAGCACCAGACAGCGCGCCGTGCTGGGCCCTTCGCTTGCCGGCGGCGTATCGAAGCGGATGCCGATCGCGGTGATGTCGTGGCGGAACACCCGCCCGAGCAAATCGTCGCACACCTTGCCGATATAGGCGCCGTTGCCGCCCAGCGAGGCGATGCCCGCCATGGTATTGCCAGCCGACCCGCCCGAGCTCTCGATCGCCGGCCCGATCTTCGCGTAAAGCGCGTCGGCGCGCGCCGCGTCGATCAAGGTCATCGACCCTTTGGCAAAGCCTTCATCGGCAAGAAACGACTCGTCGGCATGAGCGATGACGTCGACGATCGCGTTACCGATCCCCG
Source organism: Allostellaceae bacterium (assembly GCA_035935235.1). Classification (GTDB taxonomy): domain Bacteria; phylum Pseudomonadota; class Alphaproteobacteria; order ATCC43930; family CGMCC-115725; genus DATARH01. The sequence goes on from DASYXG010000086.1 coordinate 4,059, forward strand.
CGACGTCGATGGTGGCGGCAACCATCAGCAATCCCATTGGTGGCAGGAAGTGGCCGGCAGTATAGGGACGCCGAGTGCATCGACAAGCGCCGCTTTAGCATCGGCGATTCGCCATTCGCCTGCGATCGGTCTTCCGTCGCTGCTGTAGGCGGCTGCGTTTAACCTATCGACGCCGGCCGATTACCGCACAAGGCGGGGGATAAATAGTTTTGTTTTCTTCTGCCCCAACGGATATCTTTTCGCAGAGGAGGGTCGGTCGTTCGACGACTTTCTGGGCGCGCCGCTCGAAGACTAGCCGCGCCTCGCGCCGTTGAGGTGGCGGCCTAATCTAGGTCGACGCTTGTTCCCTTTGCTCTTTGGTGGGGTGCGTCACCCATGTTTGGCCGGAGAAGACCCGAAGACGAGGATCGCAGAATGGCTGATACCGCCGACGATTTGGGCATTCCGATGAAACCCACCCGGCCGGTGGCGGCGCCGATGGCCGTCACCGCCGTCGGCCGCGCCACGGCGACGGTGCCGCCGCGCGTCCCCGAAATGGCGCCGCGGGCAGCGCCAGAGCCAACTCCGGCGGATGCGCCGCAGCGGCGGGTGACCGAACCCCTCGGTATGCCGGTCACGCCACCGGGTCCTGTTCCGGCACCGCCGCCACCGGTGGCACGGCGCGAATCGGAGGCCCGCAAACTCACCGTCGGCCGCGAGATCGCGCTGTCGGGCGAGATCGCTTCGTGCGACACGCTGGTTGTCGAGGGTAGTGTAGAGGCCAATCTGCAGAATTGCCGCGATGTCGATATCGCCGAATCGGGCCTGTTCAAAGGCTCGGCGACGATCGATAACGCCGATGTGCGCGGCATGTTCGAGGGGAACCTCGTCGTCCGCAAGCGGCTGTTGATCCGCGCCAGCGGACAGGTGTCAGGGACGATCCGCTACAGTCAGCTCGAGATCGAGGCCGGCGGCCGGATTTCGGGCGACGTCCAGGTCACCACCGACAGCGATGTCATCGCCGAGCTGCCGAACGCGCGCGCGGTTTCCTAGCCGCTGACACCGCTGACGATGGGGTCGGACGGCGAGGCTTTCGGGGCGGGCCGGGCAATTTTGCTGTCTTGGCCGCCGCTGTTCGCGCCGCTATCAATTCATCAGGTCCGGTCTTAGCCTTGTAGCGGCATAGCGCCGCGACGACGCAATGGGGGCAATCGGGTTTACGCGCCTTGCAGATATGGCGTCCGTGAAGGATCAGCCAGTGGTGCGCGTTGAGCTTGTATTGCGGCGGGGTCACCGCTTCGAGCTGCAGCTCGACCGCGAGCGGGGTCTTACCGGGCGCGATGCCAGTGCGGTTGCCGACGCGAAAGATATGGGTATCGACCGCGATCCGCGGCTCCTCGAAGGCGACGTTGAGCACGACATTCGCGGTCTTGCGACCGACCCCCGGGAGCGCTTCGAGCGCGTCGCGGTCGCGCGGCACCTCGCCGCCATGCTTCTCGACCAAGATGCGGCTCAGTGCGACGACGTTTTTCGCCTTGGTCCGGTAAAGTCCGATGGTGCGGATCAGCGGCTCGACCCGCTCGACGCCGAGCTCGGTCATCTTGGCGGGATTGTCGGCCAGCGCGAACAGCGCCGGGGTCGCCTTGTTGACCCCGACATCGGTCGCCTGCGCCGATAGCACGACGGCGACGAGCAGGGTGAAGGGGTTGATATATTCGAGTTCGGTGCGCGGGATCGGCCGGCTTTCCGCCAGCAACCGGTAGAACTCCGCGACCTCCGCCTTGGTGAATTTGCGCATCGCCGCGAAGTTTAGCGGCGACACGCTGTCTCGCGAAAGCCGCTCAGTGCTGTGGGGCCGGCGTATTGTTGTTCGAGGGCGGGTTGAACAGCGGCAGATGCTGACCCGGGGTCGGCTGCCAGCCACCCGGGAGAATGACCACGGTGCGTCCCGGCGTGCCGGGGGCGTTGGCCTCGGTGTCGAGCGCCACCGAGCGCGTCTCCATCACCTTACCCAGTAGGCTGGTCACCCCGGTTCCTGTCGCCACGATGTCCTTGCCGGCGGCCAGACAATCGGCAGGCGGGTTGTAGCCCGCGGCCAGACGGATGATCGTGCCGTCCTCGAGCAACACGCCGTCGACGCGGCCATCGGGCGCATGCAACGGCATCTTGATCCGGCCGCGCGCTTCGAACATTCGCGGCGGCGTGTCAGCAGGCCGATCCGGCGGGTTGGCGGGCTGGAACGTGTCGACGATCCTGGCCCCGCTTGCATCGTTGGCGATCGACAGCGCCTGCACCATCGCTGCGGCGGTCGCCTTGAGCCCGTGCACGGTGACCGCATCGCCGGGCTTGATCGCGAAGGTCAGCTCCGACGAGAGTCGCGACGCGATGTGAACCTCCGTGCCGTCGTCGAGAATGACGCCGTCCACCTCGTCTTTGACGGTCAAACTGTAGCTGGTGACCTTGCCGTGAAAAGCCGGCAATTGGTCAGGGTCGTAGACGGGGGCTTGCGCCAGGGCCGCGCCGCTCGCAAGAAGAGCCGTGGCGCCCAGCAGGAGAGAGCGCATCATCACACTCCAAAGGGGGGTTGTGGGCTGATGGTGCGGCCAAACTGATTAGAGAATCGTTAGACGCGAATCCGCCTGGCTTTCTTCGCTTCATGCTCCGCCTTAATATGGGGAGCGCAATGGACGTGTCCGCTACCTCAACCGAAATCCTGCCGGCGCCCGCACGCGTCTTTTTTGAGCGCGTGCTGCTGCCCTACCGCAGCCTGCCGCCACGCGGGTTCACCCTGCTGATGCTGGTGCTCGGGGCGATCAGCATCGCGGTCAGCGTCGCCTTCGTCACCATCGGCGCCTGGCCGATCTGCGGGTTTTTTGGCCTCGATGTGCTGCTGGTCTATATCGCCTTCCGTCTGTCGTACCGCAGCGCGCGGCAACGCGAGACGCTGCGGCTCGCCGACGATGAGTTCACCGTCGAGCGGGTCGGCATTCGCGGCGACCGCCGGTTCTGGCGCTTTCAACCATTCTGGCTGCGCGTCATCTACGAGGAGCACCCAGACGAGTCGAACCGGCTGTCGGTGAGCTCGCACGGCCGGAGCCTCGCAATCGGGGCCTTTCTACCGGCGCCGGTGCGGCGCGAGGTTGCCGGCGCGCTGCGCGACGCGCTCGCGCGTTGGCGTGCGGCGCTCAACCCGACCCATTCCAGCTGATCAGGGCCGCGCCAACCGCTCGGCGATGATCCGCAGCGCAAGCGGATGAGCGAGCATCGTCGTATGCGCGCCATCGATGGCGATGTTCTCGCGGTTCGGCCCCGGTTCGTCGATGCAGCTGCGCCAGGCGACGACACCGTCGCGCGGGCTATAGATCGCCGTTGTCGGCGCCGGCGGCGGCTCGGTCAGCTGTCCGATCAGCAAATGCTGACCGCTATGCAGCGGCGCCAGCGCCCGGTAGATCGGCTCCAGCGGACTCGCGGTCGGCAGCCGGAACGGGCTGCACACGGTGATGACCCGGCGCACCCGGTCGGGATGCGCGTTGGCCAGCGCGCGGGCGAGCACGCCGCCGAGGCTGACCCCGACCAGGCTCGCCTTGCACCCGGTCGCCTCGGTGCTCTCCCGCAACAGCCGGTCGACCGCCGTCACCGCGGCGGCGGTCGGACCGAGATTGACGCCGCTGCCCCAGCCTTCGACCGTATAGCCGAGCGCGGTCAGCCATTGGCGGAAGCCCCGGGTCATACCGTCGGAGCAGAAAAAAGCCGGCAGAACGATGACCGGATGCCCGTCGCCGCGCGGCACCGGGCCGACATTGGCGCGGAACGGACGGAGGCGCGCGCGCAGCACCGCC
>DASYXG010000087.1:0-2022 GCA_035935235.1 Allostellaceae bacterium
TCACGCTGGTGTTCGAGGAGCCGGCGGCGCTGCCCACGCCCGCCCCGCCACCCGCTCCCGCACCCGAGCCGCCCAGCGCCGTGGCGGAGACGCCGCCCGAGCCGGCGGTGACCGAGCCCGCGCCGGAGCCGCCACCGCCCGTCGCGGTCGCCGAGCCGGCGCGGCAGCCGCTGCCCAAGCCGCCGCCGCGCAAACCCGCGCCGCCGCGTCATCATGCGGCGGCGCCCCGCATCGCCACATTGGCGCCGAGCCAGCCTGCGCCCAGCGCGCCGGCGCAGGTCGCCACCACCGCGACAGCCCCGGCGCTGCCGGCCGCGCCGATCCTGCCGCCGCAGCCGATCAGCGGCTTCGCCGGCAACCGCAAGCCCGACTATCCCAATGCGGCCAAGCTGCGCGGCCAGCAGGGCCGCGTCGTGCTGCGCGTCGATGTGTCGGCAGCGGGCCTGCCGCTCAAAGTCGCCGTGCTCACCACCAGCGGCTACACCCTCCTCGACAAGGCCGCCCTCGCCGCGATCGAGCAATGGCGCTTCCACCCGGCGACGCAAGCCGGCACGCCCGTCGCCGGCACCGCCGACGTGCCGATCCAGTTCCGCCTCGAAGAATGAGACGGCCCGTCAGCCTGTCGCGGCGGCAGCCAAGTCGTCGCTATTCCCGGGACACAGCACCCAATACCTACAATACCTATTCCGGGCAGTAGTGTCCGGAAAGATTTGCCAGCGGCGGCGATAGTGCATTGAAGGCATGGAGGAAAGCGGCGCATTGAGGGTGTTAGCGACTTGAACGGCAAATCGAGTTGAGGCGAGTTCCGGCCTGGAGCAACGAAGCGAAGGGCCGGAGCGATGTATGAAGGCAAGCTTGTCTTCTCGCAGCTGATGGATCACCTGCCACAGCACACCTTCCGCCGCTGCGTCGAACGCTACGGCGGGGATTGGTCGATCAAGAGCTTCAGCTGCCAGGATCAGTTTCGCTGCATGGCGTTTGCTCAGCTGACCTACCGCGACAGCCTGCGCGACACGGTCACCTGCCTCAATGCGCAGCAAGCGAAGCTCTATCACATGGGAATCCGCGGTCCGGTGAGGCGCAGTACGCTTGCTGACGCGAACGAGCAGCGTGATTGGCGGCTCTATGCGGCTTTTGCCGCGTCGCTGATCGTCATCGCGCGGCGTCTCTATGCCGGCGATGCGTTTGGTGCGGATCTCGACAGTGCGGCCTATGCACTCGACACCACCACGATCGATCTCTGCCTGTCGCTGTTTCCCTGGGCGCATTTCCAGCGTCAGAAAGCCGCCATCAAGCTGCACACGATGATGGACCTGAGAGGCAATATCCCTGTGACCGTTCACATCGACGACGGCAAGTCCTACGACACCGACATCCTCGATGTGCTCATCCCGGAAGCCGGTGCCATCTATGTCATGGATCGCGGCTACCTCGACTTCGCGCGTCTCTACCGTCTGACCGCCGCGGCCGCATTCTTCGTGGTGCGCGCCAAGTCAAGCCAGCGCGTACGCCGCCTCTTATCACGCCCGGTCGATCGAACGAGCGGAATCATCTGCGATCAGACCGTGGCGCTCACCATCCGAAAATCGGCCAACAGCTATCCCGAGCGGCTTCGCCGCGTTCGCTATCGCGATCCCGACACCGGCAAGACGCTCATCTTCCTGAGCAACAACTTTGCCTTGCCGCCCAGCACCGTCGCCGATCTCTATCGCTGCCGCTGGCAGGTCGAGCTGTTCTTCAAATGGATCAAGCAGCACCTGCGCATCAAGTCCTTCTTCGGCACCACCGACAACGCCGTGAAGACACAAATCTGGATCGCCGTCGCCATCTACGTGCTCATCGCCATCGTCAAGAAGAGGCTTCGACTCGAGGCCAGCCTCTACACGATCCTGCAAACGCTCAGTGTCACGATCTTTGAAAAACTCCCGCTCGATCAGGCACTTGCCCTGAAGCCAATCGCGTTTCACCCCATCCTATCCGCTAACCAGTTGAATCTCTTCGGTGATTAACCGGACACTACTG
>DASYXG010000088.1:0-7161 GCA_035935235.1 Allostellaceae bacterium
AACTGGAGCGGCGATCCGGCCTCGTTTATGCGAAGCCTGTACGAACGGTGTGAGCTAATCAATGGTCGTGACGCGCCGGCCTGCGACGCCTACAAGTAATCAGCCCGCACGGCCCTGTTCGGCGGCGAGCGCCGCCATTACCGCAAGTCCATCCCTGAGCGCACCCGGATCGTGGGTGCGGATGTAATCCGCGCCGTTGGCGGCGGCATAGAGCTCCGCGGCCTGGGTCGCGGGGCCGCGTGCCTCCGGGGACTCCCGGCCCGTGATCGCGGCGAGGAACGATTTGCGCGATACCGAGACGAGCACCGGCAGGGCGAACTCGCGCTTCAAGCGGTTGAGCCCGGCGAGAACCCGAAGCGAAGCCCCGGCGTCGCTGCTGAGGAAAAAGCCCATGCCGGGGTCGAGGATGAGGCGCTCCCGGGCGATCCCCGCCGCCTCCAAGGCCGCGATCCGTGCGGCGAAGAAGCCGGCGATGCGCGGCCAGATCGCATCGGGCGAGACGGCGACGCGCTGTGCCCGCCCGCGCCCTTGCACCGCGTGCATGACGACGAGCCGGCAGTCGGCCGCCGCGAGGTCGGGGTAGAGCTCGGGGTGCGAAAATCCCTCGATATCGTTGAGGAAATCGACCCGCTGCCGGAGCGCGAAACGCTGCGTCTCGGGCGCGAAGCTGTCGACCGACAGCGCTATCCCATCGCCCTTGAGCGCGGCGATCACCAGATCGAGCCGGCGAATTTCCTCGGCGGGAGGCACCCGCTTTGCGGCGACATTGCTGGCCGCGGCGCCAAGATCGATAACATCCGCGCCGTCGGCGACAAGCCGTCGTGCGGCGGCGGTCGCCGCCGTGGGGTCGAGATGGCGCCCGCCATCCGAGAACGAATCCTCGGTGATGTTGACGATGCCGAATAGGATCGGCGGCGCCATCACACGTTCATCAAGGCCGGTAGCGCTCGAGGATGACCCCCACCCCCTCGGCGTCGGGAAAGACATCGAGCTTCTCGACCGCTACCTTGACATGCGCGACCCGCGGATCGGTGAAGCAGGAAGTGGCGACGCGTTCGGCAAGGCCTTCGCACAAATCGATGTGCTCGGCCCCGGCGATGGCGCGGATCGCGGCCACCACCTTTTCGTAATTGATCACGCGGCGGCGATTGTCCCCGGGATAAGGTGCGCTCTCGGCGGTGGTCAGCTCGACCGAGATTCGCACCCGCTGCGGGCGGTCCTGCTCCTCGGGGCGGATGCCGATGCTGCACATCACGACGAGGTTGCGCACGGTAACGGTGTAACGCTGGGCGCGCGGCGGGCTCTTCATCGCGGTCACCATGCCCGACCCGGCCTCCGTCTCGCAACCGGTCAAACCCGCCGCGTTGATGATAAGATCGCTCCTTGCCGGGTTCACTGGCGCCGGGGGTGGCGCAGGGAGAGCAAAAGATGTGGCGTGAATTTCGTGATTTCGCGGTGCGCGGCAACGTCGTCGATCTGGCCGTCGGCCTCATCCTCGGAGCGGCGTTCACGACGATCGTCAATTCGCTGGTCAACGACCTGTTGATGCCGCCGATCGGCCTCTTGCTCGGTGGCATCGATCTCAGCGAGTTCTTCATTACGATCAAGGGTGGGGCGTATCCGACCGTGGCCGCTGCCAAGGCAGCCGGCGCGGTGACGATCAATTACGGACTCTTCATCAACGCGATCATTAGGTTCGTCATTGTCGCTTTCGCGGTGTTCTTGCTGGTCAAGCAGATCAACCGGCTCCGGATCAACATCGCTCCCACCGATGCCGCGCCGACCAAGACCGAGACGCTGCTGAGCGAAATTCGCGATCTCTTAAAGGAAAGCTCAACGGCCAAGTAAGGACGGATCGCGAAGGCTCAAATCCTGGCCTGGCACCGGTTCGGCGATCGCCGCCTCGATGCTCGGCTTGCCGCTCCACTCCGCCGCCGACCGCGCCCGTCCGTCGCTGCCGATCTGGTCGATGCCCCAGTAGATCTCCAGCCGGTGGTTGTCCGGGTCGCGGAATTCCACCGCGATCTGGCAACCGGCGCGGCGTCGCCCGGCGAAATCGATCGGCACTTGGTGGCGCCTGAGATGGTCGCGGGCGCGGATCACATCGTCGAGGCTCGGTACCTCAAAGGCGATGTGGTTGAGCTCGATATTCGGCGCCGCCGCCTCCATCGAGCCGACCAGGGCGATGCCGTGATGGTCGGTGTTGCAGCGCATGAACACCATGCCGCCCGGCACCATCTCGTCCGGGTAGACGTCGGAAATCTCGAACCCGAGGACCTGCGTGTAGAACGCCGTCGATTTCGCGACGTCGCGTACATTGATGACGATGTGACCGATCTTGCCGATATGGAACGGCAGTCCCTTGGGGCGCGGGAGCTTTTTGACGCTGTCGGCATCGAACATCGTTTTTCCTTTCGCCAGACTAGGCCGGCACCGTGTTCTCGGCGGCGATGCGGTCGAGCTTCGCTGCCATGATGAAGTCGTTTTCGTGCAAGCCTTTGATCTTTTTCGTGTGCAGCGACACCGTCGCATAACCCCAGCCGAAGCTGATATCGGGGTGATGGCCCTCGGCCTCGGCAAGGGCGGCGGCGCGCTCGACAAAAGCAAAGGCCTCGCGGAAGTTCTTGAAGCGATAGCTCCGCTCGATTCGCGTCGCGCGGTCGAGCAGTTCCCAATCCGGGGCGTGTCGCCGCAGCTCCTCGGCTTCGTCGAAACTCAAGGGTGGGATGCCGCCACGGCAGGGAACGCAGGTCTTGTCGGCGAGCGGTGAGCTCATGTCCAGCTCCTGGTCTCGGGATATTGATCCGCATCGCATTGGACGTAGCCGCCAAAACGATGCCACATTAAACGGGCTTTGTAACGCCACGCCCAGACGTCCGGCAGGCATGTCGGCGCCTCGGCGCGCGAAAGTGCCCTGATGCGACAACGCCTGATCACCGCGTTTGGTGCCGTGCTCATCCTGCTGACGATCGCCATGCCGCGCGCCGCGATGGCCGAGCATTGGCGAGCCGTGCTGGTCGCCGGGGATACCGCCCAGCCGGTCTTCGACAATGCGGTCCGCGCGGTCGCCGCATGGCTGGTCGAGCACGGCGTCGCCGAAGCCGATATCCATCGGTTGGCGGCGAGCGCCGGCGGCCGCAACCGGGCCATCGAGCCCGCCACCTTGCGCCAGGTGCTTGGCCGCATCGCCTCGTTGCAAAGCGGTCCGGGTGATGGCTGCTTTGTCTTTATCACCTCGCACGGCGGCCGTGGGCTCGGCATATACCTGTCGCGCGAGGACGAGATGCTCGACCCGAAGGCGCTGGCGCGCGCGCTGGATCAAGGCTGCGCCAGCGTCCCGACCGTGGTTATCGTCTCCGGTTGCTACAGCGGCTCGTTCGCCCGGCCGCCAATGGCCGCGCCGAATCGGATCGTGCTCACCGCCGCCCGCGCCGACCGATCCTCGTTCGGCTGTGCCGCCGACCGCACCTACACCGATTACGACGCCTGTCTGCTCGGCAGCCTGGCGCATGCGACGAGCTGGCAGACGGTTTTCACTGAGACCAAGGATTGCGTCTCGCGACGCGAACATCAATTGGGCGAAACCGCATCGCTGCCCCAGGCCGCCTTTGGCGCCGCCGTGCGCGACCTGGCGCTGCAATTCTGAGCGTTGCGTCCGATTGCCCTCATCGCGCTCGCGGCGCTCGCTTTGGGGGCTCCGGCCTTGGCGCAGGGGCTCGATGCGGTTTGGTCAGGCACCAATTGGGGCGAGTCGGATGCGGCGCTGCTTCGGCAATTCGGCGCCCGCGTCACGGTGCTGCCGCAGGCGATCGATTTCGGCGATGCCTATACCCAGCTCGTGTCGCGCCGCTTTGCGCTCGGCGGCTACGATCTCATCGTCTACTACCAGATCGATAAGGGGACGCATGGGCTGAAGCGCATCCAGCTCGAGCGGCCGCGGCACGCGGTCAACCCGCCGGCATTCCGCGGTGTGCTGAACGCGCTCGAGGCGGAGTATGGCGCCGCGGACCGTGAATGCGGCGCCCGGCCCGGTCCGGCGGATGGCTACCAGGGAGCGGCCGAATATGTCTGGAGCCGGGATGGCGTGGTGATCCGCGCGATCTTCCGCGACACGACGCTGGAAGCTCTGGACGGCTGCTTCTCGCCGGCTTGCGGTTTGACCGGCCAGCTTCTCCTGCGGGTGAGCCCGCCGCAGGGCGACGATGCGCAGTGCCATCCCGGTGGGCGCGCCCCGGCCAACGGCTGATGCCGCGCCCGCGGAAAATGCTCTAAGCTCGCCGCATCTCAAAGGCGAGGAGCGATACATGGCGGCAAATCTGCGCAATGCGGCGGTTGAGCGATTGAAGGCCGGGGAGCTTGCGGTCGGCATCATCCTGCGCTCGGCGCGCACGGTCGATATCGCCCCGGCGATGAAAGCGGCCGGGTACGACTGGCTGTTCCTCGACCTCGAGCACAACTCGATGGATCTCGACACCGCGGTGCAGATATCGGTGGCGGCGTTGGGCGCCGGGATCGCGCCGGTGGCGCGTGTGCCGGCGCGCCAATTGTGGCTCGCTACGCGGATCTTGGATGGCGGCGGGCTCGGCATCGTCGTGCCCCATGTCGACACCCCGGAGGAAGCCAAGGCGATCGCCGCGGCGCTGCGCTATCCGCCACTCGGGCATCGCTCGGTCGCCGGCGGGCTGCCGCATTTCGGCTATGAGAAACTCGGCCTCGCCGAGACTTGCGCCGCGATCAACGCCGCGACCCTTGTCATCGTCATGCTGGAGACGCCGCAGGCGATCGCCAATGCCGACGCCATCGCCGCGGTGCCGGGTATCGACTCGCTGCTCATCGGCACCAACGATCTGGCGATGGAATTGGGCACGCCGGGAAACTTCGGTGACGAGCGCATCGTCGCGGCCTATCAGAGCGTCGTCGACGCCTGCCGCAAGCACGGCAAGCACGCCGGGGTCGGTGGCATTTCGAATGATGCGCTGCTGCGCCGCTACATCGAGATGGGCGTGCGCGTGGTGCTCCCCGGCAGCGATTTCTCCTTCCTGCAGATGGCCGCGGCCGAGCGCGCGGCGACGATGCGCAGCTTCCTCTGACCGAACGGGCGGACGAGGAGGGTTCCGCCGGATCCGCGCGGCCCCGGCCCGAGGCCTTGCGCGGCATCTTGTTGATGTGCGCGGGGGTGTCGCTGTTCCCGCTGATGAACGCGATGATGAAGCTGCTCACCGCGCGGTATCCGGTCTTGGAGATCGTCTGGGCGCGCTTTACCGGCCATCTGATCGTGATGCTGGTGGTGTTTCTGCCGCAATACGGTCGGCGGCTGATCGCGACCCGGCGGCCCTTGGTGCAACTCGGCCGCTCGGCGTTGATGCTGGGGAGCAACAGCGTCTTTGTGCTGGCGATCGGCAAGGTGCCGCTCGCCACCGCTTCGGCGATCGGCTTCACCTCGCCGCTGATCGTGACGGCGTTGTCGGTGCCGCTGTTGCGCGAGCAGGTCGGGGTGCGGCGGTGGAGCGCGGTTTGCGTTGGCTTTCTCGGCGCGCTGCTGATCATCCGGCCGGGGAGCGGCTTCGCCAACCCGGCGGTGCTGCTGCTGCTGGCTTCGGCCGGCGCCTATGCGCTCTACCAGATCGCGACGCGCTGGGTGATGGCCCATGACAGCCCGGCGACCGGGATCATCTTCGCCGCGCTGCTCGGCTCGCTGGCGACGACGATGGTGCTCCCGTTCATCTTCGTCATGCCGAAATCCTTTCTCGATCTGGGAATGCTGCTGAGCCTCGGCTGCCTTGGCGGGCTCGGCCATTTCCTGGTGATCAAGGCGTTTCAGGCGGCGCCGGCCTCGGTCATCGCGCCATTGGGCTATGTCGAGCTGATCGGCACCGCGCTGCTCGGCTATCTGATCTTCGCCAACTTCCCCGACGCGTTGACCTGGGTTGGCGCGGTCATCATCATCGCCTCCGGCCTTTATATCGCGACGCGCGAGCGGCGCAGGGCGGGAGTTCGCTGAGCATGGACTTTTCGATACCAGACGAACTCGTCGAATGGCGCGAGCGCACCGAAGCCTTTGTGCGCGAGCAGATCATCCCGCTTGAAAACGACAAGCGGCTGCACGCGCACGGGCCCTCGGAGGAGTTCCGCGACGAGCTGGTGGCGCTCGGCAAGCGCGCGGGGCTGCTGTCGCCGCATGTCGGCAAGAAGTGGGGCGGGCTCGGGCTCGACCATCGCGGCAAGGCGGTGGTGTTCGAGGCGGCCGGCTATTCGCCGCTGGGTCCGATCGCGATGAACTGCTTCGCCCCCGACGAGGCCAACATGCACCTGCTGGAGCAGGTCGCCGAGGAAGCGCAGAAGGAGCAATACCTGCGGCCGCTCGCCGCCGGCGACATCCGCTCGTGCTTTATGATGACCGAGCCGGCGCCGGGCGCCGGCGCCGACCCGTCGATGCTGCTCACCACCGCACGCCGCGATACCGGGGGCAACAAGGGCGATTTCGTCATCGACGGCGAGAAATGGCTGATCACCGGGGCGGTCGGCGCCAAGTTCGCGATCGTCATGGCGCGCAACGACAGCGACGAATTGGGCCCGGCCGGCGCCACGATGTTCCTCGCGCCGATGGACGCACCCGGCATCCACATCGAGCGGGTCCTCGATACGCTCGACGGGTTTATGGCCGGCGGCCATGCGGTGATCCGTCTCGACGGGTTGCGCGTGCCGGAAACCGCCGTGCTCGGCAAGGTCGGGCAGGGCTTCCGCTACGCCCAGGCGCGACTCGCTCCGGCGCGCCTGACGCATTGCATGCGCTGGCTCGGCGCCGCGCGGCGCTGCCACGACATCGCCACCGATTATGCCCGCACTCGCCACGCCTTCGGCAAGCCGCTGGGCGAGCACGAGGGGGTCGGCTTCATGCTTGCCGACAACGAGATGGACATCCACACCTCGCGCCTCGCGATCTGGCATTGCGCCTGGGTGCTCGACCAGGGCGAGCGCGGCCGCCACGAATCGAGCGTGGCCAAGGTGATCTGCTCGGAAGCGATCTGGCGCGTCGTCGACCGCTCGATGCAGGTGCTCGGCGGTCTCGGCATCACCGACGACACCATCGTCGCCCGCATCTTCCGCGAGGTTCGCCCATTTCGCATCTATGACGGCCCGAGCGAAGTGCACCGCTGGTCG
>DASYXG010000089.1:0-3049 GCA_035935235.1 Allostellaceae bacterium
GTCGGCCGCCGCATCGACGAAGCCAAGCCGCTGGTTGATGCCCGACTTGAGGACGGCAGCCGCGTCAACATCATCATTCCGCCGCTGGCTCTCGACGGCCCGTCGATCTCGATCCGCAAATTTTCCAAGAAGACCATCACCCTCGACGTCATGGCGCAAACTGGGAGCATCTCGGCGCCGATGGCGACAGTGCTCAAGATCGCCGCGCGCTGCCGGCTCAACATCCTGATCTCCGGTGGCACTGGCTCGGGCAAGACGACGCTGCTCAACGCGATGTCGCGTATGATCGACCCGGCCGAACGTACCGTGACGATCGAAGACGCCGCGGAGCTGCAGCTACAGCAACCGCACGTGGTGCGACTCGAAACGCGCCCGCCCAACCTCGAGGGCAGCGGCGAGATCACGATGCGCGATTTGTTGAAGAACGCCCTGCGTATGCGACCCGACCGCATCATCATCGGCGAGTGTCGCGGCGAAGAGGCGCTCGACATGCTGCAGGCGATGAACACCGGCCACGACGGCTCGATGTCGACGATCCATGCGAACAACCCGCGCGAGGCACTCACCCGCCTCGAAAACATGATCAGCATGGGCGCCTACAACTTGCCATCGAAGGCGATGCGCACGCAGATCGCGTCGGCCGTTCACCTGATCTGCCAGGTTAACCGCATGCGCGATGGCGCCCGCCGTGTCACCCACATCGTTGAGGTGGTCGGCATGGAAGGCGACGTCATCACTACGCAAGAGCTTTTCAGTTATCAGTTCCAGGGCGAGACCGGTGAAGGCCGGCTGCGCGGAACTTTCATACCCTCTGGCATCCGCCCTGCCTTCCTGCCGCGCGCTGAGTATTTCGGGCTCGACCGCGCTCTACTCGAAGCGATTTAGAGCATGGGCGGGACAATCGATCCAGCAACACTGATGGCGCTGGGCCTCGGCGCCATCACCGCCCTAGGGTTTGTATTCGTAGCGGGTTTGGTGACGGGCCCCAGCGGGCGACGCTATCGTCGTCGCCTCACCGCCGTCAGCAGCCAGAAGCGCACCGCCGCCGCTGCCGCCGGACCTGAGGGGCGAACCCTGTCGCGGCGCGACAGCACAACCCCGATGCTGGACCGTTTCGTCAAGCGATGGATCCCACGCCGCGACTTGCTCGACGCGCGCCTGGCGCGCACCGGCCGACCGATCACGGTCACCCACTATGCAATCGCAACCGGTGCGTCGGTCATTATCACCAGTGGACTGGTGATGATCTTCCTCAAATTGCCGATAATGCCGAGCCTATTGCTGGGAACGGCGATCGGCGTCGCCATACCGCACTTCGTCGTCGGCCGCATGGGCAAGCGGCGAATGGCCCGCTTTCTCAACCTGTTCCCCGACGCCATCGACCTCATGGTGCGCGCGCTGAAATCGGGCCTGCCGATGACCGAGGCGGTGATCAGCGCAGCACATGAGATCGGCGACCCGGTCGGCGCCGAGTTCAGCTCGGTCGAGAGCGGCATGCGCATGGGTCGCGACCTCGATAGCCTGCTCTGGGACATCGCCAAACGCATCGACACGCCGGAGTTCCGGTTTTTCATCATCGCGCTCGGGGTACAGCGTGAAACCGGCGGTAACCTTGCCGAGACGCCACAAAATCTCTCCGATCTGCTGCGCCGACGTCGTTCGATGCGGCAGAAGGCGCGAGCGATGGCCTCCGAGGCGCGGGCGAGCACGGCGATCCTCGGTTCGCTGCCGATCGTGGTGACAATCATCCTCTTCATGACGTCCCCCAACTACATCATGGTGCTGTTTACCGATGTGCGCGGGCTGATCCTCGTCGCGATCGCGCTCGGCATGCTCATCGGCGGTATCGGCATCATGATCAGAATGGCGAAGTTCGAAATATGAGCGCGATGCCCGTTTCTAATTTCCGGATCGAGCAGTGGCTACCCGCTGGTCTGGGCCTGGAAGATGTGATCGCCGTGACCGCTGGTCTCGCGATGGTCGCCACGTTCTTTGCGATGTGGCACGCGTTCCGTGGCAACTCGTCACTCGAGCGGCGTCTAACCCAAATCGCCGACAAAAAGGAGGCGATGCGGCAGGCGGCAATCGCCTCTAGGCGACAGCGCGAGCGAATGACCCCGGCGAGCGTGATGCGCGACCTGGTGATGCGCTTCGATTTGCTGCGCTCGCGGCACGCCACCGACGCACGCATGACGTTGGCACGCGCCGGGCTGCGGTCGCGCGACGCGATGATCCGTTACCTGTTTGCGCGGCTGGCCTTGCCCATAGCCTTTGCGGTCGCCATGCTCATTAACAACTACACGGTCAAGCTGATCCCGGTACCGCCCAACTTCAGTTTGGCCGCCGCGGCGCTTGCCGGCGTGTTCGGCTATTTTGCGCCCGGGATATACATCAAGAATCTAACGACGAAACGGGCAAAGCGCATCCAGCTCGCGCTTCCCGACGGACTTGATCTAATGGTGATTTGCGCGGAGGCCGGGTTGAGCCTTGATGCGACCCTGATCCGCGTGTCGAAAGAGCTCGAGAGCACCTGGCCGGAACTGGCCGAGGAACTCGGCATCACTGCGGCTGAGCTCACCTTCCTGCCAGACCGCCGGCAGGCGTTCGAGAACCTGACTGGCCGCACCGACATGGGCTCGATCAAGGGCGTGGTCAACACGCTGACTCAAACCGCCAAGTTCGGCACCCCATTGGCCCAGTCGCTACGCGTGCTGGCCGCCGAATTCCGCGATGCGCGCATGTTCAAGGCCGAGGAAAAGGCGGCGCGACTCCCGGCGCTGATGACCGTGCCGATGATTCTGTTCATTCTGCCGACGCTGTTCATTGTGCTGCTCGGCCCAGCTGGCATCAATATCGTCGACACCTTTTCCAGGCGATAGCAGGCGTCCCCGACGCCGCCTCCAGACGAGACTTATGACCACCCCAGTTTCGCGTTAGGACGCCGGGCGCTGCGTCGCGCTGGCCGATAGGACAGCGCGGCTACGCGCGTCCGGCGACAAGCGCCTGAGGCTTTCGTAAAACGCGAGATTGTGATCGACCGAAGCCGGAT
>DASYXG010000090.1:0-8983 GCA_035935235.1 Allostellaceae bacterium
ATAAAGCTGCGGCCGAGCTCCGGGTGCGCGACGTCCTTCCAGAAGCCGCGGTCGGCCAGGTGCGGGTCGTCGAGCAACTGCTCAGGGGCGCGGACCGCGCCCCATGTGAAGCCGCGTTCCTGCGCGCGGTGATAGACCTCCTCCGCCGGCAGGCTAGCGATAAAGCCGGCGACGAGACCGTCGATGATGTGCGAGGTGTTGGCGGTGATGACCGCCTGGTCGCGGTATTTCGGGTCGCGCAGATCGCCGGCCATGCCGTTCGTATCGAGCAGGTCGGCCAATTCCTTCATGTATCTGGGATTGAGCCGGCCACCAACCAGCGCGCAGACGTAATTCCCGTCGCTGGCTCGGAACTGGGTGCGCGGGCTCGGGCCGGCGGCGTGGTGTCGTCCGGTGCGACGCTCCAGCACCTCGCCTCGGTAGACATAATTGGCGATCGCCGCTTCCGTGGTCAGCGCGCAGGCTTCATGGATCGAGGCGTCGATATATTGCCCGCGCGCCGAGACCGTGCGATGTACGAGCGCCGCCATGATCGCCATGTGGGAGAAGTGGCAGCCCATATGCCAAGCATTGCCGCCGCCCGGGGCGATCGGCGGCGCGTCCGGCACATCATCATACCCGGATGAGGCCATCTCCCCTCCCGCAGCCATATGCAGCAGGTCAGACGACAGGTAATCACGCCACGGGCCGGTCTGGCCGAACGGGGTCACCGAACACAGGATCAGGCCCGGGTTCTGCTGGCTCAGCGCCGTGTAATCGGAGCCGAGCGATGCCAAATAACCTGGCCTAAATGTCTCCAGGATGACATCCGCCGTCGGCACGAGGCGCCGGAAAAGGTCGCATCCGTCGGCGGTGCCGATGTCGAGCGTAATGCCGCGCTTTGACGTGTTGTAGTACCAGAACGACAGACTGCGTTCCGGATGTGGGACATCGTCCAAAAACGGTCCGATGCGGCGGCACGGCTCACCGCCTGGCGGCTCTATCTTAACGACGTCGGCGCCCAGATCGCCGAGCAGCTTGCCGCAGAACTGGCCGGTCTCATCGGCTAGCTCTAGCACGCGCACGCCGGTCAGCGGCCCCGGCAGCGAGGCGGCGTCGGTCACCGGAGCATCTCCTCCTGGTAGGGGAAGCGGGGGCGCTGCGTCGGCCAGAAAGTTCCGTCGGTAAACCCAGCCTGCAGCTCTTCGTGCGGCAACCCAAGCAATCCTTCGACGATCTCCCGAGTGTGCTCGCCGATCATTGGGCTGGGCAAAGAATTCGTCGCTGGCGTTTCGGAGAGTTTGAAGGGCGAGTTCTGCACCTTGTGGCTGCCGAGCGCCGGGTGCTCCATCTCAAGGTACATTTCGCGCTGGCGCAGCTGCGGGTCATGCTCGACACGGTCCTCGGCGCTTTGCACCGGGAGCGCGCGTACGCCCGCAGCCTGACATTGTTCCGTCACGGCGTATTTACCAAGTGTCTTCGTCCAAGTCTCGATTTGCTCGTCCAACACCTCCTGATGCTGCAGCCGTCCGGCAACGGTGGCGAATTTGTCGTTACTTGCCCAGGCGGGCGAGCCTATGACCTGCACCAGCCGCCGCCATTCCTCGTCGGACTGGCAGACGATAACGCACCAGTCGTTGTAGCCGCCGGGATCGGTGCGATAGGCATTGTGCGGCGCCACAGTCGGGCCACCGCGGTGATTGGCGGTGAGCGGCGTCCCGGGCCAATGGGCGCGGTTGCCGGGTGGGTAGCCCGGGCGCCGCAAGCCGCGTCCGTTCACCGTAAAGTCCAATAGCGCCGGTCCGACGAGCGGCACGCTCGCCACCATCTGCGACAGGTCGACGTGCTGGCCTTGCCCTGTCATGTTGCGATGGTAAAGACCAGTCATCGCGCACATCGCACCGTACATGCCGCCGGTGTCGTCCATATACGACCAGCCCCAGCCAGCTGGCGGGTGGTCGGGCAGGCCGGAAAGAAAGGTCAGCCCCGACACCGCCTGCGCGACAGGGCCAAATGTCGTGTAGCGGTGGTGCCGGCCGGTGTGCCCGTAGCCCGACATCGACACGTAGACGATATCCGGCTTGATCTTGCACTGCTCGTCGTAGCCGAGCCCCCAGTTGCGGAGCACCCGTGAGCTGAAATTCTCGATCACGATATCAGAGACCGCGATCAGGCGTTTGACGATGTCGAGGCCCTTTGCGGTGCGGACGTTGAGGCTAAGGCTCTTCTTGTTGACGTTGGTGTCGTTGAAATTGCCTGAAGTGTTGAGATTGACCTCGAGCTGCTGGGGGGTCGTGGAGCTGGGCAGCCGGCCACGCTCATTCTCCGGCCATTCGATCTTGATGATCTCCGCGCCGAAAGCGCCTAGCCAGCGGGTCGCCCACGGCCCCGCCCGCACCCAGCTGAAATCGACGACGCGGATACCCGCTAGGGCCTTCATTCGTAACACGTCCTTTCGCCGACGATCGGACGCGGTCATCTCCGCATGCCGCTCCCACAGCGTCAACCACTGGTCTTTGGTTACGCTTCTCTTTCTGAGACGCCTTGATGCTCGATGACGTCGGCGGGACGGCGGGTGGCCCTGGTCGACTGGCACGTCACCGACTGAATCTTGCCAGCATCAGAACGGCCGACGATCGAGCGGGGCGTGCGGCTGCTCCAGCCCATCCACCGGTATGTTGCGGCCATTGATCCAATGGGCGCGTGGTGACGCGGCGAAAACGATCACGTCAGCCACTTCGGCGGCCGTGCCCAGGCGGCCCATTGGAAAGCCGTGGCGCACGTAATCGGTGTAGAAGTCCGGGTTGGCCAGGCGATAGCGGTCCCAGCCATTGCCGTCGACCAGAATCGAGCCCGGCGAGACGGTGTTGACCCGGACGCCGTGCGGCACGAATTCGAGTGCCCAGCGCTCGGTATCAAAGATCAGCGCTGACTTCGCCGCGCCGTATTGCCCCGACATCGCCAGTTGCGGCGACCAGCCCGAGATCGAGGCGATATTGACGATCGCGGCACCGGCCTGCCCCTTCATGTGCGGCAGCGCCAACCTCATCATCCGGACCGTCTGGATCAGGTTGCGCTCTAGCGCGCCGCGCCAGTCGTCGTCTGTGCTGTCGGCGATACGCGTGCCACCGCCCCCACCGCCGACATTGTTAACGAGAATGTCGATACGGCCGTAGGCCGCGACCGCGGCATCGATCAGCGCCGCCGCACCATCCGGCTCGCCTACATCGGCTGCGCAAGCAGCGACTTCCGCGCCGGCGGTCCGCAGCTCTCGCTCCGCCGCGGCGAGCTGGTCGGCCGAGCGCGCCGAGAGCATCAGCCGGCAGCCCTCGCCGGCAAACGCACTTGCAGCGGCAAAACCGATCCCACGGCTCGAACCCGTAACGAGCGCGATCTTGCCCGCGAGTTTGAGATCCATCTGCCGCTCTCCCGCGATACCGCGCTGTGGGCTTGACGCTCAGTGCTCCCCGCCCAAATGGCGGCGACCGGATATCATACTGATCCGACGATATTGCATGCTCCCCTGATGTTGAAGGCCGCTGCGGTTGCGTCTGCATTCCATCGTTTGCGCGCTCCGTGCGGGGAAATGTTATGGATTGTTTGACAACGGACCGACGCAGCCCAAGACCCAAAAACAGCACATGAGCGAATATTCTCTCGGCATCGATATCGGCGGCACGTTTACCGATCTCGTCATCCACGATCACGAGAGCGGCCGCCGCTGGGGCTGCAAGGTTCTGACAACACATGCCGATCCGCAGCAAGGTGTCGTCGACGGCGTTCGCACGATCCTCGCCGAGAGCGGGCTTGATCCGCGCGGCATCAGCCGGGTCGTGCATGCGACGACGCTCTTCACCAACGCGTTGATCGAGCGCAAAGGCGCACCGACAGGACTGTTGGTCACCGCCGGATTTCGCGACATGCTCGAGATCGGCCGCGAGCGCAAATACGACCTCTACGATATCGGCATCGAAAACCCGCCGCCACTGGTCCCGCGCAATCTGCGGCTCGACGTCAGCGAGCGGATGCGAGCCGACGGCAGCGTCGCTGAGCGGCTCGACGAGGCGCAGCTTCTGCATCAGGTCAATGTTCTGCGCGCCGCCGGTGTGACATCGGTCGCGCTGGTGTTCCTGCACGCCTACGCCAACCCGGCGCATGAGGAGCAGGCGGCGCGGGCCATTGCAGCTCACGCGCCGGAGCTGTTCATCACGCCGTCGCATCAGGTAGTGCGCGAGATCCGCGAGTACGAACGTGCCTCGACTACGGTCGCCAGCGCCTACGTCAAGCCGATCGCCGCCGGCTACCTCGCAGCGTTGGCGCGCGAGCTGACCGGTCTCGGCATCTCGGCGCCGCTGTTACTGATGCAATCGGGCGGCGGGCTGACGCATGCCGCTGAGGTCAACCGCAATCCCGTCCAGATGCTCGAGTCCGGCCCGGCGGCGGGAGCTTTGGCGGCGGCTTTCTTCGGGGCTCGCGACGGAGTCGCCGATCTGCTCGCCTTTGACATGGGCGGCACCACCGCCAAGCTCAGCTTGGTTGATGGTGGCGAGCCGCTGGTCGCCTATGGGTTCGAGGCGGCACGGCAGAAGCGCTTTATCGAGGGCAGCGGTCTGCCGATCCGCCTGTCGACGATCGAGCTGATCGAGATCGGAGCCGGCGGCGGCAGTATCGCGCGACGCGATGAGATTGGTTTGATGAAGGTCGGGCCCGACAGCGCGGGCTCGGAGCCGGGACCCGCTTGCTATGCCCGCGGCGGCGGCGCGCCGACCGTGACCGACGCCAATCTGCTGCTTGGCTATCTGAATCCAGACTTCTTTGCTGGCGGCACACTGCAGATCGATCGCGCCGCCGCCGCGGGCGCGATTGCCGACTTGGCCGAGACGCTCGGCCTCTCCGCCGAGGCCGCCGCCGCCGGCATCCACGAGGTCGTCAACGAGAACATGGCCGGGGCGGCACGCGTTCATATTGCCGAGCGCGGCAGAGACCCCCGGCGTTATGCGCTGGTTTGCACCGGTGGCGGCGGCCCGGTGCATGGCTACGGCGTCGCGCGCAAGCGCGGTATCACGCGGCTGGTTTGCCCGCCCTCGCCGGGTGTCGCCTCGGCCTGGGGGCTGCTCGTGGCGCCCGCCCGGGTCGATCGGGTAACCACGATCGGCTTCCGCCTCGACAGCGACCCACTCGCCGGGTTCGAAGCCGCGTTCCGCGAACTCGAGGACGAGGCGCGCGAGGTAGTCGGCGCCACCGGGTTGCCGCTCGCTGGGCTGCGCGTCGATCGGCTCGGCGACGGCCGCTGCGTCGGGCAGGGCTTCGACCTCGTTGTGCCGCTGCCGCCCGGTCCTTATACGGATGACGCCGCTGCACGACCCGCTTTGGCCACCGCTTTCGATCGCGGCTATCGCGAAAAATTCGGTCGCGGACCGCCCGCCGTGCCGCTCGAATTCATCAACGCGCGCGTATCGGTGCGCGTCGCGGCGGCCGGCAGCCATATCGCTGATCTCACGAGAGTCGGCGACGGAACGCCCGCTGCGGCGATCAAAGGGTTGCGCCGCGCCTGGTTCGCCGAAGCCGGCGGCTTTGTCGACACAGCGGTCTACGACCGCGATCGCCTCGCCCCCAACGCCATCATTCCCGGCCCCGCGTTAATCGAAGACCCGGGTTCTACCCTCGTGGTCGGCCCTGGCGGAGGCGCACAGGTTATGCCGTCGGGCAGCATCATCGTAGCGTTGGGCTGATGCGGGTGGCAGGAGGGTTCCAAGGCGCCGATCGGGAGGAAAGCGAATCTTTACTGGTCTCCCCCGCGAAAGCGGGGGTCCAGGGCCATCTGCGGCGACGGTTCGATGCGTTGCGCGGCTTGAGTCTTGCCGTTCGCCCTGGGTCCCCGCTTTCGCGGGGGAGACGAGTTAAAGCTATCAGGATGACCCAGTTCGTTTTTTTAGGATGACCCAGTTCGTTTTTTGCGAGGCTCAAGAGGAGACGGCAATGCTGGATGCGGTGACGATCGAGATCTTGTGGAGCCGCATCACATCGATCGTCGACGAGGCGGCGAAGGTTATCGTCCGCACCTCCTTTTCGACCTTATCGAACGAGGCCAACGATTTCGCCTGCGTCTTGACCGACGCGGCGGGCCAGTCGCTGGCACAGAACACCGGCAGCATCCCATCGTTCATCGGCACGTTGCCGGCGACAGTGCGGCATTTCCTCGCCGAGTTCGGGCCTGACAGTCCGGAAGGTGAGATGCAGAACGGCGACATCTACATCACAAACAACCCGTGGCAGGGCACCGGTCATCTGCCGGATGTCTGCGTCGCCAAGCCGATCTTCCGCGACGGACGGCTCGTCGCCTTTGCCGCGGCGTGCTCGCATGTGCCCGATATCGGCGGCATGATCCGCTCGGTCGAGCCGCGCGAGGTGTTCGAGGAAGGGCTACACATCCCGCTGATGCGCTTCATGCGCGATGGTGTCGCCGACACCACGCTGATCAGACTGTTGCGCCAAAATGTCCGCACGCCCGATCAGACGCTGGGCGATATCTGGGCGCTGGTCGGCGCGGTCGAGCTGATGGCGACGCGACTTGCCGCGACGCTTGAGGAATACGGCCAACCCGACGTGCGGGACTTGGCCGACGAGCTTTTCGCACGCTCGGAGGCCGCAATGCGCACCGCTATCCGCGCATTACCCGAGGGCACCTATCGCTATGGTTTCGACACGGACGGGCTGGCCGAGCCGTTTCATTTCGAGCTGACACTAACCGTTCGTGACGGCGAGATCACCGCCGATTACGCCGGCTCGTCACCCCAGCAGCCGCGTGCCATCAACTGCCCATTGACCTATACCAACGCGATGACCGCGTACGCGGTCAAGTGCGCGCTCTTGCCCCAGCTGCCGAACAACGAGGGCATGTTCCGCGCGGTGACGGTGACCGCGCCGGCCGGCTCGGTGCTGAATCCGACGCCGCCGGTCGCGGTGGGCGGCCGTATGGCAAGCGGGCATTACGTGCCGATGCTGGTGTTCGGTGCAATGTATCAGGTGATGCCGGAGCGGGTGATGGCGGCGCCGGGTTCGCCGCTTTGGGCTTTGACGCTGGCCGGCCGGCGTGAAGGGCGGAACTTCGCCTCGGTACTATTCTTCAACGGCGGGCTTGGGGCGCGACCGGAGAAGGATGGCGTCAGCTGTCTCTCTTGGCCGTCCAACATTTCGTCAACGCCGGTCGAAGTCGCCGAGCTCAACAACCCGATCTTCTTTCGTTACAAGCGATTGCGCGAAGGTTCGGGTGGCGACGGGCAGTATCGCGGCGGCCTCGGCCAAGATGTCGCGATCGACATCGAAAGCGACGACGACATTGCCGCCCTGTTTGTCGTCGAGCGCACGAAGATCGCCGCGCCCGGGCTTGGCGGCGGTGAGGCGGGCGGGCTCGGCTTTGTCACGATCAACGGCGAGACGATCGACAACCGCCGACCGCAATTCGTCCGTCGTGGCGACCGTATCGTGCTCGGCACCCCCGGCGGCGGCGGATTCGGCAGCCTAACCTCCGCACCACGGTCGACCGCGAACGTGACCAGACGATGGGCTACATCAAGTCGATTTCGGCTGACGGCGCGATGTCGCAGACAGGCACGAAACGTTCTCCATAGAATCGTGGAGACATTCGGCGATCACGATCGGAGGAGCATGCGATGGACGTTGGGATGATGATGGTGTTCGCCAGCTACGGCTGGGAGAACTGCCCCGACGAGCGCGTGTGGGACGAGGAAATCCGCCTGGCGCGGTTGGCCGCTGATCTCGGCTTCGACTGCCTGTGGTCGGCCGAGCATCATTTCAACGACTATTCGTTCGTGCCCGACAATCTCCAACTGATGTCATATCTGACGGCCGCATGCCCCGGCATCGACCTGGGCACCGCCGCCGTGATCGTCCCCTGGCACGACCCGCTGCGGGTCGCGGAACAAGCGGCAGTGCTCGATCTGTTGAGCAAGGGCCGGCTGCGCCTCGGGCTCGGCCGCGGCCTGGCGCGGCGCGAGTTCGCCGCGTTCCGGATGAGTATGGACGAGTCGCGCGAGCGCTTCGATGAGGCGGCGCCGATGATCGTGAATGCGCTCGAGACGGGATTCATCGAAGGCGAGGGCAAATTCTACAAGCAGCCGCGGATCGAGATCCGACCGCGGCCACTGCATTCTTTCGACGGGCGTATTTACGCCGTCGCGTCGAGCGAAGATTCAGTCGTCTCGGCGGCCAAGCTCGGCGCGCATATGGTGATGTTCGCCGACCGGCCGTGGGAGATGCGGCTGCCGGTCATCGAGCGCGGGCGCGGGTTGCACCGGGAGATCCACGGTACCGAGCAGCCGTGCGTCATGCTGACCGAGTTCGTCGTCTGCGGGCCCAACCTCGCGGCCTGCGAGGACGAGGCGCGCCAATACCAGGGCAAATTCGTCGAGAGCAATTTCTACCACTACGAATTCCTCGGCGAGCACTTCAAGACGGTGAAGGGTTACGACGCCTATCAGCAGAAGGCCGAAATCGCCCGCAAGGCCGGCCTCGAAGGCGCAGTCGCCGGGTTTATGCAGGCCGCGAGCTGGGGCACGCCCGACAAGATTCTGCGCGGGCTCGAAACGCGCCGCGAGCTGCTCGGCGATTTCGAGCTCAACGTCGCCTTCCGCTTTGGCGGCACGCCCTACGAAGTTTGCGAGCGCGGGCTAAAGCTCTTCGCCAAAGAGGTATTGCCGGTGCTCAAGGCACAGGCGCCGGCCAGGGCAGAAGAGGCAGCCGAGTAAGCAACTCAATCGGGGATTTGCAATGCCGGCATCAAGATACGACGCGATCATCGTAGGCGCCGGAGTCGGCGGCCTCTACGCAATCCATCGGCTGCGCAAGCTCGGGCTCAAGGTACGTGCCTTCGAGGCCGGTGGCGGGGTTGGCGGTACCTGGCACTGGAACCGGTATCCGGGATGCCGCTGCGACGTCGAAAGCCTGGAGTACTCCTATTCCTTCTCCGACGAGCTGCAGCAAG
>DASYXG010000091.1:0-3017 GCA_035935235.1 Allostellaceae bacterium
GCACATCATGCTGCGCTCGCACGTCATCGCCTCGATCCGCCGGCGCATGCTGGAGCAGGGCTTCACCGAGTTCCAGACGCCGATCCTCACCGCCGATTCGCCCGAGGGCGCGCGGCCCTATTACGTGCCGAGCCGGCTGCACCCGGGACAATTCTACGCGCTTCCGCAGGCGCCGCAGCAGTTCAAGCAGCTGTTGATGGTCGCCGGGTTCGATCGTTATTTCCAGATCGCGCCATGCTTTCGCGACGAGGCGAGCCGTGCCGACCGCGCGCCTGGCGAGTTCTATCAGCTCGATTTCGAGATGAGCTTCGTCACCCAGGAGGACGTCTTCGCCGCGATCGAGCCGGTGCTGCACGGGGTCTTCGAGGAGTTCGCCAACGGCCGCACGGTGAGCCCGCTGCCGTTCCGCCGCATCCCCTACGCCGAGGCGATGCTGCGTTACGCCAGTGACAAGCCTGACCTGCGCAACCCGATCGTGCTGCACGACGCGACCGAGACATTCCGCGGCTCGGGGTTCCGCATCTTCGCCGGGATGATCGACAGCGATCCCCACGTTCGGGTACGCGCCATCCCGGCCCCGGGCGGCGGTAACCGGGCGTTTTGCGACCGGATGAATTCATGGGCGCAGGAGGAAGGCCAGCCCGGCCTTGGCTATATTTTCTTTCGCGAGGGGGAGGGCGCCGGCCCGGTGGCGCGCAATCTCGGCCCTGAACGCACCGAGGCGCTACGCCAGTTGCTCGGTCTCAAGGATGGCGACGCGGTGTTCTTCGTCGCCGGGGTACCGGCGACATTCCTCCCGTTCGCCGGCAGCGCGCGCTTGAAGATCGGCAGCGAATTGGGCCTGACCGCGCAGAACTGCTTCGAGTTCTGCTGGGTCACCGACTTCCCGATGTATGAGCTCAA
Organism: Allostellaceae bacterium; assembly: GCA_035935235.1. Lineage (GTDB taxonomy): Bacteria > Pseudomonadota > Alphaproteobacteria > ATCC43930 > CGMCC-115725 > DATARH01. The sequence goes on from DASYXG010000091.1 coordinate 904, forward strand.
CGAGGACACCGGCAAGATCGACTTCAGCCACAACCCGTTCTCGATGCCGCAGGGCGGGCTCGAAGCGCTGGAGACGCAGGATCCGCTGACGATCAACGCGTTTCAATACGACATCGTCTGCAACGGCACCGAATTGTCGTCGGGCGCGATCCGCAACCATTTGCCGGAGATCATGTACAAGGCGTTCGCCATCGCCGGTTATTCGAACGAAGAGGTTGAGGCGCGGTTCGGCGGCCTGCTCAATGCATTCAAGTTCGGCGCTCCGCCGCATGGCGGCTCGGCCCCGGGAATCGATCGCATCGTCATGATGCTGGCGGACACGCCGAACCTGCGCGAGATCGTCGCCTTCCCGATGAACCAGCAGGCGCAAGACTTGTTGATGCAGGCGCCGGGGCCGATCCCCCCGGAGCGGCTCAAGGAGTTGCACATCAGGCTCGATCTGCCGCCGGCGCGCGGTTCGCGCTCATGAGAAGGAGTGGGTTTTCAATGACGGAGCGATGCGGCAGGGCGAGCGGGTTCGCGGCGGTTGTTGCGATTGCCGTCGCGCTCTGGGCTGGTGGGGCCGAGGCCGAGATCAACGCGCACCGTGCGCTGTATACGATGACCCTGGGCACCTCGCGCACGGACTCGGGCGTCACCGGCGCGCACGGCGCCATGGCCTATCAATGGGGCGAGACCTGCGAGGGCTGGACCGTCGAGCAACGCTACAAGCTGACGCTCAGCTATGCCGAGTCGCAGGACGTGGTGATCGTCTCGAACTTCGTCACCTGGGAGTCGAAGGACGGGCTGCGTTATCGCTTCAACCAGAAGGAAACGCGCAACGGCACGGTCGACGAGGAAATTCGCGGCGAGGCGCAACTCGATGGGCCCGGCAAGGGTGGCACCATCACTTTCGAGAAGCCGAACGCGCAAACAATGAAGCTGCCGCCCGGCGCTCTGTTCCCGAGCGCGCATACGATCCTGCTGCTCGAGAAGGCTCGCGCCGGCGAAAATTTCGTGTCGCGCCAAGTGTTTGACGGCGCCACGGTCGAGGGCGCGGTGCTGGTGACCGCGGCGATCGGCAGCAAGGTCGAACCCGATCCGAAGGACCCGCTGAAGGCCCCGATCCTGCAACATGCCGGATGGCGCGTCCGTCTCGCCTTCTTTCCGGCCGAGGTGACCGAGGAGAAGCCCGATTACGAACTGGGGATGTTGCTGCTCGAAAACGGCGTGTCGCGCGACATGCTGATCGATTACGGCGACTACACGATCAAGGCCAAGCTCGACAGTATCGAGCCGCTGCCCAAGCCGACCTGTTGAGGTTGCGCTTTAGTCGACGACGCGGCCAAGGCGCACCGCGTCTTTGCCGAGGCGTTCGCGAATATCGTCCATCGCCTGTTCGAGCCGGCGCGGTTTCCCGTCCTCTTGATCGAACAGGGTGGGCAGATCCGCCGTCTCGGCGCTGACCAACGCATCGGCGCCCACCCCAATCAGGCGAAAGCGGGTGGTTCCCTCGGCCTCGGCCGCGAGCAAGCGCCGCGTGGTACGGAACAGCGTGTCGGCGAGTTGGGTCGGGTCGGCGAGCTTGCGCGAGCGCGTGCGGATACGGAAATCGCTGGTCTTGAGTTTCAGGGTCGTGGTGCCGGCCGCAAGCCCGGCGCTTTTCAGCCGAGCCGACACTTGCTCGCATAGCGGCCATAAGGTGCGCGCCAGCGCCTCCTCGTCGCTCTCGTCATGCGCGAAAGTCGTTTCGGCGGAGATCGATTTCGCGCGCGATGTCGCCTCGACCTGTCGCGAATCTTCACCGCGGGCGAGATGGGCGAGACGCAGGCCCATCTTGCCGTAACGCCGCGCCATCTCGCGGTCGTCGAGCGCACGCAATTGGCCGATCAACGCGATGCCGTCGGCGGCGAGGCGGCGTTGCATCGCCGCGCCGACGCCCCATAGGAGGCCGACCGGCTTGTCCGCGAGAAAGCTGTTCGCATCGCCGCGGCCGATCACCGCGAAGCCGCGCGGCTTGTCGAGGTCCGACGCGACCTTGGCGAGGAATTTGTTGTAGCTGAGCCCGATCGAGACGGTGATGCCCATCTCGTGCTCGATGCGCCGGGCGAGGAGGGCGAGGGTCCGCGCCGGCG
>DASYXG010000092.1:0-29462 GCA_035935235.1 Allostellaceae bacterium
GGCAGCGCTGATGGCGATCGCGCCGACCGTGGTCAAATTCCTCGATGCCGACTCGCGCAAGCAGATCGTCGCGGCCGCGCTGCAGGTAGCCGGCACGATGGACGACCAAAGCGTAAAGGATGGGCTCGCCGCCTTCGCCAAGGCCGTCGCGCCGTAGCAACCCCGGGTCATCGCGGGTGCTTGCCGAGACCGCAGAAAATGGTCGGGGCTTTGACACGTTGGGGCAGCAACGGCTGGCCGTGCGTCTGAAGGCTGGCAAGATGCTGTGGCGGGATTTCGTCGGGTCACGGGCACTGGACAACCAGTGCCACGTACTGTTCATCACCGAATAGCGACAGGGGAAAGTCATGCGACGCTTTATTCGTGCCTTGTGGGTGATCGTCTTGGTCGGAGGCGGCGTTGATGTCGCTGCGGCGGCCGGATTTGATGCCGCCAAAATCGCCGATATCAAAAAGGCGGGAGAGGCGTTTCAGGCGCTCGGCAAGAATGCTTACCAGACCGGGCAGCCGCCACGGCAATCCGATCCGGCGGTCGCGAAGCTGCTCGATACGATTTTCGACACCAGCGCGCTCAACGGGCCGCCGCCGGTGACCTTCGCGCAATTTCTTGATGTCAACAATTGGCTGATGCAGGTGGTGAACACCGGCCTCATCTATGTCACCGCCGGGACCGGCATCGCCGATTTGGGCTCCCTGCAAGGCGTCACCGCGAAACAGCAAGCGCAGATGAACGCCAATGTCATCGCCTACGCGCCCGAGATGGGCCGGTATTACGACGCGCAGCTCGGCGTGTCGAAAGTCGAGATCGATCTGGTGAACGTTGAGCTGGCGGCTCATCCTGACGATTACAAGACGGGGAACAGGGCGCAAGGGATCGGCAAAATGCGCTCCGGGTTGGCCCAGACGCTGGAAGGCGTGATCGAAACCTTTCAGCTTTCGGGCGTCGATCCCGCGTGGCTGCGCGATCGGTTGCCGCCGCTCGCGGCGCTGGCGCCGACCGCGGCGAAATTCCTTCTGCCCGACCAGAAGCAGCAGGTCCACGATCTCGCGGTAACGGTCGCCGCCGCGTCGAGCGACAACGCCATCAAGACCGGCCTCAATTCGGTTGCGCAGGCGCTCGCGCCCTAGGCGCGGATTATTCCGGCCGGACGGTGGCGATGCCGTTGGCGCGATCGAGCTTCGTACCGAATGGCGCCGACAACGCGGCGAGGCAATCGAAGATGGCGGCCGCGTCGTCATCCCGGGCGAGCGACGGGCGGCCGCGGGTCGCCATGTCGCCGGCGACGCCCTGATCGTTGAGCTGTACCGGCGTGAGGGTCATTTCCGTAAGCGCTCCGGCGGCAAAACGGCACTCGGCGATGACGCTTTGCCAGGCGCTCGCATCATAGGTGCCGCCTTCGGTCGCGGTCTGGAAAACAAGACTGCCGAGATCGTAGAAGATCGGCCGGCGGCGGTAGATCTCGACGCCGAGCAGCCAGGGCGCCCCGTGGCTGACGAATAGCGTGGCGCCCGCGTCGAGGCATTGATGGGCGAAGTCCCGCTGCCACGGCGGCACGCTATGGCCCTTGTCGGTCAACACGTGGTTATGGTGATAGGCGATCACCACATCCGCGTGAGCGGCGGCGTCGCGGATCGCGGTCAGCATGCGGGCGATATCGTCGCCGTTGATCGTCGCGGCATCGGCGTCCACGCGCAGCTCATTGACCCCGGCGCGCGAGGCCGTCGCCGCGCCGCCATCGCGGATCGCGCCACTCGCCGCGGCCACCAGCGCGACGGTGCCGTTGCTGGTCCGGCAGTAGGAAGGCGCCGCCGCAGCGGCGAGTTCGGTACCGGTGCCGGCGTGGGCGAGGCCGCGTTTGTCGAGCTCGTCGAGCGCGCCGAGAATGCCGCCGGTACCGAGATCGTAGGCGTGGTTGTTGGCGGTCGCGACCAGTTCGATATGCCAATCCCTGAGGCAATCGAGCACGACCGGGTCGGCTGCGTGCAGGAAGACATCCTGGCGCGTCGGCGCCCCAGCCCGAGCGCTGTGGATCGCGGTTTCGAGATCGGTGAAGCATAGATCCGCCTTACCGAAAAGAGCGGCAAGCGCCGCGAAGTCGGGCCAGGGATGCTGGCGCAAATCGTGCTGGATCAACACTTGGCCCATCACGGTCAGGCGCAAACCGGCCTCACTCCGGCTCGGTCTCGGGATCAAGGCCACGCCCAACCCGCCCGCGATAACCCGACGGCGCGAGAGGCGCATGCCGTCTTCGCGGGGTGCCTACGGCCGCGCCGGCCACACCGGCTGGTGATAGCCGAGCGGCACGGTCGGGCGCGCCCAATAGGGTTGCGTCTCCGACAGCTGCAAGGTCGGCGACAGGTGACGCAGCTTGCCCGCCGGAGTCACGCTCTCGATCGACCATTTGTCGAGCTCGGCGGCAGTGAACTCCTTGGGGATGTCGTGGAGCTGGGACTCGGGAACCTCGCCGCGGCCGACCAGCCAGCGCCCGGCCTGGGCCAGCGAGCAGCGCACCAGCCAGCTGCCGCCTTCGGTCGCGCGGCGCTTCAGCGCCACCAGCGCACCGAACGCCATCAGATATCCGGTCAGGTAATCGATCGCTGACACGGGGTAGAATTGCGGGCCGGGCTCGGCGCCAGGGAAGAGCTCGCCCTGGCGGGTGGTGATGCCGCTGACGTTCTGCACCACCGTGTCGAAGCCGCGGCGCGAGGCCCACGGCCCGACATGGCTGAACGCGCAGAGCGAGACATAGACGAGGCCGGGCCGCGCCTTCGCCAGCTCCTCGGGCGACAGGCCGCGATTGCTGAGCGTCCCCGGCCGGTAGCCCTGCACGAACACGTCGGTGTCGCGCGCCAAATCCTTGAGCGTCTGAAGTTGCGCCGGGTCGCGCAGGTCGAGTTGGGCCGAGAGCTTGCCGTGTCCGGTGTCGAATTCCTGGTAGCCGAGGTTTGGCAGGTGCGCGGCGGTAATCTTCAAGACGTCGGCGCCGTGCTCGGCGAGGGTGCGGGCGCTGCTCGGGCCGGCCAGAACGCGGGTCAGGTCGAGCACCCGGATGCCGGAGAGCGGCCGGTCGCCGGCGGGTAGTTTTTCGACCGGCGCTTCGCCGATCTTGACGATCTCGAACACCGGCAGGGTGGCGAGCGCCTGAGCCTGCGGATGTTTCGCCCATTCCGCCATGCTGCGCACCATGCCGCCCGCACCCTTGGCGGCGATGATCGCCTCTTCCAGTTCGAGCGCGTCCCACTTGGCCACTGCGGCGCGCACCGCCGCCTTGTCCTCGGCGCAGCCGAGCACGCTGAGCGCCGCGGCGCGGTGGTTGGGGAAATTGGCGTGGATGTAGCTCCAATGCCCGTCCTTGGCCGGGTACATCCCCATTACCGGGTTGCGCTCGTGCGAGACCTCGGTCTTTTCCATCTTTAGGTAATGCCCGCTGCGCAATGACGCGGTCGCACGGCGCGTATCGACCCCGATCCCCTGCTTCTTGCCGCCGCGCAGCTCCCAAAGATCGGAGACCGCCAGACCAATCGCCCCGAGACAGGCGGCGCTGGTCTCGCCGATCTTGAAGGAGGTCGGCAGGATCGGGTCGAGGCCGCCGGTGAATTCGACCGTGCGAGCGCGCTCGGGATCGAGACCGGCGGCCGGCAAAATCGTGCGCAGAGCGTCATGCGACATGATCCGAATCCTCTTTCCGTCGAGAGATGCTTTGCTGATGATGCCGCGAATTTGCCCGAGGAGGAAACAGCGATGAGCCGTCTCATGATCGTCGTCGAGTTCGAGCTGAAGCCGCAACACGCCAACGACTTCATCAAGCTGATGAAAACCCACGCCGATTTGAGCCGGAAGGAAGACGGCTGCCAGCAATTCGACGTGCTGCAGGCGCAGGACGATCCGAACAAGGTATTCTTCATCGAGAGTTGGCGCGACCAGGCGGCGCTCGACGTGCATGCCAAGGTGCCGCGCATGGCGCAGAACCGGGCGATCTACGAGCCTTGGCTCAGCGGCCGCAAGGCGACACGCTGCAACGTGCCGTAAGTCCTCAGAGGCAAGGGATCGCGGCAGGGTGTCGCACGCGCAAACGTGATCCTTGGCGGCGGCCGGGGATGCTTGCGGGTCGTAGGCATTATCTATAATAAACCGCAGCCATTTCGCGCGAGACACGCGCTTGGGAGGCCGTTTGGGATGAGGAAAGTCGTTGTGGCCGTTGCGGCTGTCGTCGCCGTGGCGGGGGCCCTGGCCGGGGCCTTGCCTCAGATCCGCGGCGCGCTATGGCCCGAGGTCAAGGCCGCTGATGCCCCACCCGCGCCGCCACCGGGCGTGCCGGTGACGGCTGGCACAGTCGAAGCCAAGGACATGCCTATCTTCCTCAACGGCATCGGTGCGGTTCAGGCCTTCAACATGGTGACGATCAAGAGCCGGGTCGATGGCCAGATCGTCAAGGTCAACTTCCACGAAGGGCAGGAAGTCAGCGCCGGCGACCCGCTGATCCAGATCGATCCTCGCGGCTTCCAGGCGGCGCTCGAAGTCGCGCAAGCGGCGAAGGCAAAGGACCAAGCGGCGCTCGCTAGCGCTCAGCTTGACCTCGACCGCTATTCGCAGCTGGTGGGCTCGGGTTATCAGACCCGGCAAAGCGTCGACCAGCAAAAGGCGACCGTCGCCCAGCTGCAAGCCGCCCTCAAGGGCGACGAGGCGCAGATCGACGCGGCGCAGGTCAATCTCGACTATTGCGACATTCGCTCGCCGATCGCAGGCCGGCTGGGCGTGAAGCTGGTCGATATCGGAAATCTCGTTCACGCTGCCGACAACAGCGGCTTGGTTACCATTACCCAAACCAAGCCGATCTACGTCAACTTCACAATGCCCCAGGAATACCTGCACAAAATCCATGAGAAACAGACGCTTGGCGATTTGGCCGTGCAGGCGTATGGGGCCGACAACGTCACCCTGCTTTCCGAGGGCAAGCTGACGGTTATCGACAACGCGGTGGATCAAACGACCGGGACGATCCGACTCAAGGGCGAGTTCGACAATGCCGATGAGCGGCTATGGCCCGGTGAATTTGTCGATGTGCGGCTAATCCTGTCGACACGCAAGGGCGTCGCGACGGTGCCGGCCCAGACCGTGCAGGAGGGCGCCGATGGGAAATACGTTTACGTGATCAAGCCCGATAACACCGTCGAACGCCGCAAGGTCGACGTTGCCTCCGTGCAGGACGGGCTCGCGGTCATCACCCAGGGAGTGACGGTTGGCGAGACGGTCGTGGTGGAGGGCCAATATCGACTGGTCGACGGCGCACGGGTCAAAGCGACACCCGCGGCGCAGAAGCCCGCCAGTTGATCCGGTAGAAGCCGCAACGCCGATATTCACGATTCGCGCCGAGAGCTGTCGCCGATGAGCATATCCGCACCCTTCATCCGCCGGCCGATCGCCACATCGCTGTTGATGCTCGGCACGTTGGTGTTCGGCATCGTCGCTTACGGGCTCTTGCCTGTCGCGGCGCTGCCCAATGTCGATTTCCCAACCATCACCGTCACGGTCAATTATCCCGGCGCGTCGCCCGACACGATGGCATCGTCGGTCGCCACCCCACTCGAGCAACAATTCGCCTCGATCGCCAGCCTCGAGCAGATGACCTCGTTCAGCGGCATCGGCGTCACCGTGATCACGATGCAGTTCGCGCTCGAGCGCAATATCGATGGCGCCGCGCAGGATGTGCAGCAGGCAATCACCGCGGCGTCGGGGCTGTTGCCGAAGGATTTGCCGACCCCGCCGACTTATCGCAAGACCAACCCCGCCGATTTCCCGGTGCTGATCTATGCGGTTCACTCCGATGAGGTGCCCGTTTATCGGATCGACGACTATGCCAATACGATCTTGGCGCAGAAAATCTCAACCGTGCCGGGCGTTTCCGAGTCGCGCATCTTTGGCCAAAAGCAATTCGCGGTACGGGTGCAAGTAGACCCCGCCGCGCTGGCCGCCCGCGGCCTCAGCCTTGAGGACATCCGCAACGCCATCGTGCTGGCCAGCGTCGATCGTCCGAAGGGCAACATCGAAAGCGCTTTTCAATCGCTCACCCTCGATACTAACGACCAGATTCTCGGCGCCGACGGGTTCAAAAAGCTGATCATCGCGTATCGCAATGCGGCGCCGGTACGGCTCGAAGATGTCGCAGCGGTCTCAGATTCGGTCCAGAACAATCGGATCGGCGCCTGGTTCAAGGGCATCCCGGCGGAAGGGCTCGCGGTCCAGCGCGCGAGCGGCGCCAATACAATCCAAGTGGTCGATAACGTCAGGGGCATGCTGCCCCAGCTGTTACTGTCGGTCCCGCCCGCCGTGCATGTCGATCTGATGTCGGACCGCTCGCTGGTGATCCGCGCCGCGGTTCATGACGTGCAGTTCACGATGATGCTGACGGTCCTGCTCGTCGTGCTGGTGATTTTCGTTTTCCTGCGAACGCTGTGGGCGACGGTGATCCCCAGCATCGCGGTGCCGTTGTCGCTGCTGGCGACGTTTTCGGTGATGTATCTGCTGAGCTACAATCTCGACAATATCTCGCTGATGGCGCTGACGATTTCGGTCGGCTTCATCGTCGACGACGCGATCGTCATGATCGAGAACATCGTCCGTTATCTCGAGCAGGGCGACCGGCCGTTCGAAGCTGCACTCAAGGGCGCCGGTCAGATCGGTTTCACGATCATTTCGATCACCTGCTCACTGATCGCCGTGTTCATCCCGCTGTTGTTGATGGGGGGAATCATCGGCCGGCTGTTCCGCGAGTTCGCGGTGACCGTGTCGGTCGCGGTGATCGCTTCGGCAGTGATCTCACTGACCCTGACCCCCGTGATGTGCTCGCTGTTCCTGAAGGCGCGCAGCGAAGAGCATCGGCCCAATCGGCTCAGCCGCCTCGCCGAACGTGGCTTCGATGCGTTTCTCAGGGGCTACGACCACGGGCTGAGATTCGTGCTGCGTCACCAGCCGAGCATGCTGGTTGCCACCTTGGCGTTGATGATCGTCACCGGCTGTCTGTATGCCGGGGTGCCGTACACGAACTACGGCGGCATCCCGAAGGGTTTCTTCCCGCAGCAAGACACCGGCTTCATCTTCGGTCAGGTGCAAGGCCGCCAGGATGCATCGTTCAACATGATGTCGGGGCTGGCGCACCAAGTCGCCGCCATCGTGGCCAAGGATCCCGCGGTGCAGGGCGTGTTTTATCTCGGCGGCACCTACGCCTTTAATCCGACCGAAGACGCCGTCCGCATGTTCATGCAGCTGAAGCCGCATGATCAGCGGGACGTGACGGCGCAACAAGTGATCGAACGCCTGCGCCCGCAAGTCGCCGCGGTCAAGGGCGCCAAGTTCTTCATGCAGGCGGGTCAGGACATCAATGTCGGCGGACGCCTGACCAAGACCCAGTTTCAGTACACGCTGACCGACACCGACAGCGCCGAGCTCAATCGTTGGGCGCCGATCGTCGAGGCGGCGATGCGCAAGCTGCCGCAATTGCAAGACGTCACCTCCGACCAAGAGGCGGAGGCGCCTCATCTATCATTACAGATCGACCGCGATGCCGCGGCGCGCATGGGCGTGTCGACCCAGGCGATCGACGATACGCTTTATGACGCCTTCGGGCAGCGTCAGGTCGCGACGCTCTATACCTCGACCAATCAGTACAAGGTGGTCGAGGAAATCTCTCCGCAATACCTCAACGATCCCGGCGCGCTGTCGAAGATCTACGTGCCTGGGCGAGACGGCGCCCAGGTGCCGCTCAGCGTCGTCACCAAACAGGTCTCGCAGCTCGAGCCGCTGTCGATCAACCACCAGGGTCAATTCCCGGCGGTAACCCTGTCGTTCAACCTGCCGCCGGGCGGCTCGCTCGGTCCGGCGGTCGAGGCGATCCAGCAGGCCGAGGCGGATCTTCATATGCCCGGCTCGGTGCAGGGCTCGTTCCAGGGCGCAGCGCAGGCCTTCCAAGCTTCGCTGAAATCGACGCCGCTGCTCGTCGCCGCCGCGATCCTTGTCGTCTATATCGTGCTGGGGGTGCTGTACGAGAGCTACATCCACCCGATCACGATCCTCTCGGCTCTACCATCGGCCGGCGTCGGTGCGCTGCTCGCCCTTATGCTGCTGCACTACGACCTGACCGTGATCGCGCTGATCGGCGTCATCCTGCTGGTCGGCATCGTCAAGAAGAACGCGATCATGATGATCGACTTTGCGTTGCAGGCCGAGAGGATCGAGGGCAAGAGCCCCGAGGTGGCGATCCATGAAGCCTGTCTCCTGCGCTTCCGGCCGATCATGATGACGACGTTCGCCGCGCTGTTCGGCTCGTTGCCGATTGCGCTGGGCGGCGGCGCCGGGTCGGAGTTGCGCCGCCCGCTCGGCATCGCCTTGGTTGGCGGGTTACTCGTGTCGCAGTGGCTGACGCTTTATACGACTCCGGTCATCTATCTCTATCTCGAGCGGCTAAGCCGCTGGATTGGCGGCGCACGGCGCCAGCCACGCCTTGCCATCGCGCTAAGCGATGCGCCAGCTGGCGCGGTTGCCGCGCGGGACAGCCATGGCGCCGCCGAGTGACGTCGTAGCCGTCGGGCGGCCTGAATGGCTGCCCGACGATGCTCCCCAAGCGCGGCCGTCACCGGCCGAGCTGCAACCCGGCGTCGGCTATCGCCTGCACGCGGTAGGCCGGCTCTTGCGCCGGCGCTTCGAGCGCAGGGTGCGCCAGGCCGGCTTGCCGATCACCCGGCTTCAGGCGGCGCTGTTGCTTTATATCGCGCGCCATCCGGGGGTCGGCCAGACCGCCGCGGCGGGCGATCTCGACGTCGAGCCGATCGCCTTGGTGCGCATGCTCGACCGCCTGCACGAGGAGGGGCTGGTCGAGCGCCGCGCCCATGCGACCGACCGGCGGGTGCGAACCCTATGGCTGACGCCGCTGGCCTGGCCAGTCGTCGAACGCATCCTCAAGATCAACCTCACCGTCCGCGAGGAGGCCTGCGCCGGGCTCAGCTCCGACCAGCGCCGGCTGTTGATGGACGCGCTCAGCCAGATGAAGGACAACCTCGACGCCGCCGAGGCGGCGGCCGGCGATCCGGTCGAGCCTTTGGCGGCGGGCGAGGGCAAGTAGGCGAGAGCCTCAGCCGGGACCGGTCGAGACGCTCTCGATCACCTCGGCTTCGTTGGTCTTCAAATTGAACTTGAGCCGCGGCACGCGCTCGAGATCGGTGCCGGTGACCCGGACAAACCGCGCGCCGTCGGGATAATCGATCGCGTGGATATCGCGGATGTCGTAGGTCCCGGCATGACCGGGGTTGAGCCGGTATTGGCGCGCCACTTCGATCTCCGCCGGTCCAGGTCCGTCGCCCTTGGTGCGGCGCCATTCGGTCATGTCGGTGTATTCGGTGGCCTGGCCGTAGACCGCCCAGGATGCGCCGTGATCGTGCGGCGGCGACTTGCCGGCCTTCGGGTTGACATGCGACAGCACGACAAAGCCGAGCTCGGGATCCTCGTAGAGCGTGTGCCGGCCGGAGGGCATCGACAGCACATGCGCGTCGAGGAACGATTTCTCGGCGAGCAGCCGCTCCAAATTCTGGCGCACCGCTTCGCGCCCGCCGGGGCCTTTATCGGCTTTCAGGGCATCACGGCAATCGTGGCAGAACGCGTCGAGATCGTAGGCCATGAGTTTCTCTCCAAGGTTCAAGTGGCGAGGTAGCCGCCGTCGACATAAAGCTCGGCGCCGGTGACGTAGGAGGCTTCGTCCGAAGCGAGGAACAGCACCGCGTGCGCGACCTCCTCGACCCGGCCGTCGCGACCGAGCGGCACCTGCTCCAGCATTTTGGCGCGCACTGCCGGGTCGGCGGTGCGGCCCGAGGTGCGCATCGGTGGCATTAGTCCGGGATGCACGGAGTTGACGCGGATGTTGTGCCGCCCCTGCTGCACCGCGCCGACCTTGGTCATCGTGCGGATCGCACCCTTCGAGGCGTTGTAGGCGGCGTGGATGCCACGCTGACCGGTGACGCCGGAGATCGACGAGATGTTGACGATCGAGCCGCCGCCGGCTTTGCGCATCTCGGGGATCGCGTACTTCATCCCAAAGAAGGCGCCGCGCGCGTTGACGTCCATGATCTTGTCCCAGGCGGCGGTGTCGAACAGGTCATCGACCGCGCTGCCGCTGATCCCGGCATTGTTGACGAGGATGTCGAGCTTGCCGAACTCCTTGACCGTCGCCTCGACGACCTGTTTCCAGTTCGCCTCGTCGGTGACGTCGAGATGGTGAAAGCTGGCGGCGCCGTTGGCGGCGACGATCTCGCTGGCGATCTTCTTGCCCTCGTCGTCGAGCTGGTCGGCGACGACGACCTTGCAACCCTCACGGGCGAATATCTTAGCGGTGCTGGCGCCCATCCCCGACGCGCCTCCGGTGACGATCGCGACCTTGCCGTCGAGCCGCATGGTTTCCTCCCTTCTGGACCCCGGTGTGCGCCGGGGTGACGATCAAGATCGTCAATTCACGCCGACCGCCTCGCCCATGGTGTCGCCGATCGGCGTGTGCAGCACCAAATCAGCGATGCGGTCGAGCCCGGTTTCCTCACGGTTGACGATGACCAGCGCCGCGCCGTTTTCCTTGGCGAGCTGTGGGAACCCGGCTGCCGGATAGACCACGAGCGACGAGCCGAGCACGATAAAGAGGTCGGCGGCGAGCGTTTCCTGCTCGGCGCGCTTCATCGCCAGCACCGGCATGGCCTGGCCGAACGATACGGTCGCGGTCTTGACGTGGCCGAGGCACTTGTCACAGGGCGGCACGTCGCCATCGGCCTCGAAGGTCGCGCGCAGATCGGCGATCTCGTAACGCTCGCCGCAATCGAGGCAGGTCGCGTAGGTGGTGTTGCCGTGCAGCTCGATGATCCTGTCGCGCGGGATGCCCGACAATTCGTGAAGTCCGTCGATGTTCTGGGTGATGACCGAGGACACCTTGCCGCGCCGCACTAACGCATCAACCGCCCGGTGGCCGCGATTGGGCTCGGCCGCCTTGAAGATGTCCTCCATCTCGAAGCGCCGCCGCCAGGTTTCGCGGCGCGCCTCCTGCGAGGCGAGGAATTCGTCGAAATAGATCGGCAACATCTTGGTCCAGACGCCGCCGGGGCTGCGGAAATCGGGAATGCCGCTTTCGGTGCTGATCCCGGCGCCAGTGAAGACGACGGCGCGCTTGGCCTCGGCGAGCATCCGCTTGAGTTCGGCGATGGCGCTGCTTGGCATAGGGCTACTTTGGCAAATGCGCCGGGAGTGGGCAACAAACGACGTTGCCCATGAACGTCATTGCGAGGAACGGAGCGACGAAGCAATCTCGTGCCTGGCGGCAAAATCAGCGTGAGATTGCCGCGCCACCTTCCGGTGGTTCGCAATGATGGCTGGAACGGGAGGGTGCCGATGGAATTGGGCTTGCGGGGGCGGAAGGCGCTGATCACCGGCGCGTCGCGCGGCATCGGGCGGGCTTGCGCCGAGGTGCTGGCGTCGGAGGGATGCGATGTCGTCATCGTCTCGCGCACCCAGGCCGACCTCGACGCGGCCAAGGACAAGATCCTCGGGCAAAGCAATGTGTCGGTGCGCACCTACGCGATGGATCTGTCGGACAGCAAGAACGTCGACAAGCTTGCCGCCGAATGCCCCGATATCGACATCCTCATCAACAATGCCGGCGCGATCCCGCGCGGCACGATCGCCGAGATCGACGAGGCGCGCTGGCGCGAGGCCTGGGACCTCAAGGTCTTCGGCTACATCAATATGACGCGGCGCTTCTATGCGCTGATGGCGGCGCGCAAGAAGGGGGTCATCATCAACATCATCGGCGCCGCCGGCGACGCGGTGCAGTCGAGCTATGCCTGCGGCTCGACCGGCAACGCCTCGCTGATGGCTTTTTCCCGCGCGCTCGGCGGCACCGCGCCCAATGACGGGCTTCGCGTCGTCGGCCTCAACCCCGGCCCGGTCGAGACCGACCGCATGGTGACGCGGCTGCGGCGGGAGGCGACGGCGAAATTCGGCGATCCGGAGCGCTGGCGCGAGCTGACCGGGCACATGGCGTTCGGCCGCGCCGCGACCGCGACCGAAATCGGCAACATGGCGGCGTTCCTCGCCTCCGATCTCTCCGGCTACACCACCGGCACGGTCGTCACCGTCGATGGCGGCGGCACCAGCCGGCGCTCGGCGCTGTAAGCATTCAGGAGGACACGATGGATCTGGGTCTGAGGGGCAAGAAGGCGCTGATCACCGGCGCGTCGAAGGGCATTGGGCGGGCCTGCGCCGAGGTGCTGGCGGAGGAGGGCTGCGATGTCGCGCTGGTGTCGCGCACCGCCGCCGATCTCGAAAAAGCGCGGGCGGAGATCGCCGGCAAGTACAATGTCGGGGTGCGGGTGTTCGCGCTCGATCTCTCCGACAGCAAGAATGTCGACAAGGTAGCGGCGGAGAACCCCGACATCGACATTCTGGTCAACAATGCCGGCGCCATTCCCGGCGGCGATCTCGACGCGGTGACCGAGGATCGCTGGCGCACGGCCTGGGACCTCAAGGTGTTCGGCTATATCAACATGACGCGCCGGTTCTATGCGCAGATGCGCGCGCGCAAACGTGGGGTCATCGTCAATGTGCTCGGCGCGGCGGGTGAAAACCCCGACTTCAATTACATCGCCGGCTCGTCGGGTAATGCCTCGCTGATGGCGTTCACCCGGGCGATGGGCGGCACTGCGCCGCGCGACAATCTCCGCGTCGTCGGCATCAACCCGGGCCCAGTGTTGACCGAGCGGCTGATCACCCTGACCAAGACCCGCGCGCGGGATGTGCTCGGCGACGAAAGCCGCTGGGAAGAGCTGATGAAGGGCCACGCTTTCGGCCGTGTCGCCAAGCCGGAGGAGATTGCCTGGATGGTTGCCTTTGTCGCCTCCGACCAGGTGTCTGGCTACACCACCGGCAACATCATTACCATCGACGGCGGCGGGTCGAGCCGGCGCAGCGCGATCTAGGCATGAACGACGCTGGTCTCCGACAGGTCCTCCGTTCCGGCGACGACAGCGCGCTGCCGGAGCACGAGCGCGCTCTGCTGGGGCGGGCGCGGGCGCTCGTGCCCAAGCTTGCCGAGCGCGGGCCGGCGGCGACCGCAGCGCGCATGCTGCCGGCCGAGACCATCGCCGACTATCACCAGGCTGGTATCGTCAACATCCTGCAGCCAAAGCGGTTCGGCGGGTTGCAGGGCCGGTTCAGCCTGTTCTCACGGATCACCGAGGAGCTGACCTATGGCTGCGCCTCCTCGGCCTGGGTCTACGCTGTTCTGGCCGAGCACCAGTGGATCATCTCGCAGTATCCCGAGCAGGCGCAGATCGACGCCTGGGGCGATAACCCGAACGCTGTAGCCTCGTCATCGCTGGCGCCGCGCGCTGCCGCGAAACCGGTCGATGGTGGCTGGCGGGTCAGCGGCAAGTTTCCGTTTTCGAGCGGCTGCGACTACGCGCAATGGGGCATCCTCGGGGTTTTTCTCGGTGAAATGGGTGACGCGCGCAGCGTGGCCTACATTCTGGTGCCGCTGAGCGAGATCGAGATTCGCGACGACTGGCAGGTGCTCGGCCTCACGGGCACCGGCAGCAAGTCGCTGGTGCTGAAGGACGTGTTCGTGCCGAAACATCGCTGCGTCATGGTGAGCGACCTGTTCGCCGGCACGCCGCCCGGCGCCGCGATGCATCCCGACTATCCGGTGGTGCGCGCGCCGCGCGGTTTCCTTGTCTCCTATTCGCTGCCGCCAGTGGCGATCGCCTTGGCCCGTCGCGCGCTCGAGCTGGTGTGCCGCGATCTCTCGACCCGGATATCGCGCGGCGTCACCCGAATGGCCGAGTCCGAGGTGGTGCAGATGGTGATCGGCGAAGCTGCCGCGGCGATCGACAGCGCCACCTTGGCTCTGCATCAGGGGCGCGACGCCAGCACCGAAGCGGTGAGCTCGGGCCGACGGATCACCGAGGCGGAAGCAATGCGGGCGCGCCGCGACATGGTTTACGCGCAGCACCAAGTCGGGTGGGCGATGGAGCGGCTGTGCGAGCTCTCCGGCGCACGCTGGGTGTATGACAGCGACCCGCTGCAGGAAATCCGCCGCGATGTGATGACAATCCTCACTCATCATGCCGCAAGCCGGCCGGCGGCGTTTGCGCCCTATGGCCACATGCTCCTGTCGCAGGGCGCGTAGCGGTTTGGGCCGGGCGCTTTGGTTCCGAGTGTCGACGCATCGCTGAACTGCTGCGGCCGACGCGCCGTCAAGGTTGCCGCCGCAGCCGATTTTGGCTAAGTCTCTCGCCTCGCATTGCAGAGTAGAATGAGTGCCCGATGGCCGTCCCGAAAAAGAAGGTTTCGCCGTCACGCCGCAATATGCGCCGCTCGCATGACCATCTGTCGGCGCCGGCCTATGCCGAATGCCCGAATTGCGGCGAGTTGAAGCGGCCGCATCACATGTGCGAAGCGTGCGGCTATTACAGTGGGCGCGAAGTGGTCCCGGCTGAGCCGGCGACCGCCTAACCGACCAGAGAGCCAAGGCGGCTGCGGTGAGCGGCACGATCACGATCGCCCTTGACGCGATGGGCGGCGATCACGCTCCCGAAGTTGTCTTGCGCGGCGCCGATATCGCGCTCGAGCGGCATCCCGACGCTCGCTTTCTGCTGTTCGGGATCGAGAGCCAGGTTCTGCCCTTGCTGGCCCAGCTCCCGCGCGTCGCCAAGGTCGCGTCGATGCACCATACCAGCGAGGTCGTCGGCGCCGACGACAAGCCCTCGCAGGTGCTGCGCACCGGGCGCGGCACCAGCATGCGGCTAGCGATCGACGCGGTCGCCGACGGGCGCGCGGATTGCGTCGTCTCGGCCGGCAATACCGGCGCGCTGATGGCGCTCGCCAAATTCGCGCTGAAGACGCTGCCGGGCATCGACCGGCCGGCGATCGCGACCTTCTATCCGACGATGCGGGGGGAGAGCGTGATGCTCGATCTCGGCGCCAATATCGAATGCGACGCCGAGAATCTGGTGCAGTTCGCGCTGATGGGCGACGCCTTTGCGCGCAGCGTGCTTGGGGTTACCGAGCCGACCGTCGGCCTGCTCAATGTCGGCTCCGAGGATCTGAAGGGCAACGACGCGGTGCGCGGCGCGGCCGCGCGGCTGCGCGGCGGGCTGACCCCGATCCGCTTCCACGGCTTTGTCGAGGGCGACGATATCGGCGCCGGCACGGTCGATGTCATCGTCACCGACGGGTTCACCGGCAATGTCGCACTGAAGACCGCCGAGGGCACTGTACGATTGTTCGCCGAGGCGTTGCGGAGCACGTTCGATCATTCGCTGATGGCGAAAATCGGCTATCTTTTCGCGCGCGGCGCGCTCAAGAAGTTCCGCGACCGCTTCGACCCGCGCCGCTACAACGGCGCGATGTTCCTGGGGTTGCGCGGCATCGCGGTCAAGAGCCACGGATCGACCGACGCGTTTGGTTTCGCCAACGCGATCGGTGTCGCGATCGACATGAAGGTCAACGGCTTCCTCGAAAAAATCCGCGCCGACCTCGCCCGCGTCAATTCGGCGATGCCGACGCCGGAACCGGCCGCGCTGTAGCCGGCGGCGATGAAGCTACGCGCCCAGGTCGCCGGCTGCGGCGCCTATCTTCCCGAACGGGTATTGACCAACCAGGAGCTGGCGAAGCGGCTCGACACCTCGGACGAATGGATCCGCCAGCGTACCGGTATCGGCGAGCGGCGGATCGCCGCCGAGGGTGAGCTGACCTCCGACCTCGCGGTCGCGGCGGCGCGCCGCGCCCTACAGCGGGCCGGGATGAGCGGCAACGACCTCGATCTGATCGTCCTGGCGACCGCGACCCCCGACCATACCTTCCCGGCGACCGCGACCAAGGTGCAGGCACAGCTGGGCATGAAGCGTGGCGCCGCGTTCGACGTCCAGGCGGTGTGCTCGGGCTTTATCTTCGCGCTGGCGACGGCGGATAATGCGCTGCGCCTGGGGCAGGCGCGCACCGCGCTCGTCATCGGCGCCGAGACCTTCTCGCGCATCCTCGATTGGAACGACCGCGGCACCTGCGTGCTCTTTGGCGACGGCGCCGGGGCGCTAGTGCTGAACGCGGTTCCCGACACCGGCCCGAAGGCACGCGGCGTGCTGTCGACGCACCTGCATTCGGACGGAACGCAATACGACATCCTCTATGTCGATGGCGGTCCGTCGACGACCGGCACCACGGGCCATCTGCGCATGGAAGGCCGCGAGGTATTTCGCCAGGCGGTGCAGCATCTCTCGGAAGCGGTCGAGGAGGCGCTGGCCGCCAATGGGCTCACCGGCGCCGACATCGACTGGCTGGTGCCGCACCAGGCCAATCTGCGGATCATCGACGCGATCGGCAAGCGCCTCAAACTGCGTCCCGGGCAGACCGTGATCACTATCGAGCGCCATGCCAATACCTCGGCGGCGTCGGTCCCGCTGGCACTCGACGAGGCGGTTGCCGACGGCCGGATCAAGCCTGGCGATCTGGTGCTGATGGAAGCGCTAGGCGGCGGGTTGACCTGGGGCGCCTCCCTCGTCCGCTGGTAGCGCAAAAGCTTGAGATTTTGCCTTGGGAAATCGCGGCCAACGCTTTGGAATTTGACGAGGTTTTTCGACCGGGCTAACCTCCAAGAAAGGACGGGAGGGCGGCATGGCCGGTCAGACGGTTACTCGCGCTCAGCTCACCGAAGCGGTCTATCAAGAGGTCGGCTTGTCGCGCAACGAGTCGGCCGAACTGGTCGAGTCGGTGATCGCCGAGATCTCGGACGCGCTGGAGCGGGGCGAGATGGTCAAGATCTCGTCGTTCGGCAGTTTTGCCGTACGCCGCAAGGGGCAGCGCATCGGCCGTAACCCCAAGACCGGGCAGGAAGTGCCGATTAGCCCGCGCCGGGTGCTGGTCTTCCGCGCGTCGCACGCTCTGAAGAACCAGGTCAACCAGTCGCTGACGGGCCCGGCGCCGCGCCGGACCGGCGCGAGCAGAACGCCCGCCTGACGTGAGCGACGCAGCGGAAACCGCTTCCGGCCGCCGGGCCAACAAGCGGGCGGCGGTGTTCCGCACGATCGGCGAGGTCGCCGAGGACCTTGATCTGCCGGCCCATGTACTGCGCTTTTGGGAGTCGAAATTCCCGCAGCTGAAGCCGCTGAAGCGCGGCGGTGGTCGGCGCTATTACCGGCCCGAGGATATCGCGCTTCTGTCACGCATCCGCCAGTGCCTGTACCAGGAAGGCTATACGATCCGCGGTGTGCAAAAGCTGCTGTCGGAAGGCATGATCGGCGGGACCGGCGGTGGGGGGGAGATCGAGCCGAGCCTGTTCCCACTGGCGCCGATTCCGGCGCGCACGGCGCCGTGGCCGGCGCGTTCGGCACGCCGCGTGGCTGAGCCGGCCCCTGTCGCGGCCCGCTCGCCGGCGAAACGGGCGGCGCTGGAAGAAGCGCGGCAGGAACTGACCGCCGTGCTCGAAATGCTCGGCGGGTTGGTGCGTCCCAAAAGCTGACGCATTGCGGCGCCCTGCCCGCGCCAGTATGATCCGCCGCCTCGCCAGAGATGCCCCGGTCGGAGCGTAGCGCAGCCTGGTAGCGCATCAGCATGGGGTGCTGAGGGTCGTGAGTTCGAATCTCACCGCTCCGACCACTCTCCTTCTGCGGAGCCCCCCAGCGATGACCAGCGAACGTCCGGAATCAAATCTCGAAGCCTGGCAATTTCCCGAGGCTCATTGGCGCAAGCTGGTCGAGCGGGTGCGCGCCGGGCGCAGCCTGCGTCCGGCGGAGTGGCCGGGCGGGGCGCGCTGCGCGGTGGCGCTGTCCTTCGACAGCGACCACGAGACGAGCGACCT
This sequence comes from Allostellaceae bacterium, assembly GCA_035935235.1. Taxonomy (GTDB): domain Bacteria; phylum Pseudomonadota; class Alphaproteobacteria; order ATCC43930; family CGMCC-115725; genus DATARH01. The sequence continues at coordinate 17,873 of DASYXG010000092.1, forward strand.
GCGCGAGGGCGGCAAGTCGATCGGCCGGCTCGCCTGGGGCCAGTACGGCGCAAGGGTCGGGGTGCCGCGCATCCTCAAGCTATTGGACAAATACCAGGTCAAGGCGTCGTTCTACGTGCCGGCGGTGACCGCGCTGCTGCATCCCGACGAGCAGCGCCGGGTTGTGGCCGAGGGGCATGAGATCGGCATCCACGGCTGGATCCATGAGCTGAATTCGGTGCTGCCCTATGAGGCCGAGCGCGATTTGATGCTGCGCGCCGCCGAGGTGCTGGAGAAGACCAGCGGCGTGCGCCCCGTGGGTCTGAGGACCCCGTCCTGGGATTTCAGCTGGAACACGCTGGCGATTGAGGCAGAGATGGGCCTCCTTTACGATTCGTCGCTGATGTCGGACGAGGATTGCTACGAGCTGCTGCTCGATGGCAAGGAGTGCGGGGTCGTCGAGTTGCCGGTCGAATGGGTGCGCGACGACGCGGTCTATTTCATGATGAACCGGTTCTCGGCGCTGCGCCCCTATACGCCGCCGGCCGATGTGCTCGACATCTTCCGCCGCGAATTCGAGGCCGCCTATGCCGATGGCGGGATCTTCCAGCTGACCATGCACCCGCATGTGATCAGCTACCGCTCGCGCATCTGGATTCTCGAGGAGCTGATCCGCCTCGCGCAAGCACGGCCCGGCGTGTGGTTCGCCACCCACGCCGAGGTCGCGCGCTGGGCCAAGGAGCACGCCGTCTAGCGCGCGGGCTGACCCGTCGTCTGGTGGCGAGCGATAGCTCAGTCTTCGGCGGCGGGATGGCGTCTGCCGACGGCGGCGATCCGCGCGAGTTCGCGGCGAATATTCTCCGCGTGGAGATCGCGCTCCGCCCGCCAAGCTTCGCTGTGGATTTTGCGGAGCTGGGCATCGCGACGCGGCGCCCGATTGACCTTTGGCGCGGCCGTCGCCTTACCGTGGTCTTCAGTAAGCCGCCCGGGTCTATCGGTATGATCGTCCATCGTCCGGCTCCCCCTTGCCTGTTCGGCAAACGAAGCCGTTGTCGATCGGTTCCTAGGATGAACGTCCGGCCAAGGCTGCCCGCCGCATCGGCTTGAGCGCGATTACCGCGAGCAACGCCGCGGTGATATCGGCGCCGATGCAGACGGCGAATACTGAGGTCCAACTTCCCGTGCTCTGGTGCAGCAGAGCCGCAAGCGGTCCGCCCAAGATCGATCCGACGCCTTGAGCGATATAGAGGAAGCCGTAATTCTGCGTCGTATTGCTGGCGCCAAAGGTATCGGTCAGGGTCGACGGAAACAGCGAGAAAATTTCTCCCCAACCGAAGAACACGACCCCCGACAACAGCGCGAACCACAGCGGATCGGTGATGGTCAGCAGCCAGATCGTCATCGCCGCCGCTTCGAGGGCGAAGGCGCAGAACATCGTGTTCTCGCGGCCGATCCGGTCGGACAGCCAGCCGAAGAACGGACGGGTCAGCCCATTGGTGAAGCGATCGATGGTCAGCGCCAGCGGCAGCGCCGCCGCGCCCCACAAGGTCAGCTTGGTGACGCCGAAATCGGCGGCGAAATTGCCGATCTGCGAAATCACCATCAGCCCCGAGGTCGACATCAGGCTCATCATCAGAAACATCAGCCAGAAGATCGGGTTCCGCAGCATCGTCGCGCTGCCGACCCCAGACGCTTCGGCGACCCGCGTCGACGTGGCCGCCGGCGGTGGCCGCAGCCCGAGCGCGGCGGCGACGCCGACAATCGCGAAGATGATGCCGTATTGCTGCAGCGTCGCCTGATAGCCCGACGCGGCGAGGCTGGCGCTGATCGGGAAGGTGGTGACGATCGCGCCCATACCGTAGCCGGCGGCGACCATGCCGGCAGCGAAGCCGCGCGCATCGGGGAACCAGCGCACCACCTGGCCGACGACGCCGATATAGACGATGCCGGTGCCGAGGCCGCAGACAACGCCGTAGGTGAAGTAAAGTGCCCAGATCGAGGTCGCATAGGCGGACAGCACCCAGCCGAGTCCGGAGAGCGCCCCGCCCACCGCGATCAACAGGCGCGGCCCGAATCGGTCGACCAGCCAGCCTTGCAGCGGCGAGAAAAACGTCTGCAGCACGATCAGCAGCGAAAACGTTACCTGCAGAGCCGCTGGGGTGACCGAAAGGGCGGCGCCCAAAGGCTTGGTGAACAGCGCCCAGACATATTGCGGGCTCGAGATCGCCATCATGCAGACGAGGCCCAACACCAGTTGGACCCAGCGCGCCGCGGGCGATATGGCGGCGCCGCCGCCGAGGGCATCGGTATCGGTGCTCATCGTCGCCGGCTCACTTTCTTTGTTCCCCGAGTTACGGGCAAGCAAGAACAGGACCAGCGGTTGCGTCAACCCGATAACGTTGCCTTGAAGCGCAGCCGGACGTAGTCGGCGATCCACAACCCCGTTTCGTCTATCAGGATCGGCTGCAGCAGGTCGATGATTTCCTGCTTCGCGATGGCGCGGTCGTCGAGCGGCAGGGGCGCGAGGAAATCGTCCGCGAAGGTGTCGAGCCAAGCGCCGAGCCCGGCGACGAGCGGGGTCGGCCGCGGGATGGTGGCGATCTCCTCGACGCGAAACCCGGCGGCTTCGAGCTTTGCCTGGTACGCGGCGGCGGACGGGAAATACCACGGGCTGAGGTCGAGCGCCTCGATGCCGCGTTTCGCCAGCACCGCGCGAAACGCGACCTGGATCGCCGCGGAGTTGTTGTGCCCGCCCATCTCGGCGACAAAGCGTCCACCGGGCTTGAGCGCGCGGGCGATCCCCGCCAGCACCGCCTCCGGCGGGCGCATCCAATGCAGTGCCGCGTTCGAGAAAACCGCGTCGAACTCGCGGTTGAACGTGAGGCTCTGACCGGCGATCACGCGGGCGTCGAGCCCCTTTGCCTTGGCGGCGGCGACCATGTCAGGCGCGGCGTCGACCGCGACCACGGTGGCGCCGGCGGCGGCGATCTTGGCGGTTAAGACGCCATCGCCGCAGCCGAGGTCGAGGATGCGCTCACCCGGCTGCGGCGCGAGCAGCTCGACCACCGGCGCACCGAAGGCGGGGACAAAATGCGCGGTCGATGCGTAGCGCTCCGCCGACCAATGCTGCTTCGACAACGGCGCCATTGTCCGGTTTCCTGCTTCGAGTTAAGGCCGGACGGCAGCTTATGAGCGCGCGAGTACCAGTTTAAGATCAAAGTTTATCCTGGTATCTTTGATACCCGATACCCCGTTAGCTGCAAAAAAACCGCCCACGCCCGCTGCTAAAACAGCTAATCAGCAGCAAATTCGCTCTCATCCTCTATGACACGATCTCGAAATGCGCGTCTTTCGGCACGCAATCGGCGCCGTTGATCGGCACGATGTCCTGCGGGCAAGCCGAGAACACGATGATGAGGTCGCGCTCGGCGCGCAGCGCGACGTGGCTGCCAGGGCCGGCGACCGAGGGCTGGAACGAGACGGTGCCGTCGGCGGCGATTGGGATGTTCATGAACAGGTTGAGCGGTGGCGGGATCAGCGGCGGCTCGAGCCCGAGTTCGGCGAGCGCGGCGCGCAAATTGTCGGTGCAATTGTCGTGATGGCCGACGACGCCGAGGCGCTCGTAGCGATAGCGGTCGCAGGCGGCGATCACGGTGTCGTGGATGCCGCTGGAAGTATCCTCAATGAAGGTCAGCATCGAGCGGCGCCGGTTCGAGACCATGGTGTCGCCGGTGGTCGGCAGGGTCTTCGACAGCTCGGCGTGCGAATGCGCCATCGAATGTATTCGCCGAGATCGTCGCGGCAGAAGGCCCAGGTGTCGACGACCTGCCCGCCATGGGTGTTGATGAGCCGCAGCACCTCGCCCTGGCGCAGCAGCGCCGCCTTGCCTTTGCGGGCGGGGATGGTGGTCAGGCTCGTCACGCGGCGCCTCCCCTCATGCCTTTGCCGCTTCGGCCTGGCGGCGCAGGGCCGAGAGCGTGGTGCGGGTGGTGATCATCTCCGGGTCCATCAACAGCTCGATGACCGCGGCGCGCCTTGACGCGACGGCTTCCTCGAAGGCCGGCGCGAATTCCTCGGTGCGAGCGACCTGAGCCGAAAATGCGCCATAGGCGCGGGCGAGCGCGGCGAAGTCCGGGTTCTTGAGGTTGGTGCCGGAGATGCGGCCCGGGAAGCGGCGCTCCTGGTGCATGCGGATGGTGCCGTACATCGCGTTGTTGAAGACGAGGATGATCGGCCCCGGCCCTTCGGCGAGCGAGGTCGCCAATTCCTGGCCGGTCATCAGGAAGCCGCCATCGCCGACAAAGCCGACGACGATGCTCTGCGGGCGGGCGAGCTTGGCGGCGACCGCGGCGGGGACGCCATAGCCCATCGCGCCGCTGGTGGGGCCGAGCTGGCGGCCGGGGCGGCGGTAGGTGAGGAAGCGGTTGGGCCAGCCGCTGAAATTGCCGGCGTCGCTGGTGACGATCGCGTCGTCGGGCAGACGCTCGCGCAGCCAGGTCATGATCCGGCCGAGGTCGAGCGCTGGCGCCTCGATCAGCTTCGAGGGCTGGAGACCCGCCTCGTATTCGGCGCGGGCCTCCTTGCGCCATTGTGCCCAGCGCGGGTTGGCGATTGGCTCCAGCGCGGCGAGCGCGGCGGCGATCTCGGGCATGCCGGATTGGATTGCCAAGGTCGGGCGAAAGACGCGGCCCAGTTCCTCGGCGGCGGCATGGATGTGAATGAGGGTCTTGCCGGGGTCGGGGATCCCCAACAGGGAATAGGATTGCGAGGTGATCTCGCCGATGCGCGCGCCGATCGCCAGCACCAGATCGGCCTGCTTGACGCGCGCGACGAGGCTCGGCGCGGCGCCGGTGCCGAGATCGCCGCAATAGACGACGAGGCGGTTGTCGACGATGTCCTGGCGGTGGAACGAGCAGCAGGCGGGGAGGTCGTTGGCGGCGAGGAACCTGGCGATATCGGCGCAGGCCGGGTCGTCCCAACCGCCGCCGCCAACCAGCGCCATCGGCCGCGCGGCGGCCGCCAGCAGGCGGCGCAGCTCGGCGAGATCGGCGGCGCCAGGATGGGCGCGCACCGGGCGATAGGGGCCGACGGGTGCGACGGCGGCGGTGTCGCGCAGCATGTCCTCGGGCAGCGCGACGACGACCGGGCCGGGGCGGCCCGAGGTGGCGACCTGAAACGCCTGGTTCAGCAGCTCGGGGATGCGCTCGGCTATATCGATCTGCGTCACCCATTTGGCGAGCGGCGCGTACATCTTGCGGAAATCAGCCTCTTGGAAAGCCTCGCGGTCGATCTGGTGGCGCGCAACCTGGCCGACCAGCATGACCATCGGGGTCGAATCCTGAAACGCGGTGTGGATGCCGATCGAGGCGTTGCAGGCGCCGGGTCCGCGGGTCACCAGCAGCACGCCGGGCTTGCCGGTGAGCTTGCCATAGGCCTCAGCCATGAACGCGGCGCCACCCTCCTGGCGGCAGGTGACGAGGTGGATCTCCGGCGCGTCGTAGAGCGCGTCCAAGACCTCGAGATAACTCTCGCCGGCGACGCTGAACGCCATCTCGACCCGGTGCGCCTTGAGGCAGCCGACAACCAGCTGGCCGCCACTTAACGCCGGAAGATTTGCCGCCATCGCCCTAGCCTATTCGCCGTTGCACCGCCGGTATTTGAGACGATGCGGGGGCGGGACGAAAGGGGCTTGTCAGCGGCCGGAGGCGGCTCGCTCACGGGCGGGCGATCTGCTAGTCTCGCTGGTCAATCTCTGCGCGCGCCCGACATTTCGCCACCTGCCGCCGCTCGCCGGGGAGGGATGGGTTGGCCGCAGCATAAATTGAGGGGAAGACGAGGTGGGGATGACGGTGAATTTGGCGACGATGAGCAGCGGCGCGCCGCCCTGCGCGGCGCCGCGCAGGGCCTAGGCGGCGATGGACGACCAGCCGCCGCGCGGTTACGTCGCGCCACCCTCGGCGCTGCCCACCCCCGTTGCGGAGGAAGTGCGCCCGCCGCCGACGGCGCCGGCCCGGCCCGAGGAGTTGCCGCCGATAGAGGGCGCGCCGCCGCCGCGCCGCTCGCCGCTGTATGGGCTATTATGGCTGATCATGCTGGTCGTGGTTGTCACGGCGGTGGTTTGGTACGTCCTCCATCGGCAGCAACCCGCGGCACCGGGCCGGGCCATCTCGGGCGGGCCGATGCCGGTCGGCACGACGACGGTGCAAAAGGGCGACATGCCGATCACCGTCGCGGCGCTCGGCACGGTGACGCCGCTGGCGATGGTGACGGTGCGGACCCAGCTCAACGGCCAGTTGATCGAGGTCGGCTTCCAGGAAGGGCAGATGGTCAACAAGGGCGACTTCCTCGCCCAGATCGACCCGCGGCCCTACCAGGTCGCGCTCGAACAGGCGGAGGGCCAGCTCGCCAAGGATCAGGCCGCGCTCACCAACGCCGAGGTCGATTTGAAGCGCTACCAGACGCTGGTGGCGCAGAACTCGGTGGCGCGGCAGACGCGCGACACCCAGATCGCTACGGTGGCGCAGGACAGAGGGATCGTGCAGGCCGACCAGGCGGCGGTCGACACGCAGAAATTGAACCTGGTCTATGCCCATGTCATCGCGCCGGTCGGCGGCCGGGTCGGGCTGCGCCAGGTCGATGCCGGCAACTACGTGCAGACGAGCGACGCGAACGGCCTCGTCGTCATCACCCAGCTGCAGCCGATCTCGGTGATTTTCACCGTGCCCGAGGACAATCTGCCGGCGATCCTCGCGCAACTTCATGCCGGCAAGACGCTGGACGCCACCGCGTTCGACCGCAGCGGCATGACGCAGCTTGAAACCGGGCAGCTGGCGACGATCGACAATCAGATCGACACCACGACGGGGACGGTAAAACTGCGCGCGCAATTCCCCAACGCCAATCTCAACCTGTTCCCAAATCAATTCGTCAACGTGTCGCTGCATGTCGATACGGTGCAGGGCACCAGCATCGTGCCGAGCTCGGCGATCCAGCGCGGCGCGCCGGGAACCTTTGTCTACCTGGTGAAGCCGGACAACACGGTGGGGATCCAGGTGGTGACGCTCGGCCCCAGCAACGGCGAGCAGGTCGCGGTCACCAAAGGGCTCGATCCCGGGCAGGTCATCGTCACCGACGGCGCCGACCGCTTGAAGGACGGCGCCAAAGTCGAGGTGGTTCAGCCGGCGGCGCAGAACCCCGGCCAGCCGGGTCAGAGCCCGCCAAAGGCGCCGGAGCAGCAACCGGGACCGGGACAGCAGCGCCGGAGCAATGGCGGGTGAGAGCGCGCGTTCCCGCGCTATTTAGGGGCATCGCGTGAACCCGTCGCGGATGTTCATCCTGCGGCCGGTGGCGACATCGCTACTGATGGCGGCGATCATGCTGGTAGGTCTGGTCGCCTACCGTTTCCTGCCGCTGTCGGCTCTGCCTGAGGTCGACTACCCGACGATCCAGGTCATCACACTTTATCCCGGTGCCAGCCCCGATGTGATGACCGGCTCGGTGACCGCGCCGCTCGAAGTGCAGCTCGGCCAGATGCCGGGCCTCAACCAGATGTCGTCGTCGAGCTCGGCGGGGTCTTCGGTCATCACCTTGCAATTCAATTTGAGCCTCAGCCTCGACGTCGCCGAGCAAGAGGTGCAAGCGTCGATCAACGCCGCCGGCAACCTCCTGCCGTCCGACCTGCCGGCGCCGCCGATCTACGCCAAGGTCAACCCGGCCGACGCGCCGATCCTGATCCTGGCGCTGACCTCGAAGACCCTGCCGCTGACCCAGGTCGAAGACCTCGCCGACACGCGGATGGCGCAAAAGATCTCGCAACTGGCCGGGGTGGGCCTCGTCAGTATCAGCGGCGGGCACCGACCGGCGGTGCGCATCCAGGCCGACCCGCGCAAGCTGGCGGCATTGGGGCTCAACATCGACGACCTGCGCACGACCATCGCCAACGCCAATGTCAATACGCCGAAGGGCAGCTTCGACGGGCCGACGCGGGCCTATACGATCAACGCCAACGACCAGATCCAGAACGCCGACGACTACAACAACCTGGTCATCGCCTACAAAAATGGCGCGCCGGTGTATCTCACCGACGTCGCGCAGGCGATCTATGGCGAGGAAAACACCAAGCTCGCCGGGTGGATCAATACCACCCCGGCGGTGATCATGAATATCCAGCGCCAGCCGGGCGCCAATGTCATCTCGGTGGTCGACAGCATCAAGACGCTGTTGCCGTCGCTGCAGGCCTCGCTCCCGGCGGCGGTGGACGTCACCATGTTGACCGACCGCACCACGACGATCCGCGCCTCCGTCGCCGATGTCGAGTTCGAGCTCGGGCTTGCCATCGTGCTCGTCGTCGCGGTGATCTTTATCTTCCTGCGCAGCCCGTCGGCGACGTTGATCCCCAGCCTCTCGGTGCCGCTCTCGCTGGTCGGGACCCTGGCGATCATGTACGTCGCCGGGTTCAGCCTCAACAATCTGTCGCTGATGGCGCTGACCATCTCGACCGGGTTTGTCGTCGACGACGCGATCGTGATGATCGAGAACGTTTCGCGTTACATCGAGGCCGGCGACCCGCCGCTGCAGGCGGCGCTCAAAGGCTCGGAGCAGATCGGCTTCACCATCATCAGCCTGACGATCTCATTGATCGCGGTGCTGATCCCGCTGCTGTTCATGGCCGATGTGGTGGGCAGGTTGTTCCGCGAATTCGCCCTCACCCTGGCGGTGACTATCGTCATCTCGGCGATCGTTTCGCTGACGCTGGTGCCGATGCTGTGCGCCAAGCTCCTGCGCTATGTCCGCGAAGAGGACATGAACTGGTTCATGCGCCAGACGCAGCATTTGTTCGACCGGATCATCGCCCGCTACGGCATTTGGCTCAATTGGGTGCTCGACCGCCAGGCGCTGACCTTGCTGGTCGCGGCCGCGACCTTGTGCCTGACGGTGCTGCTGTACGTGGCGATCCCGAAAGGGTTCTTCCCGGTCCAGGACACGGGCCTCATCCAGGGCATTTCCGAGGCGCCGGCTTCGGTCTCCTTCAAGACGATGGGCGAGCGTCAGGTGGCGCTCGCCGACGCGATCCTCAAGGACCCCGACGTCGTCAGCCTGTCGTCGTTCATCGGTGTCGACGGCACCAACGCGACGCTCAACACTGGCCGCTTTCTGATCAATTTGAAACCGCGCAATCAGCGCTCGCTCGACGCCAGCGCGATCATCCGCCGGCTGCAGGGCGAGGTGAAGGACGTCGCCGGCATCGATCTCTACATGCAGCCGGTGCAGGACCTCACCATCGACGCCACGGTGAGCCGCACCCAGTATCAATTCTCGCTGCAAGACGCCAATCCGGACGAGTTCACGACCTGGGTCCCGAAGCTGATCGCGCGGCTGCAGCAAATCCCCGAGATCGCCGATGTCGCGACCAATTTCGGCCAGAACGGGCTGTCGGCCTATATCCTCATCGACCGGGCCACCGCCGGCCGCTTCGGCATCACCCCGGCGACGATCGACAACGCGCTCTACGACGCCTACGGACAACGCATCGTCTCGACGATCTTCACCCAGTCGAGCCAGTACCGAGTCATCCTCGAAGCCACTCCGGAGACGCAACAGGCGCTGTCGTCGCTGGACCAAATCTACCTGCCGTCATCGCTGTCGAGCACCGGTCAGGTGCCGCTTTCGGCGCTCGCCACCGTCCAGCAACAGACGGTCCCGCTCGCGGTCAACCATATCGGTCAGTTCCCGGCGGTGACGGTCTCGTTCAATTTGGCGCCGGGCGCCGCGCTCGGCGCCGCCGTCGACCAGATCAAGCAGGCCGAGACCGATGTCGGACTACCGGTCAGCATGATCACCACGTTCCAGGGCGCGGCGCTCGCCTTTCAGGCGGCGCTCTCCAACGAGGTGCTGCTGATCTTCGCCGCGATCGTCACCGTCTATATCGTGTTGGGCGTGCTCTATGAGAGCTTCATTCACCCGATCACGATCCTTTCGACCCTGCCTTCCGCCGGGCTCGGCGCGCTCCTGGCGCTGATGCTCGACGGCAGCGATCTCAGCATCGTCGCGATCATCGGGGTCATTCTCCTGATCGGCATCGTCAAGAAGAACGGCATCATGATGGTGGATTTCGCGCTCGTCGCCGAACGCGACGAGGGCAAATCGGCGCGCGAGGCGATCCATCAGGCGTCGTTGTTGCGTTTCCGGCCGATCATGATGACGACCCTGGCGGCGATCTTTGGCGCGTTGCCGCTGATGCTCGGCGCCGGGACCGGCTCCGAGTTGCGCCATCCGCTCGGGGTGACGATCGTCGGCGGACTGATCCTGAGCCAGGCGCTGACCTTGTTCACGACGCCGGTCATCTATCTCGGCTTTGACCGGCTCGGCCGACTGATGCGGCGCCGCCTGGGCCGCCGGTTCAACTCCGAAAGCCCGGCGGAATGAGTTTTTCGACCCCGTTCATCGAGCGGCCGGTCGCGACGACGCTCCTCACTATCGGCGTGGCGCTGGCCGGCATGTTCGCCTTCAACCAGCTGCCGGTGTCCCCGCTGCCGCAGATCGATTTCCCGACGATCTCGGTGTTCGCGCAGATGCCGGGTGCCAGCCCTGAGACGATGTCCGAAACCGTGGCGACGCCGTTGGAGCGCCATCTCGGGGTCATCGCCAACGTCACCGAGATCACCTCGTCGAGCACGCTTGGCTCGAGTCGCATCACCCTGCAATTCGACTTGAACCGCAATATCGACGGCGCCGCGCGCGATGTGCAGGCGGCGATCAACGCCGCGCGTGCCGACCTGCCGTCGAGCCTGCGGACCAACCCGAGCTACCGCAAGGTCAACCCGGCCGACGCGCCGATCGCGATTCTGGCGCTGACCTCGGATACGCTACCCCAAGGGCAGATCTACGACGCCGCCTCGACCGTGCTGACACCCGCCCTGTCGCAGATCGACGGCATCGGCCAGGTGACAATCGGCGGCAGCTCGCTGCCCGCGGTGCGGGTCGAATTGAACCCGCTGGCGCTCAACAAATACGGCATCGGGCTGGAAGACGTCCGCGCCGCGTTGTCTTCGGCCAATGCGCACAGTCCGAAAGGCGCGATCGAGCAAAGCGACGAGCACTTCCAGATCTACACCAACGATCAGGCGACCAAGGCATCGCAATACCGGCCGCTGGTCATCGCCTACCGCAACGGCGCGGCGGTGCGCCTGCCGGATGTCGCGACCGTCACCGACTCGGTCGAGAATCTGCGCAACCAGGGGCTCGCCGACGGCCAACCCGCGGTGCTGGTGATCCTCTACCGCCAGCCCAACGCCAACATCATCGACACGGTTGACCGCATCACCGCCTCGCTGCCGGCGCTCTCGGCATCGATCCCACGTGGCATCACCGTGCGCATGATGATGGACCGGACGACGACGATCCGCGCCTCGCTGCACGATGTCGAGACGACTCTGGTCATCTCGATCTGCCTGGTGATCCTGGTGGTGTTCGCGTTCCTGAGAAACGCGCGCGCGGTGTTGATTCCCGCCGTCGCGGTGCCGGTGTCGCTGATCGGCACCTTTGGCGCGATGTACCTGATGGGGTACAGCCTCAACAATCTGTCGCTGATGGCGTTGACCATCTCGACCGG
>DASYXG010000093.1:0-5484 GCA_035935235.1 Allostellaceae bacterium
TGCCTCCGCTCGCTGGTATGTCGAGATGTTCGGCGCGACGATCGCCGCCGACACGATGGCGCGTGGCGCGCCACAGATCTTCGTCGACCTCGGCGGCATGACCATTCTGATTCGCGGCCGACGGCCCGGCGAGGAGCCGACGCCGGCGCGGCCGATCCGGCCGTACAGCGATTTCTCCAGCCACAACGCCTGGGGCACCGACCATTTCGGGTTCATGTACGAGGGCGACCTCGAGGCGCTGTGCGCCAAATTGCGCACCAAGGGCGTCCGCTTTCCGGTCGAGCTGAAGCGCGGCGTCAACGGCAGTTTGCTGTGCTATGTCGCCGCCCCTGACGGGGTCAGCATCGAGCTGATGCAGAGCTGAAACATCGGCTTTGGCATTGCGCTGGATCAATCTCAGCCGGCGCGCTGTTGCCTATAATGCGACATAGACTTGCAGGAGGCACGCGATGCCATTGCCGCTTCAGATCACCTTTCGGCACATGGAGCCCTCGCCCGCGCTGGAAGCGAGGATTCGCCGCAAAGCCAAAGAGCTAGAGCAGTTCTTCGACCGCATCACCTCGTGCCACGTGGTGGTCCAGTGCCGCCACAAGCACCACCAGCAAGGTAATCTCTTCGACATCCGCGTCGATCTCAGTGTGCCGGGCTCGCAGCTGATCGCCGGGCGCAATCACGCCTTCGATCATTCGCACGAAAATGCGCATGTCGCAGTTCGAGACGCCTTCGATGCAGCGCGCCGGCAGCTCGAAGACCATATCCGCGCAGTGAGAGACGGTTTTAAACACGCCGACGTAACGCGGGTCGAACCTGTTTAATCGCCGAGACCTCAATATTTCGGTACAGGCACCGAACACCTGCGACATTTCGTTTTTTCGCCGTTTCGAGTAGCCTTTATCAAAGCGCAGCTCGGCTCACCGGGCGTGCATGAGGGAGGGACGACCTTATGGCAGCAGTGACGGCGCGGGCCGGCGGGCCCGGCGAGACGATCCGGGCAAATCTACCGTTCATTATCGGCGCTTCTTCGGTCGGCACGCTGATCGAGTGGTACGACTTTTACATTTACGGCGTGCTCGCGGCCTTTTTCGCAACGCATTTTTTCCCGCCCGGAATGCCGGTTTTCCTGGCTACGCTGGCAAGCTGGGCGGTGTTCTGGTTCGGGTTCATCCTGCGGCCGTTCGGCGCCATCCTGTTCGGTCATCTGGGCGATCTGATCGGCCGCAAATTCACCTTTATGCTGACGCTCATCATGATGGGCGCCGCGACGTTTCTGGTCGGTTGTATCCCCAGCTACGCAACGTGGGGCGCCCTCGCTCCGGTGTTGATCGTGCTAATGCGCGCGGTCCAAGGCCTGGCGCTGGGCGGAGAATACGGCGGCGCCGCGACCTATATCGCCGAGCACGCCCCGGACGGGAAACGCGGTCTTTACACGTCGTGGATACAGACGACCGCGACGATGGGCATCGTCCTGGCGCTCTTGGTTGTGCTGATCTGCCGGAAATCGATGGCGCCACAGGACTTTAGCGATTGGGGTTGGCGTATCCCGTTCTGGCTATCGGCGATCCTCGTCGTGCTCTCGGGCTATATTCGATTGAAGCTCGCCGAGTCGCCGCTCTATGCGCGCCTCAAGGAACAGGGCAAAGCGTCGACAAACCCCGTCAAGGAAACCTATAGCAGCGGCCGCAATTGGGGATTGATGGCGTTTGCCTTGTTCGGCGCCACCGCACCCGAAGGCGTCGTCTGGTACACCGGCCAATTCTACGCGCTGGTCATCCTGATCGGTGTGCTCGGCGCGGCGAACTATGCGACCGTCTACACGATCATGATGATCGCGCTGACGATCGGCTCGCTCGGTTTCATCCTCTTCGGTTGGCTGTCCGACAAGATCGGTCGCCGCTACATCATGTGCGCCGGCTTCGCACTCGCCGTCATCACCTACTGGCCGGTGTTCAACGCCTTCACCACCTTTAAGGACAATCCGGTCATCCTGACGCTGTTGGTCCTTTATCTGGTGAGCCTGGTGACGATGGTGTACGGGCCGATCGCTGCATTCCTGGTCGAGCTATTTCCGGCACGCATCCGCTACAGCTCGATGTCGATGCCTTACCATATCGGCAACGGTTGGTTCGGCGGCGGCGTGCCCTTCATCGGCACGTTGATCAGCGGCGCCACCGGGATTGCGCTCGGAGGTCTTTTCTATCCGATGGCGGTCGCAGCGGTCGGCGTTGTCGTCAGCCTCGGGTTCTTGCGCGAGCCGACGCACCGCGTCCGCATTTGGGACGAGGTCGACGGCGAGCCACCGCTGGTTCCCGACCAGCCTTAAATCCTGCGTTTCCGACGATCGGGCCGGGTCCAACCCGGCCCGATCTATTGAGGGTTCAGCCGAACGCCGCGGTGCCGTCGCGTAGCACAATGCGTGCGTCGCCGACGCGTTTGGTGACGCCGATGCGGTCGAGATATTCCAGAATCTCGATCGTCAGATTACGCCCGGTACCCGAGCGGTCCTTGAACAGCGCGGCGGTGAACGTGCCGGCGGGGTCGGAATCAGCCAGCTCACGCGCAAGATCGGCGAGCCGCGCGACGGTCTCGGGTAGGAAATAGCGATTGCTGGCGACCGGGGCGACCCGGCCAAAGCGCTCGAGTCGTTTCAAATGGCGGACGGCCGCTTCCGGCTCGATACCCAACGCCTCGGCCAATTCGCGCACCCGCGGTGGCCGCAGATCGTCAACCGCAAGCAATGGCTCAACCCGCTTCCACAGCTTCTCGTCATCCCGCGTCAGGCGCGGCTGGTGCGTGGGAAGGCGCAAGACCGCACCGTCGCGGACAATCCGACCGGCCTCGATGGCCGTGGCAAGCGCGGCGTCGAGCACGGGTTCGGGCGCGGCGCCGCGCAGCCGCCGGACCAGCGCCCCGCGCGGCACGCCGAGCTTGTCGGGCTCGGCGCGATGCCGTTCGGCGAGCGCAGACGCCAGTTGCTCGCCAAGCTCGGCGAGGAATAATGGGCTCGCCGCATAAGATGCGCGGCGATCGCCGAAGCTCCCAAACCCACCGGCCGCAGCCAGCTCGACGACGCCTTCAATCGCCAGGTTGCGGGCGAGTGCAAGAGATGCCAGCTCGACGTAGCCAACCGCTTCGAGCAGCCGCTCCAGCGCGGTGCCGACGTCCGGTTCCTGCATCGCGGCCAGTGCCGTCAACCGCTCGGGCTTGCCCCGCCCGCGCCGCGGCGGGAACGGGTCGACGACCCGCCCGCCGGCAAGCGTGTTGATCGCCCCGTGATCGCGCAGCACCACCCGGTCGCCCCACAGCGCGCCGATCGGTCGGTCGAGATGCAGCTGCATCATGCCTTCCTCGCCCGCCACGAGGGTGTCGCGGCCCAACATCGCAAGCCGCCCGACCCGGTCCTCGGTGCCGAGATGGACATGCACCGGCAGGCCGGGCTTGAGCGGGACCGGCGCGGCCCGCGAAACCCTGATGGCTACATCGATGCGGGCGGTCGGCGCGTGCAGCGGCGGCGCCAACAGCCAGTCGCCACGACCGGGTTCGGCGCCATCGGGGAAGTTGCCGACGACGTTGAGAGCGCAGCGCTCGCCCACCTGCGCCCGCTCCACCGGGCGGTTCTGGGCGTGGACGCCACGCACCCGAACCTCGATCCCGCGCGGACTGAGCATCAGCCGGTCGCCCACCGCAACGGCACCACTGGCGGCAGTGCCGGTAACCACCATACCGATGCCGCCGAGCGAAAAGACGCGGTCGATCGGCAGGCGAAAACCGCCTTGCGGCGGCCGCGACGCGCGCTCGGCATCAGCGATGGCTGCGCGCTCGGAAAGATGTGCGGCGAGCGCCGCAATCCCCGCGCCGGTGGGGCTCGACACCGCGACGATCGGGGCGTCAGCGTAGCCTGCCGCCGCAAGCAGTACACCCACCTCGGCCACGACGGCGCTCTGGCGCGCGGCGTCGACGCGGTCGATCTTGGTGACGATACCGGTAACCTCGCGAACACCGATCATTTCGAGAATGTCGAGATGTTCAAGGGTTTGCGGCCGCGGCCCATCATCGGCGGCGACGATCAACAGCACCCGGTCGATCGACAACACTCCCGCCAGCATATTAGGCAGGAAGCGCTCATGGCCGGGCACATCGACAAAGCCCAACTCGGTGCCGTCGGGCAGCGTCGTGTAGGCGAAGCCGAGATCGATCGTGAGGCCGCGGCGCTTTTCCTCGGGCAGCCGGTCGGCATCGACCCCGGTCAGCGCGCGTACCAGCGCGGTTTTGCCGTGATCGATATGCCCGGCGGTGGCGAGGATCATTTGGCCTTTATCGCGCCAAGCTGCGCACTGAATGTCGCCTCGTCCTCCAGGCAGCGCAGATCGAGTACCAGCGCGCCGCAGGCGATATGGCCGACGACCGGGATCGGCAGGTCGCGGAGGTTCTGTGCCAAGCGCTCGACCGCCTTCCCGGATGACGAGAGCGGCCGCAGCGCCAACCCGGCGCTCGGCAGCAGCGACACGGGCAGCGCGCCGCTGCCGATCTGGCTCTTGGCCTCGACGATCTCGACCGAGGCTATACCGTCCAATGCGGCGGCCATGGCGGGCAGGACGCGCTGCGCCAGCGCCTCAATCTCGGTTTTCGGCCGGGTCAACAGCCGCAGAGCTGGCAGCCGCAGAGCCAGCCGGTCGGGATCGGCGTAGAGGCGCAGCACCGCCTCCAGCGCCGCGAGGCGGATCTTGTCGAGGCGCAACGCGCGCTTCAGCGGGTTCTTCGCCAGCGTGGCAATTAGATCCGCTCGGCCGACAACCAGCCCGGCCTGCGGGCC
Organism: Allostellaceae bacterium; assembly: GCA_035935235.1. Taxonomy (GTDB): domain Bacteria; phylum Pseudomonadota; class Alphaproteobacteria; order ATCC43930; family CGMCC-115725; genus DATARH01. Next base: position 4,811 of record DASYXG010000093.1, read on the forward strand.
GCCCAAGAGCTTGTCGCCGCTAAAGGTGACGAGATCGGCGCCAGATTTGAGGGCTTCGGCGACGGTCGGCTCGTGCGGCAAGCCCCAGTCTTCGAGATCGACCAAGGTGCCGCTGCCGAGATCCTCGACCAGCGGCAGATTGTGCTTGTGCGCCAGAGCGGCGAGCTCCCCGGTCGGCGCCGCGGCAGTGAAGCCTTCGATCGTATAATTACTGGTGTGGACCTTGAGGATGAGGCCGGTCTGGGGCCCCATGGCGGCGGCGAAGTCGCGCAAATGGGTGCGGTTGGTGGTGCCAACCTCGCGCAAGGTGGTACCGGCGCGCGCCATGATATCGGGCAGGCGAAAGGCGCCACCGATCTCGATCAGCTCGCCGCGCGAAACAATGGTTTCCTTGCCCGCCGCGAGGGCGTTCAGCGTCAACACCAACGCGCCGGCATTGTTGTTGACCGCAAGCGCCGCCCCGGCGCCGGTGAGGCGTTTAAGCCAGCCAGCGACATGGTTGTCGCGCTCGCCGCGCTTGCCGCCATCGGTCTCGTATTCAAGCGTCGTCGGCTCGCGCATCGCCTCGGCGGCAGCCTCGATCGCCTCCTCGGGCAGCGGTGCCCGGCCGAGATTGGTGTGCAGCACCGTGCCGGTGAGGTTAAAGACGCGGCGCTGTGATTGTCGCGTCAGCA
>DASYXG010000094.1:0-3798 GCA_035935235.1 Allostellaceae bacterium
CAATAGCAACCGCTTCGCACAACGATGGCTCGGTTGCCGTGCCGAAGCGGGCCACGACATCGTCGAAAGCAGCGAGCGCGTCCTCCCCGCGACCGAGTTCATGGTGCGTCACACCTTTGTTGACGAGCGCGTCAGCGACCGCCTCGCGGACCGGCGCCTCGGTCGCGGTACCGACGCGACCAACAAGATCATCGTAGGTAACGATTTCACCCTTGATCCGGCCGAGCTGGCGAAGCGCAATCCCCTTGTTGAGGAGGGCTTTGGCGACTACCTCCCGCACCGCAGGTTCGGTCGCGGTGCCAAAGCGGGCAACGACATCGTCGTAGACAACAACCTCGCCTTCCCTACGGCCGAGGTCGCGCAGCGTAACCCCCTTGTTAAAGAGGGCTTTTGCGACCACCTCGCGGACCGACGGTTCGGTCGCAGTGCCGAACCGAACAACTATCTCATCGAATGCAACATTCGCGTCCTCTCCGCGCTGAGATCGTGCAAGCCTAACCCCCTTATCTAGAAGGGCGTTGGCAACCGCCTCCCGCGCAGCCAATTCGGTCGACGTGCCCAGCCGACCGACAATATCATCGACAGCAAGGGAATCTTCACCCTGTCCAGTGGGGCCGGGGTTCTCATCCGTGCCGAAAAACGTCTTAGGGAGGGCCTCGCAGAAAGCGACACGGGTCGGCGGCTCAATCGCGGTTGCGAAGCGGGCGATAACATCATCGCTCATCGCCTCTGAGGGTCCCGCCTGATGCGTGTCAGCGTTATCACTTCAAATCGAATTCGGCCTGATCGATTTTGATGAGATTACAGTGAGGAAACAGTAAACGACGGATTCCCTAACCTGGCCGCTCAGCACTGTGACTTCGACCGCAGCTTGGCCGCTGGTCGCGCCAATGGGCCACTGAATGCACTATCCGGCTTATCGCGCGCACCCCATCGGAGAGAAAAACGCCGCACCTAAGCCGCATCTAATCGGACGTTGCATCGTCTGGGCCATTCGCGCGAGCATTCCGCCGCCGCGGGTCCGAGGAGGAGAGCGATGCCCAACGTCAAGCCGATCCCCGACGGCTACCCCAGCCTTACGCCTTATTTGATCGTCGCCGATGCCGCCGGCGCCATCGCGTTCTACGAGCGGGCGTTTGGCGCCAAGTTGCGCCTGCGTCTGGTGCGGCCGGACGGCAAGATCGGCCATGCCGAGCTCGATATCGGCGGCAGTGTCGTGATGCTCGCCGACGAGTACCCGGCGATGGACGCCAAGGCGCCTAGCGCTTACGGCGGCACGCCGGTCAGCCTTCATCTTTATGTGACCGACGCCGACGCGGTCGCGGCCAAGGCCGTTGCCGCCGGCGCCGTGCTGAAGCGTCCCGTCGCCGATCAGTTCTACGGCGACCGGCTCGGTACGCTGCAAGACCCATTCGGCCATGTTTGGCACATCGCGACCCACATCGAGGACGTAGCGCCCGATGAAATCGATTGCCGCGCTCAAGAGGCGATGCGGAAAGGGCAGGGCGCATGATCCCACGCGAGCGCGTACCCTATTCGGCGATCGTCGACCGCCCGCCGCTCAAGCTCCCCGGCGGCGCGCGCATCGTCGTCTGGCCGATCGTCAACCTCGAGGTTTGGGACATCTCCAAACCGATGGCGCGCCAGGTGCTGCCCGCGCCGACCGGCCAGGTGCTGCTTCCCGACGTACCCAACTGGACGTGGCACGAATACGGGATGCGGGTCGGCGTGTGGCGCTTTTTCGACCTGTTCAAGCGGCTCGACATCCGCCCGACCGTGTCGATCAACGCCCGCGTCTGCGAAGACTACCCACGCGTCGCCCAGGCTTGCCATGACGCCCGGTGGGAGTTCATGGGTCACGCTTACGAGCAGGGGCCGATGCACCTGATCGGCGACCAGAAGGCGATGATCGACAAGGCGATCTCGGTGATCGAAAAATTCACCGGCACCAAGCCGGTCGGGTGGCTCGGGCCCGGCCTGACGCAGACCTACGAGACCCCCGAACTGCTCGCCGCCGCCGGGATCAAATACATCGGCGATTGGGTTTATGACGACGAGCCGACCGAGATTTCGACCGCCAGCGGCCCGCTGGTCACGCTCCCTTACACGGTCGAACTCAACGACATCCCAATGATGATCGTGCAGCACCATGAGTCCGAGTACTTCACCCGGCGCTGCATCGACACCTTCGACCGGCTGTATCAGGAAGGCGCCAGCCGCGCCAAGATCATGGCCATCGCCATCCACCCCTACATTTCCGGCCAGCCGCACCGGATCAAATACCTCGAAGCCGTCTACGACCACATCGCCAAACACCCCGGCGTGCTGCATTGGAACGGGGCGGAGATACTGGAGTGGTACGAGGGCACGAAGGCTCGATGACCGTTGTGCGTCCTTCGAGGCTTCGCTGCGCGAAGCGCCTCAGAATGAGGATCGGTTTGATGGCGTTTAAGAACTTCGCCTCATCCTGAGGTGCGACCGAAGGGAGCCTCGAAGGACGCAATCACAGACATGCATCGATAGGAAACCCCATGCTCCCCACCGAACGCCTCGATTATTCGCCGATCTCCGGGCGCAAGAAGCTGACCCTCCCTGGTGGGGCGCGGCTGGCGCTGTGGGTCATCGTCAATGTCGAGGAATGGGACATCAACGAGACAATGCCGCGCACGGTCTTGACCCCGCCCGCCGGCGGCTCGCCCATGCCCGACATCCCCAACTGGGCCTGGCACGAATACGGCAACCGGGTCGGCTTCTGGCGCATGCTCGAGGTGTTCGACGAGCTGCGCGTGCCGGCAGTGCTGGCGATCAACGGCTCGGCGATCGGCCGCTATACCGCGATCGTCGACGCCGCCAAGCAGCGCGACTGGGAGTTCATCGGCCACGGCTTTAGCCAAAAGAACATGCAGAAGGTCGCCGACGAGAAGGCCGACATTGCCAAGACTTCTGCGGCGATCCGCGACGCCACCGGCAAGAACCCGCGCGGCTGGCTCGGACCCGGCCTCACCGAGACCTGGGACACGCCCGATCTGCTCGCCGAGGCCGGCTACGACTACGTCTGCGACTGGGTGCTCGACGATCAGCCGGTCCGGCTCAAGACCCGCGGCGGCAAGTCGATCGTCAATCTGCCCTACACCCAGGAATGCAATGACGTGGCGATGATGCTGATCCAGCACCATAAGGCCTCGGAATACCAGGATCGCGCGATCGACCAGTTCGAGCAGCTTTACCGCGACGCCGAGGGCTCGGCGCGGGTGATGGCGCTGGTCATCCACCCCTACATCATGGGCGCGCCGCACCGACTCAAATATTTCCGCACCGCGCTTGCCCATATCAGCACCCATGCGGGCGTGCTGTGCTGGACTGGCGAGCGGATATTGGATTGGTATTTGGCGCAGCAGAGCTGACGCCGTGGACATCTCCAACGCATCGCTCGCCGACCTGCAGCAGGCGCTGGCCGTGGGCCGCACCACAGCGTCGGCGCTGACCCAAGCCTACATCGACCGCATCGAGGCCTATGACCGCGCTGGCGTTGCGCTCAATTCGGTACGCGAAGTCAATCCCGATGCGCTGGCGATCGCCGGGCTGCGCGATGGGCAGAAACCGTCGAAGCGCTTTCCGCTTGCGGGCATCCCGATCCTCGTCAAGGACAACATCGCCACCGGCGACCGCCAGCACACCACCGCCGGTTCGCTGGCTCTGGAAGGCGCCCGCGCCAAGCAGGACGCCACCGTCGTCGCCCGGCTGCGCGCCGCCGGCGCGGTGATCCTCGGCAAGGCCAACCTCACCGAGTTCGCCAAT
>DASYXG010000095.1:0-5310 GCA_035935235.1 Allostellaceae bacterium
GGGAAGAGGGCGATATGCAATACGCCACCGCCTACATGCGGTGGACCGCGCTCGACTACACGGTGCGGATAGGCGTGGCCCCGTCGAGCCCCGGGGCGCTGGTCAGCGGCGACCCGCGCATCCCGACCGAAGCCGAGGAGGTTTGGACCTTCGCGCGGAGCCGCGGCGGCCACTGGCTGTTGTCGGCGATCCAACAGGTCTGATCACGACCACGCCGCCTCCGGCGGAATCTTACGGCCAGGCCACCTCCGGCGGCAGGGACATCAGGATCGCCTCGACATTGCCGCCGGTCTTGAGCCCGAACCGCGTGCCGCGATCGTAAAGCAGGTTGAACTCGACATAGCGGCCGCGGCGAATGAGCTGGTGCCGCCGCTGCTCGTCGCTCCAGGGAAGGCGCATCCGCGCCCGCACGATCGCCGAATAGGCTACGCGGAACGCCTCGCCGACGGCACGCACGAAAGCGAAGTCGCGGTTGAAGTCGCCACTGTCGAGGTAGTCGAAAAAGATGCCGCCGGCGCCGCGCGGCTCGTCGCGGTGCGGCAGATAGAAATACTCGTCGCACCACTTCTTGTATTTGGCGTAGGCGTCGGTTTCGTAGGCGTCGCACGCACCACGCAATGCGGCATGAAATTCGGCAGCGGCTTTCTCGTCCGGATAGATCGGCGTCAGGTCGCCGCCACCGCCAAACCATGCCTTGTTCGTCACAATGTGACGCGTGTTCATATGCGCCGCTGGGACCAGCGGCGAGCATGGGTGCGACACAAGCGAGATGCCGGCGGCCCAGAACCGCGGATCTTCGGCGGCGCCGGGAATTTCGCCGCGGAATTCGGGCGCGAACTCGCCGTGCACGGTCGAGACGTTGACCCCAACCTTCTCGAAGACCCGGCCCTTCATCACCGCCGTCGTGCCGCCGCCGCCACCGGGCCGCTGCCAATCATTGCGGACGAAGCGGGCGCCGCTGCCGCGGTTCAGTTCGTCCTCGATCGCCTCGAACGCGGCACAGATGCGGTCGCGCAATTGCGTGAACCATTGCGCGGCCTGCTCGCGCCGGGTCGAATCGCTGTCGGGTTCCTTGGCCACCGTCACCTCGCGGGAAGCCCGCCGGGGAATCGATTCATCTGGCGCAGTGCCTCGTAGAGCGCGATCGCCCCGGTCAACGCGACGTTGAGCGATCGCGCCCCGCTCCGCAAGGGGATGACGAGCCGGGCATCGGCCGCCGCGTGTACCGCCTCGGGCACACCGACGCTTTCGCGGCCGAGAAGGATCGTGTCGGTGGCGGCGAAATCGAAGCGGTGGAGCGGTAACGTGCCGCTCGTGGTCATCAGTACGAGACGCGAATCCGGATCGCGCACCGCGCCAAATTGCGCCCATGAGGAATGGCGGGTGACGTCGACGAGGTCGGTATAATCGAGGCTGGCGCGTTTGAACCGGCGGTCATCGAGCAGAAAACCCGCCGGCTCGATCAGATCGACGGCAATCCCGAAACAGGCGGCGAGGCGCAACAGTGCCCCGGTGTTCTGCGGGATGTCCGGCTCATAGAGCGCAAGGCGCAACGCGAATTTCCTCCTGTCAGTGAGCACACATCGCCCGCGCGATTAAGGGGATGGACATTTTGCCGCTTTTCCGGGCGATTTATGCGTCGGTCTGTCGCATAGTTCGGCTTCTTCAACGGTGTAGCTTGCCTTGGTTTCGGCCGCGGGGCGAATGATGGTCGTCTTGAGGGGTTTTGGATGTCGGATGTGGCGCAATCGCAGGTTTCTCATGGTCATGACGGCGAAACGCGACGCGATTTTCTGACTCTGACGGCGACTGCGGTCGGCGTCGTCGGCGCCGCCTGCGCCATCTGGCCGTTTATCGACAGCCTGAACCCGGCCAAGGATACGCTGGCGTTGTCGACGACCGATGTCGATCTGTCGCCGATCCAGGTCGGCCAGCGCCTCACGGTCGCCTGGCAGGGCGCACCGGCATTTATCAGCCACCGCACCGCCGATGAAATCAAAGCCGCCCAGAATGTCGACATCTCGACGTTGCGCGACCCGCAAACCGATGCCCAGCGGGTCAAGCAATCGACGTTCAACGGCAAGGTTATGTCGGAATGGCTGATCGTGAAGGGGGTCTGCACTCATCTGGGCTGCATTCCGCTGGGGCAAAAGCCAACCGATGACCGTGGCGCTTTTGGTGGCTGGTTCTGCCCATGCCATGGTTCGGTCTACGATACCTCGGGACGCCGGCGCGACGGGCCCGCGCCACGGAACCTGGAGGTGCCGACGTACAAATTCACCTCCGACACCGCGATCACGATCGGTTAGGAAGACGCCATGCCCGTCACCGGAACCGGCAGAATCAGCCGGATCATCCGCTGGATCGATTATCGTCTGCCGTTCGTCGCGCAGCTCGAGCACGAGCTCAACGAATATCCGACGCCGCGCAATCTGAACTACTGGTGGAATTTCGGTTCGCTGGCCGGGATCATGCTGGTGATCATGATCGTCAGCGGCATCGTGCTCGCGATGCATTACACGCCCGAATCGACGATGGCGTTCGACTCGGTCGAGCGGATCATGCGCGACGTCAATTATGGATGGTTGATGCGCTACATCCACATGAACGGCGCGTCCATGTTTTTTGTGCTGGTCTATATCCACATCTTCCGCGGCCTTTATTACGGCTCCTACAAATACCCGCGCGAGCTGTTGTGGATGCTCGGCGTCGTCATCCTGTTGCTGATGATGGCGACGGCGTTCATGGGCTATGTGCTGCCCTGGGGGCAGATGAGCTATTGGGGCGCGACCGTCATCACCAGCCTGTTCTCAGCGATCCCGGTCTTCGGGCAGAAGATCGTGACCCTGCTATGGGGCGGGTTCGCGGTCGCCAACCCGACGCTCAACCGCTTCTTCTCATTGCACTATTTGTTGCCGTTCGTGATCGTCGGGGTGGTCGGGCTGCACCTTGTCGCGCTGCATCAGCACGGCTCAAACAACCCGCTTGGCATCGATCACAAGGGGCCGCAGGATTCAATCCCGTTCCACCCCTACTACACGATCAAGGATCTGTTCGGGCTGACGGTGTTTTTGCTGATCTTTTCGGTTGTCGTGTTCTTCTATCCGAATTTTCTCGGCGATCCGCAAAACTACATCCCGGCGAACCCGCTGCAGACCCCGCCCGATATCGTCCCCGAATGGTACTTCTTGCCGTACTACGCGATCCTGCGCTCGATGACCTTCGATGTCCTCGGCATCCCGGCCAAGCTGATCGGCGTCGTTCTGATGTTCTCGTCGATCCTCTTGCTGTTCGTGTTGCCCTGGCTCGACACCTCGCGGGTGCGCAGCGCGACCTTCCGGCCGATCTACAAGAAGATATTCTGGCTGCTGGTGATCGACGTGCTCACGTTGGGCTATGTCGGCGCTCACCCACCGGCCGGGACGATCGTGGTCGTCGGCCAGCTTGCGACCTTCTACTACTTCTTCCACTTCCTGATCCTGATCCCGCTGATCGGCAAGATCGAGCGGCCGCGGCCGTTGCCCACCAGCATCGGCGCCGCGGTGCTTGGACCTGGCGCGGCCGAAGCGGCGGGAGGCGAGTGACATGCGCAATCGTGTTTTCACGCTGATCGCCGCCAGTGCGCTGGCGCTGGCGCCGGGCCTTGCCGGACCGGCGCGCGCCGCCGACCAGTGCACCGAGGAGGTGGCGCTGCCGCATCAGCAATGGTCGTTCGAGGGGCCGCTCGGCACCTATGACGAGGCGACGCTGCAGCGCGGCTTTCAGGTCTACAAGGAAGTCTGCTCGGCATGCCACGCGTTGAAGCACCTGGCGTATCGCGACCTTACGGAGATCGGTTACAGCGAAGACCAGGTCAAAGGCTTCGCGGCGCAATTCCAGGTGACCGACGGTCCCAATGACCAGGGCCAGATGTTCCAGCGTCCGGGCCGCCCCTCGGATCCATTCGTGCCGCCGTTCCCCAACGACCAGGCGGCGCGCGTCGCCAATAACGGCGCGCTGCCACCGGATATGTCGCTGCTGGTCAAGGCGCGCGAGGGTGGGCCCGACTACGTCTACGGTATAGCCACCGGGTTCAAGGACGCGCCGGCGAACTGCAAGCTCGGCCAGAACATGTACTGGAACGACTATTTCCCGGGGCATCAGATCGCGATGCCGCCGCCGCTGACCGCTGACGGCCAGGTGACTTATGCCGACGGCACCAACGCGTCGATCAAGCAGATGGCCGCCGACGTGACCACCTTCCTCGCCTGGGCCTCGGAGCCGAACCTCAACGAGCGGCACCGGATGGGGGCGAAGGTGATCCTGTTTCTGCTCGTCGCGGCGGGGCTGTTCTACGCGGCGAAGCGGCGGATCTGGGCCAAGATTCACTGAGCTGCCTCTGCTAGTATCCCCGCAGCGGGGATAGTTCCCGCCGGGAGTTTCCATGTCGGCGCCGGTCATCGGCATTATCGGCGGCAGCGGGCTTTATGAGATGGAGGGGCTCGCCGATGTCGCGTGGCGGCGAGTCGAGAGTCCGTTCGGCGAGACCTCCGACGAATTTTGCTTTGGCACGTTGGGCGGGCAGCAGATCGTGTTCCTGCCGCGACACGGGCGCGGCCACAAGCTGCCGCCATCGAACATCAATTTTCACGCCAATATCGACGCGCTGAAACGCAGCGGCGTCACCGACATCATCTCGCTGTCGGCGGTGGGCAGCCTGCGCGAGGATTTGGCGCCGGGCGATTTCGTGCTGGTAGATCAGTTTATCGACCGCACCTTCGCCCGCGACAAAAGCTTCTTTGGCCCCGGCTGCGTCGCCCATGTGTCGATGGCGCATCCCGTCTGCGGCCGGGTCGGCGACGCGCTCGCCAAAGCCGGCGGCGACGCCGGAATAACGGTGAAGCGCGGCGGCACCTATCTGGTGATGGAGGGGCCGCAATTCTCGACCCGGGCGGAGAGCGAAATCTACCGCTCGTGGAGCTGCGACGTCATCGGCATGACCAACATGCCCGAAGCCAAGCTCGCCCGCGAGGCGGAGATTTGCTACGCGACGGTGGCGATGGTGACCGATTACGATTGCTGGCACCCTGGCCACGACGCCGTGACGGTCGATATGATCATCAAGGTGCTGGTCGCCAATGCCGAGCGCGCCAAGGCGCTCGTCAAGAGCGTCGTCCCGCTCTTGGCCGACCATGACGGCCCCTGCCGCCAGGGCTGTCACCACGCGCTCGACCACGCGCTGATCACCGCGCCGGCAGCGCGCGACCCGGCGATGCTGGCCCGACTCGACGCTGACGCTGGCCGGGTGCTGAGGGCGTAATGCGATGAACG
>DASYXG010000096.1:0-13469 GCA_035935235.1 Allostellaceae bacterium
GCCGCACAGCAGCGCCGTCAGGTTCAACACATCGCCGCGCAGCCGGCCGCAATAAGCCGCCGCCGGCAGGAAACCGACATCGCCGGCGAGCGCGCCGAGATCGCCGATGTGATTGGCGATGCGCTCCAATTCCAGCGCGATGACGCGAAGCGCATTCGCCCGCCGCGAACACTCGGTTCCCGACAGCGCCTCGACCAGCTGACAATAGGCGGTGGCGTGACCGGCGCTGGTATCGCCGGCCACCGTCTCGGCGAGATGAATGCTGCGCTTGTGCGGACTGCCGCGCAACGCGGCCTCGACGCCGCGATGCTGATAGCCGAGCGAGATTTCGAGATGGAGCACACGCTCGCCGTGGCAACCGAAGCGGAAATGGCCGGGCTCGATGACCCCGGCATGCACCGGGCCGACCGCGACCTCGTGGACCTCGGCTCCGGCGACCTTGAAGAACTCGACGTCCTCGATTGGCCTGCCGCCGTGCGGGAATCGCACTGGCTTCAGCCAAGGATGCCCGTCCGGCCGGATGCCGCTTTGCTCGTAAATTTCGCGCTCGAAGTAATGCGCCGCCGGGCAATTGGGCGTCAGCGCTGGATACGAGCCCGTCACGGCGGTCGCGGTGAGGCCGATTTCGCCGCTCGCGTCGTCGGCCAGCGCGGCAAGCAGCCGGGTTTCCCCGCCGCCTCCCGGGAGAGCGGACAGCAACAGCAGGCGCCGTCCATCGGCGATCCGGGAGAGCACCGTCTCGTGGAATTCGTCGGACGCGAGGACGGGGAGGGCCTCGACCGGCCTCGGCTCGGCGTTTCCGGTGGCGAGCAGGGTCATGTGCGCATACCCACCACCGCGGCGGCCCGGCCGATCGCCTCGGTCAGCCAGGGCGGCAGCCACAGCCCGAGCAGCAGCAGCGCCGCCAGCGCCGGCATCACGATCACAAAACCGGGGAGGCGCTGACGCAGGGCAACGAGCGGGGATTTGGCATCGCCGAAGGCCATGTCGATCAGGTGCCGCAGCGCCGAGATGAAGACAACGCTCGCAGCCGCCAGGAACAGGACGAGGACGACCCACGCCTCGGTCCCGACCGCGGCGCGCAACAGCTGGTACTCGCTCATGAAGATCGCAAACGGCGCCGCGCCGATCAGCGACAAGATGCTGCCGAGCAGCGCCAGACCCCACAGTCTGTCGCCTCGCAAAGCGCCGGAGAGGGTCGCCATGTCGTGGGTGCCGAAGCGCTGTCCGAGCCGGCCCACGGCGAAAAACGCCAGCGACTTCGACAGCGAATGGTTGAGCATGTGGAACAGCGCCGCGAAGCTGCCGAGCGGTCCCAGCCCGAAGCCGAGGGCGATGATGCCGATATGCTCGACGCTGCTATAGGCGAGGAACCGCTTGGCGTCGCGCTGGAACACGATAAAGCCGGCTGCGACGAGGATCGATAACGCACCGAAAAACACCAGCAACCCGTCGGCGAAGCCGCTGCCGAGCGCGTTCCGTACCGGTGGGACAAAGCGCATGATGCAATAGAGCGCGGTGTTGAGCAGGAAGCCGGAAAACATCGCCGAGACCGGGGCCGGCGCCTGGCTGTGCGCGTCGGGCAGCCAGGAATGGATCGGCGCGAGCCCGGCCTTGGTGCCATACCCGACCAGGATGAACAGGAAGGCGAACTTGATCAGCGTCGGGTTGAGGTGGGCGTTGGGATCCGCCAGCCGGGTCCAGAAGAGCGCCTCTGCCTGCGCGCCGCTGCCGCTCTGCATCGACGCCGCGGCGAAGACCGTCCCGATAAAGGCGAAGGCGATGCCGACCGAGCAGATCAGCAGGTATTTCCACATCGCCTCAAGCGACGAACGGCTCGGGTAGAGCGAGATCAGGAACGCGCTCAACAGCGTCGTCGCCTCCATCCCGACCCACATGATGCCGATATTGTTCGACAGCAGAACCAGCGTCATCGCCGCGAGCGAGCCGAGCCACAGCGCCCCGAAGCGGCGCGCGACGGCTGGGCCGAATTCGTGCTCGCCGGTCTCGTCGGCGAAATAGATTCCGGCGAAGACCGAGCACAGGAGGAACACGAGGCTGAGGACAACAAGGTGGAAGGCCGAAAACGGATCGACGTAGAACCATTCTTCGGCCGCGGTGACGTGACCTTCCTCGAGAACCGCGACCCACAGATAGACCGCAAAGGCGAGTTCCAGCGCCGAGACGATGACGGTCGCGGCGAGGATGTGGCGCGGCCGGCGCAGCGCGAGGCAGACGACCGCGCCGAGCACGGCCAGGGCGAGCATCGCGACGATCGGGTGACCGGTCTGCACGCGCCTAGCCCCTCAACGTGGTGAGCTGGTCGACATCGGCGCTGCCGAACTCGCGGGTGATGTGGAACACCGCGATGCCCATCACGAACACCGCGACGAAGGCATCGAGCAGGATGCCCAATTCGACCAGCAGCGGCGTCTCCGCGACGGTGATCACCGCGAAAACGAAAATGCCGTTCTCGATCACCAGGTAGCCAAGGACCTGCATCAGCGCGTTGCGCCGGCTGACGATCAGGAACAAGCCAATCGCGACCAGGAAGATCGCCGCCTCGAGCATGATGAAGGGCGCATGTGCGAGCGCCGGCTGAAGCTTCAGCGCCAGGCCCAGCGACACCGCGAGAGCCACGATCCCGAACAGGATCGAGGCGACGAAGCCGACGAACGGCTCGACCTCCCGGTGGTAATTGGCGCGAGAGCGGAGGTGCAGCAGGACGATGGGGAACAGCACGCCCTTGAGGGCGATATTGCCGCCCGCGAGCAGGATCACCCGGAGCCCGAGCCCGTCGTCGTGGAAGAACAGGGGCACGAGGCTGAAGAGGATGCCCTGCAGCGACAGCCAGCGAATGCAGGCGCCGACGCGGCTCGTGCCGAGCAAGGCGAAGCAGGTCAACAGACCGAGGGCGTGGATGGTGGAGAGCGCGCTGCTCATCGCTTACACCAGGAGCACGATGAAGCCGACCGCGGCGAGCGTCGCCGCACCGACGATGAACTGCGGGACATGGACGAGGCGATAGCGCGCCATCGCCGACTCGACGATGCCGACGACGATCGCCAGCCCGGTCATGCCGGCGAGCGCCGCGGCGCCGTCGAGCCATGGGTTGCCGGTGCGCACCGGTACCGCGAGACCAACGAGCAGCACGCCGAGAACCCATAATTTCAGCGCCGCGCCGTATTGGATGATCGCCAGGTCGGGGCCGGTGTGGTCGAGCACCATGACCTCATGGATCATCGTCAGCTCGAGATGCGTGGTCGGATCATCGACCGGGATGCGGCTGTTCTCGACCAGTTCGAGGACGAGAAACGTCATCGCGACGAGCGCGAGCGTCGGCAAGGCGTGCGCCCATATCGGGACCCCGATCACCGCGTAGATCGCGCTGAGCGAGGTCGCGCCGGTGACCCGCGTCAACGTCGCCAGCGCCAGCAGCAATGCCGGCTCGGCGAGCGCGGCGAAATGCACTTCGCGGCTGGCCCCCATGCCTTCGAAGCTCGCTCCGGTATCGAGCGCCGCGAGCACGGTCGCGAACCGGCCCAGCGCCAGCAAGCCGACCAGGACGATGAGATCGCCCGAAAAGCCCGCGACCGCCGGCACGCCGGCGAACGGCAGGAGCAGCAACGCCGCGACGAGCGCTGCCAGGTTGACCACCGGCCCGAGCCGCACCAGCGCGGTCGTCGTGTCGCCGTAAACCGCGCCGCGGCGTAGCGCCTTGATCACGTCGCGATACGGTTGCAGCAGTGGTGGGCCGCGGCGGCCGGCGACAAAGGCCTTGGTGCGGTTGATGACGCCGGAGAGAAGCGGCGCCAGCAGCAGCGCGCAGAGCGGCGAGAAGAACCAGTGCAGCCCGCTCATGGCGACAGGCTCCCCCACACCAGGAGCGCGATCAGGGTGGCGGCGACGTAAAGCACGTAGACATGGATGTGGCCGTGCTGAACGACGTACATGCGCCGCATCACGCGTCCGAACCAACGAAAGGTCGGGGCGAACAGCAGCCCGAGGAACGGATCGCCACTGTCGCTCACATACGAGGATGCGGTGGGGAAGTAACCGGCCGGCGCCGTCATCACCTCGCGGTTACGGATAAGCAGACGAAACTGAGTCACCAGCGGCTGCGCGAAGGAGGATGCGGTGTATTGCATCCGCGCGGTCGGGTGCTGGAAGCCGCAACCCCAGACCGGACCGCGCCGAACGCCGGCGAGGGCGAGCCGGCGGGCCCGCATGATCCAGGCGAGCAGCGCCACGCCGGCGAGCACCCCGAACACCGCGATCGTCGTCGTAAGCGATGCTGTGGCTGGCGCCAGCGCGGTCTGTATTTGCGCTGGCGCCAGATGCGTCACCGCGCCGACAACGCCAACCAGGGAGTGTACGACCCATGGCGCCGCGGCGCCGATCGCCACGCAGCACAGCGCCAACAGCGCCATCGACACGAGCATCGGCGTGGCAACCTCGTGCGCCTCGGCGGCCTCGTGGCCGCGCGGGGAGCCGAGGAAGACGACCCCGAACGCCTTGGCGAAGCACGCTGCGGCGAGGCCGCTGATCAGCCCCATCGAGACGATCGAAACGAGCCCGGCCGAAGCGATCGCTGCATTCGGTTCGATGAGGCCGAGATAGCCCGAATAGACCAGCAGGAATTCGCTGACAAAGCCGTTGAGCGGCGGCAGGCCGACGATCCCGGCGGCGCCGATCAGAAACGTCGTCCCCGTCCACGGCATCCGCTTCAGCAGCCCGCCCAGCTCCTCGAGCTCGACCGTATGCGCGGCATGCTGCACCGCGCCGGCGCCGAGGAAGAGCAGCCCCTTGAAGATCGAGTGATTGACGACATGCAACAATCCTGCGGCAAAGCCGAGCACCGCCAGGACGGTCATGCCATTGGCCAAGCCGAGCACACCGATCCCGATACCGATCAGGATGATCCCGATATTCTCGACACTGTGATAGGCCAGCAGGCGCTTCAAATCGTGCTGCGCCAAGGCGTAGAGCACGCCGAGCACGCCACTCGACGCCCCGGCTGCGATCAGCACCCAGCCCCACCAGGCTGTCGGCGCATCCATCAGGGTCAGGATGCGCACCAGCCCGTAAATGCCGACCTTGATCATCGCCCCCGACATCAGCGCCGAGGCATGGCTGGGCGCGGCGGGGTGCGCCTCAGGCAGCCAGACATGCGCCGGAACGATGCCCGCCTTCGCCCCGAGGCCGACCAACGCCAGCACGAAGATCGTCGAGGACAGCGCGGGGTGACCGTGCATGACCGCGGCATATCCGGCGAAATCCGAAGTGCCGGCGAGATCGCCGAGCAGCACGAACATCACCAGCAGAAACGCGGTGCCGAGATGGGTCGCCGCCAGATAGATCCACGCCGCGTGGCGGACGGGCTCCCGCCGGTCGTCGAAGATCACCAGGAAGAAGGAGCTCAGCGCCATGACTTCCCAGGCGACGAGAAACAGCAGCCCGTCGCGGGCGACGATCACCAGCGCCATCGCCGCGGTCAACATGTTCAGGTGAAACCAGCTTTCGGCGGCGGGGCCGCTGTCGCGACCTTGGAGGTAGCTGCGGCCGTAAATCCCGGTCAGCAGCGAGAGGCCGAACACCGGCAGCAGGAAGAACGCGGATAATGCGTCGATTTCGAAGTGCAACCCGCCGCCCGGTATCGGCCAGCTCGCGGCGAGGCTCTCGGTTCGACCGCTGAACAGCGTGTCGACCGCCGCGGCCAGCCCGAGCGCGGAGCCGCCGACCGCCCCGATTTGGCCGAGACTTTGCGCAAACGCCGGCCGGAAACGCAGCGTGGAAGCGAGCCCGCCGCCCAGTCCCAGGAGGGCGATCGCCATTAGCAACAGGCTCACGACAGGCCCGAAACTCTGACGAACTCGGAAAGTGCCAAGGCGCAGCTCACGGTCACGTCTCGCATGACCAATCAAACTAGGTCATGGATAAGGCCAGCCTTACCCCGCAGTACCGAAATCGTCAACCCGCAGGGTGGAGTTTTGCCTTATCTGTATCTATAGATGATGTGTTAGGCATCAACGATATAGGGCTATCGGTGATGATCGATGCGTCAATTTGCGGCAGGCGCGCCGGCGCCGAGGTCGCCCTCGCCGCAAAAGGGACGAGTTCGTTGCGCGCTAGCTCGGGTAATGGCAGCAGCGGTAGCGATCAAGGAAAGCGCACGCCAATCGCCCGTTATCGGGCAATACCTAGGCGCCTGCTGCGAATGAATTAATCCAGCGCGCTTTCAATGCACTTGGCGATTTCGGAGGTTGCCGTCGTCCGCGCCGCGGCCGCGCTTCGCTCGATGCCGGCGGAAATCAATTCTCCGCGCTCCGATCCCAGCGAGCTGACGCTCCAGTGCCACTTACCGGCGCCCGCCCGATAGATCACGGCGCGAAGAACCTCCTCGTCCGCAACCGGCATATCGAGGATTTCTGCCGCCGCCCACTCGGGCAGGTTGAGTTCAGGCGCCGTTACGGAGGTTACGTCCACAGTCATCGCAGATTACTTCACTCGGGATCACCCTATCCTGGCAGCCCGCGCCCCTTTGGTGGTGTGCAAATTAGCGCTTGCCGCCATACCGAATCCGGCGAGGCGATGCGCCGCAGCCGCTCGGCCCCAAAAGAGGCGCAAACGCTGCTAGCTGCCTAGACCTGAATTCGATACGACCGGCGCGGCGCGCCGGTCCGGTAGCGACGCGGTGTCAGTAACAGATGGGCGACGGGCCGAGATAGGCGGCGCCGGGTGGTGTTGCCGCGCCGGCAAACAATCCTGTCGCGCCGCCGATCGCCGCACCGAGGCCAATCGGTCCACCGGCGATCGCGGCGACGGCCGCACCAGTACCCGCGCCAAGCGCGCCGGTGCTGACGGCGCGGCATCCCGGTGTAACTCCGCAACCGCCAAGCGCCAACGACATCATGGCGACCGTCAGCCAAGCAGCAGATCGTGACATTCTTCCCCTCCCGCGCGTGCCCAACTGCGAGCGCAACGAGAATTAACGTTGCAGTGGCATGACAGTTCCCAACCTCCCGCTGATCGGCGTCAAAAAATCGCGGGAAAATCTCGCCTTACGAGAATACGCGCAGTACCGAGCGAAAATTCTCGGGACCGGGAGGCAAGACCAGCCGGTCGATCGCGGCATGCTCGCGCTCCCAGATCGGCAGCGCGGCGGCGAGCAGGCGACGGCCCGCCGACGTCAGTTTCAGCTGGCGGCTGCGCCGATCGGCGGGATCGATCGTCACGGTCACGAGCCGGCGCCGTGCGAGCGGCTTCAGCGCAGCGGTCAACGTCGTGCGATCCATCGCGAGCAGTGCCGCGACCTGGCCCATATGCGACGGGCCGCGATGCTTCAATGACATCAACAGCGAAAATTGGCCGTTAGTCAGATCGAGAGGGCGAAATGCAGCGTCAAATCGGCGCGCGATCGCCCGGGCGGCGCGTTGCAAATCGAGGCAGATACAGCCGTTGCGGGCGGTTTGGGCGATATCGAAGGTCGGTTCATTTGCGTTTGACACAAGACCCGGATGCGGTGTCCACCGCGCCGGAAATCCCACAAAGCCGCGTAGGAGAGTGTGATGCCGATTCAGCCGTATCTGACGTTCAATGGCCGCTGCGAGGAGGCGATCGACTTTTACAAGAAGGCGCTGGGCGCCCAGGTTCAGATGATGCTGCGCTTCAAGGAAGCGCCGGACCCAAGCATGATCCCACCCGGTAACGGTGACAAAATCATGCATGCGGCCCTCAATATCGGTGACGGTGTGGTGCTGGCTTCCGACGGCATGTGCACCGGACAGCAGGGATTTGAGGGCTTCGCGCTCTCGTTCACCGTCAAGGACGAGGCGGATGCATCCCGCCGGTTCAATGCGCTCGCCGATGGCGGGCAGGTACGCATGCCGCTCGGCAAGACGTTTTTCTCGCCCAGCTTCGGGATGCTGCAGGACAAGTTCGGCGTGGGCTGGATGATCTATGTCGAGCCGAAAGCTTAGTTGCCTGCGCTTCCAGCAGTGGAGTTTCAGCCTATGCGTTTCATGATGTTGATGATCCCGGACGGCTACGCGACCGCGCAACCCGACAAGACACCGGATGCGGCGGCCGTCGCGGCGATGATGAAATACAATGAGCAACTCAAGGAGGCGGGGGTGCTGCTGTCGCTCGAGGGCCTCCATCCGCCGTCAGACGGCGCGCGTGTCACCTTCAAGGGCGCCGGTCAGCCGCAAGTGAGCCGCGGCCCGTTCCCCGAGACCCGGGAGGCGCTCGGCGGCTACTGGATGATCCGGGCCAATTCACAGCAGGAGGCGGTCGACTGGGCGCGTCGTTGCCCGGTATCGCACGACGCGGTGATCGAAATCCGCCAGGTCTTCGAGATGGAGGAGTTTTCCGAAGACGTCCAGAAAGCCGCCGGCGATTTCCCGGAGCGGATGAAGGCGGCGCAACGCTAGGCGGAGCTCTTCAGTAAGCGGCGGGATACCGATCGCGGTATCCCGCCCGTCCGCACCTGATGCCGCATGTGGGGATGCCCATGAAACTCTATGAATTCGCGCCCACCCGCTCGATCCGGGTGCGCTGGACTCTTCAAGAGCTCGGCGTCGAGTTCGAGGCCGTGACGGTGAACCTGATCGCGGGAGACCATCGGCGTCCCGAATTCCTGGCTCTCAACCCGGCAGGGAAGGTTCCGGTCCTCGTCGACGGCGACATGGTGCTCACCGAGTCCATAGCGATCGCTGTGTACCTGGCGGAGAAATATCCCGAAAAGGGCTTTATGCCAGCCGATCTGCGGTCTCGCGCGCAAGTTATGCGCTGGCTGCTGTTCACCACGACCGAGCTCGAGCAGCCGCTGTGGCGGATGGCCCGCCATACGGTCATCTACCCGGAAGAACGGCGTCTTCCGGCCGATGTCGCGCTGGCCCGCGAGGAATTCGCCTCGATGGCGGCGGTGCTGGAGCGGCATATGGAGGAGCGGGAGTTCGTCGTCGGCGATACGGTGTCTGTTGCAGATTTCGTATTGGCCTACACGCTCGACTGGGCGCAGATGGCAGATCTCCTCCGTGGGTTCCCGCGGCTCGAAGGCTATTTGCTGCGGATGTACGACCGGCCGCACGCGCCGATGCGGATCAAGGATGCCTTCGCCAGCGTCAGGCGTTAAGCCGGGATGGTCAGCGCGATCAGTTTCCGCGCGGCGCTGTCGACCCCATCGAGGTTACGGCAGGTATCGGTCAATTCGGCGAATTGGGCGGTGCTGATCGCCAGGCCGGGTTCGATCGCCGAGATGCGCCGCACCAACTCGTCGAAATCGAAAATGAATTCGTGACCGGTGCCTTCCTTGGTGAAGGACCGACCATCCTTTGTAAACACGGTAATGCGCGGGCCAAACAGGGTTCGCCGCACTGTTGGGATGATCGTCACCCGCCGCATCAGGTCGAGCACCTCGGGCGGGTCGCTCTCGCCCGGTCCGGGGCGGTCGCCGCGCAGCATCGGGTAGCCGCCGGTCACCGCGCCGTAGGCGGTGAAATAGGGCGTGCTGCCGACGCTCGGCGCCGCCGACAAGCCGCGGTTCGCGATCGGAAAGAGCGGGCTCGGGTACTCGGTCTCGAACCAGTTGACCACCGCCTCGATGCGGTCGATGTCGGCACAGGCGATGCTGTGCTCGCGGCACAAAGCGGCGGTCACGTCGACATGGGCGATGTTGTAGCCGGCGGTCGAATAGACGCGGTACAGCGTCTCGAGGAAAATCCAGTCCTTGCCGAGGTTCGCGGTGATCTTCCCGAGATCGGCGCGGTTGTCGCCGGTAAAGCTGTAGCGCAGCTCGCCGCGATTGTTTCCGGCATAGGAATGATAGAAACCGGCCTCGCCTTCGAGCGTGGTCTCGCCGCCGGGCGTGCCCTGCTTGGCGAGCGCCACCGCGAGCAGCGCGTTGCGCACCGCGCCACCTTCGCGCAGGCTCCGGCCGCCGCTGCGGATGCCTTCGAGATTGCCCGAGGCGAGGTTGACGCATTGTGCGATGGCGCCATGAATCTGCTCGGCATTGAGCCCGCCGAACTTGGCCGCCGCGATCGCCGCGCCGAAGATCCCGAACACCGGCCCCGCATGGAAGCCGCGCGACATCACGGTTGGGATGAAGTCGGCCGCCATCCGCTCCATCACCTCGTAGGCTGCGGCGACCGCGGTGAGGAAGTCCTTCCCCGACGCGCCGGCGACTTCGCCCGCGACCAGGGCCGCCGGCAGGATCGCCGTGCCCGGGTGGGTCAGCATGCGGAACGTGTCCCACTTGCCGCCGGCGAAGATCGTCTCGGCGTTGACGAAGGCAGCGCCGGCCTTGGTCAGCTTTGTCCCGTGGCAGAGAACCGTCGCGGCGCCCGCGCCGCCGGCCTCCTCTTCCTGCATGAGCGCCAGCGCCTGCCGGCTCGCCGGCATGTCGTGCGCGACCAGCGCCGACGAGAGCGCCTCGAGCGTGACACCCTTCGCCCGGTCGATGACTGGGGCGGGTAGGTCCTCGTAGCGCAGTCCGGCGACAAACGCGGCGAATTCCCGGCTCAGCGACATGCTCGCCCCGCTATTTCTGCTCTCCGGCGCCCGGCTCGGATTTGGGAGCCGGCGACGCGTCAGCCGGCGCCGCTGGGGCCGGCGCGGCTTGGGTCGGCGCGGCCGGGGGCGGCGCGGCTTGGGTTGGCGCCGCTGGAGCCGGCGCCGCTGGAGGCCGCGTTGTCTGGGTCGGCGCTGCCGGTGCGGGCGGCGCCTGGCTTGGTTCCGCCTGCGATGGCGTCAGTTGCGTCGGGGTTGGCGCCGGCGGTGCCGTTGGAGCCGGTGCGGGCTCTGTCGGCGCCGCTTGAGTTGGCGCCGGCGAAGGAGGCGGCGTCGGTTGAGGCGGTGGCGTCGGAGAGGTTGGCGTTGTTTGAGCCGGCGTATATTGGATCGGCGGCTCATGGGCCTGGGCGGGCGGCGGCTGCTCGGGCGATGGCGCTCCCGGCATTGCCTGCGACGGCGGGCCATGGTGAACCCGGGGAGGCTCTCGAATCTCTCCCCCTGGGCCGATCTTGGCCAGGGCAGCGGCGAATATCTTGGTGGCGAGCGCGTCAGGCTTGGTGGCGCAGTCGGCAAGCGCGGCTTCCTCGACGGCTTCGATCCGCTTGATCTCGATCGTGCGCGAATGGATCAGCGCCGAGCGATAGCCCATCAGAAACGACGTGGCATAGGCCTTGTCGTCGTCGGTCGCGCCGCTCAGCGTCTTGCAGGTCAGCTTACGCACATCGACCGGCGCCAGCGGTTGGCCTTCCGCAGGTTCGGCGGGGGTCGCCGGCTCGGCCCGCGGCCCGGGCGTGGGCGGCGGATTGGGGCCCTGGGGTTGTTGCACCGGAACACATGCCGCCAGCAGCGTGGCGCCCAGTACAATGATGACGGCGTTGCGGATCATTTCCCCTCGCACCTTCCCCCAGAGCGAGCCGCGAATAGAAACCGCGCTCCTCATCGCGTCAAGCGCGAGCCAAGCCACCCTGGATCGGCGGATATGGCGGAGCGGGCGCGGCCGCTCTACACTCCGGAAGCCGAATCGGAGAGAGGCGAAGAATGATCGTCGAACAAATCTGGACCGGCAATGCCGGGCGCAACTTCAACTATCTGATCGCCTGCGGCGAAACCGGGGAGGCCATAGCGGTCGATCCGCTCGATCATCAGAAGTGCCTCGCGGCGGCGAAGGCCAGGGGGTGGACAATCACCCAGATCCTCAACACTCACCACCACCGCGACCACACCGGAGGCAACGAACAGGTGATGGCGGCGACCGGCGCGCCGGTGCTGGCGCACGCCAACGCCAAGGACCAGATCCCGGAAATGACGCGCGGGCTGCACGCCGGCGACGTGATCAAGGTCGGCCGCACCGTCGAGCTGCAATGCCTCGACACGCCTGGCCACACCATGTCGCATATCTGCATCTTGGCGCACACCGACACCGCTCCGGCGCTGTTCTGCGGCGACACCCTGTTCAACGCCGGGGCCGGCAATTGCCATAATGGCGGCCACCCGAACGAGCTCTACGGCACCTTTGCCTCGCAACTCGCAAAGCTGCCGGCGACGACGCTGATCTATCCCGGGCACGACTACATCGTGAACAATCTGCGCTTTACGCTCGACCGCGAGCCCGACAACGCCAAGGCGGCCTCGATGCTGCCGGGGATGGAAAAGCAGGACACCAACAAGCCGCTGGTGACGACGCTTGGGCTGGAGATGGAGATCAACACCTTCTTCCGACTGACCAGCCCGACCGTGATCAAGCGGCTGCGCGAGGCCTTCCCCGACCTGCCCGACAACCCCGACCAGAAGACGGTGTTTTTGAAGCTTCGCGAGCTCAGGAATAAGTGGTGAGGGGCGGCTAGCCGCCCCTTACCATCCCGGCGAAGGCCGGGATCCATTCTGCGGCGTCTCGCCAGCTCGGACATGGATCCCGGACAGTGAGGCTCGCGTCCCGGCGGAGCCGGGGCTCGCCTAACTTCCGGGATGACGATTACATCGTCAATTCGGGTGCACGATCGTGCGCAGCATGACGCGCCGCTCGGTCGGGTCGGAATCGGCGGCGCCGCGATGCATCGTCGCGATCTCGTCCCAGATCACCACATCGCCGACCCGCCACGAGTGGTAGTAGGTGTTGTCGTCCTGGATCGAGTGGTCGCGCAGCTCGAGGATCAGCGGCTCGGACTCCTCGTTGCTCATGCCGACAAAGCCATGGCAATGCGTCGGATTGACGAACAGCACGTTGCGGCCGGTGACCGGGTGCTCCTTGATCGCCGGGTGCAGGCATTCGGGCCGGCCTGCGTTGCGCTCGCGGATGTGCTCTTCGGTGTAGATTTTCCGGGAGTCGGGCCCATCGGTGTAGCCGTGCCGCCCGGTCATCCCGGCGAGCATCTCCTTCATTTCCGGCGATAGCGTGTCATAGGCCGAATACATGTCGGCGAAGAGCGTGCCGCCTTTGTCCTTCGGCACCTCGACCGCGTGCAGGATCGCCAGCCGAGGCAGTTTCTCGGGCGGGTCGTAGGTCTCGTCGGCGTGCCAGCTCGACGCCCGCACCACCCCGAATTTATCGACGCCGCCGTCCTTCGCGACATTGGTGATGAAGGAAACGCGCGGGTCGTCCGGGTGTCGGTAGTTTTCGAGGATGTGCTCGCGCAAATGCCCGAACCGCGCGCCGAACGCCGCGAGCTGGTGCGCGTCGAGGTGTTGGTTCCGGAACACCAGCACCGGGTGGTCGCGGAAGATGTCCTCGATCTCGGCGAAAGTGTCGTCGTCGAGCCGCGCCAGGTCTACGCCGGTCACTTCGGTGCCGAGCCTCTTGCCCAAGGGACGCAGCGACAGTTGAGCGGTCATGGCTTCCTCCCCGCGACGATCTCGACAAAACGATAGCACGCTCGAGGGGGTTGTCATTCCGGCGAAAGTGGGAGCCCCCTCCCAATTTGTCATTCCCGCGAAAGCGGGAACCCATGGACACCGGC
>DASYXG010000097.1:0-3182 GCA_035935235.1 Allostellaceae bacterium
GCTCGCTTCTTCCAGCCAGGACGATCTGCCCGGACTCGTGATCCGTCGACACGCGATACTCACCAGGGGTTTGGGAAGAAAGCGTTGTCAACGCGCTATGGAGCTTTTCTCTATCGGCCTTCGACCCGGGCTCGATGGCTACTTCAATGAGCAGGGGCTGCATGTCAGATATCTCTGAGTGGATCCCGGCCTGCGCCGGGATGACACCTAGCGCGTCACTTCGGCGAGACCACCATTGTCATCTGGCGGCCTTCCATGCGCGGAAACTGTTCGACCTTGGCGACCTCGTCGAGGTCGCCCTTGACCCGCATCAGCACATCCATGCCGAGCTCCTGGTGCGCCAGCTCGCGGCCGCGGAAGCGCATGGTGACCTTGACCTTGTCACCCTCGCCAATGAACTTCTGCATGCTGCGCATCTTGACGTCGTAGTCGTGGTCGTCGATCGACGGGCGGAATTTGACTTCCTTGACCTCGATGACCTTCTGCTTCTTCTTGGCTTCGTTCTTTTTCTTCTGTTCTTCGTATTTGTATTTGCCGAAATCGAGGATTTTGCACACCGGTGGATCGGCGTTGGGCGCGATCTCCACCAGGTCGAGGCCGGCATCGGCGGCCATGTCGAGCGCTTCGTTGCGCGTTACGATGCCCACCATTTCGCCGTGTTCATCGACAAGGCGAAGCTGCGTGACCGAGATTTCGCCGTTGATGCGCGGTCCATCGCGGGTGGGAGTGGTATTAAACGGTGGTCTGGCTATTTACGTTCTCCTCCAATTGTCGAACCGAAACGGCTCGGCGATTGCCCAAACCGTCAAGACGCGGCCGGAGCCGCCGCCTCTACTTTCAATGTAGCAACCGCCTCGGCGAGCGCAAGCGCTTGTTGTGCATTGCCGCCCAGCCGGCGCAGCGAAACCGAGCGGCCTTCCGCCTCGCGCTTGCCGACGACGATGATGACGGGGACGAGCGCGAGGCTGTGCTCGCGGACCTTGTAGTTGATCGTTTCGCTGCCGGTATCGAGGACGACGCGAAGCCCGGTCTCGGCGCAGATCTTGGCGACCTCGGCGGCGTAGGCGTCGGCCTCCTCGGTGATGGTGGCGACGACCGCTTGCACCGGCGCCAGCCATAGGGGGAAACGGCCGGCATAGTGCTCGATCAAGATGCCGATAAAACGCTCCATCGAGCCGAGGATCGCGCGGTGCAGCATGACCGGCACGTGGCGCCCGCCATCCTCGCCGACATAAGAGGCGCCCAGTCGTCCGGGCATCATGAAATCGAGCTGCAGGGTGCCGCATTGCCACTCGCGGCCGAGCGCGTCGCGCAGGTGGAACTCGAGTTTGGGGCCGTAAAACGCACCCTCGCCTGGAGCGAGGGTGAAGTCGAGGCCGGCAGCCTTCACCGCGTCGCTGAGGCTTTTCTCTGCATGGTCCCAGGTCTCGTCGCTGCCGATCCGCTGGTCGGGCCGGGTGGCGAACTTGATCACCACATCCTCGAAGCCGAAATCCTTGTAGATCGATAACAGCAGCTTGCAGAAATCGATCGACTCGCCGGTGATCTGATCCTCGGTGCAGAAGATGTGCGCGTCGTCCTGGGTGAAGGCGCGCACCCGCATGATCCCGTGTAGCGCGCCCGACGGTTCGTTGCGCGTGCAGCTGCCGAACTCGGCCAGGCGCAGCGGCAATTCGCGATAGCTGCGCAGCCGGTTGCGGAAGATCAGGACGTGGCCTGGACAGTTCATCGGCTTGACCGCCAGCACGCGATCATCGCGGCTCTCGGCGATAAACATATTGTCGCGGAAATTGTCCCAATGACCGGTCGCTTCCCAGAGCGAACGATCGAGCAGTTGCGGCCCCTTGACCTCGCGGTAATCGGCCTTGTCGAGCCGGGCGCGCATGTAGGTCTCGATGATGCGGAACAGCGTCCAGCCCTTTGGATGCCAAAAAATGCTGCCGACCGCCTCGTCGCCAAGATGGAACAGGTCGAGTTGCGGGCCGATGCGGCGATGGTCGCGGCGCTCGGCCTCCTCGAGGCGAAAGAGGTATTGGTCGAGCTCCTTCTGGCTCGCCCAAGCGGTGCCGTGGATACGCTGAAGTTGCGGGTTCCTGGAGTCGCCCCGCCAATAGGCGCCGGCAACGCTCATCAGCTTGAACGCCTCGCCGAGCTGCCCGGTCGAGGGCAGATGCGGGCCGACACATAGATCGACGAAATTTCCCTGGCGGTAGAGGCTGATCTCCTCGTCCTCGGGGATCTCGGCGATCCATTCCGCCTTGTATTTCTCGCCAATGCTATTGAAGAACGCGACGGCCTTATCGCGCTCCCAAACCTCGCGAGTGATTTTCTCGTCGCGGGCGACGATGTCGCGCATCCGCGCCTCGATCTTTTCGAGATCCTCGGGGGTGAACGGCGTGTCACGAGCGAAATCGTAATAGAAGCCATTTTCGGTCGCCGGGCCGAAGGTGACCTGGGTCTCGGGGTAAAGCTCCTTGACCGCCTCGGCCATCACATGGGCGGCGTCGTGGCGCAGGATTTCGAGGCCCTCGGGCTGAGCGCGGGTGACGACCGCGGCGGCGGCGTCGTGGTCGATCACCGTCGCGAGATCGCGCGGCTTGCCGTCGAGCTTCAGCGCGATCGCGGCCTTGGCGAGGCCCGGGCCGATCGACGCGGCAAACTCGGCACCGGTCAGCGGCGCCGGGAAATTACGTTTGCTGCCGTCGGGCAGTGTGACGACAACCGGTTGCTCACTCATTGCCCTGTGCTCCATTTAGCGGCGGAAGGACGGGGCGATGCGCACGAAAAAACCCCGTCCGTTGGCCGGCGGGGTTGGTCGGTTTTGAGCCTTGCTGCTGGATCAGCGGACGCAACCTCCCGACACCCCGCCTTGCGGAGTGGTGGTCGTGGTCGCGGTGATTCTGCGGCAAACGCTCATGACCGGAATATCGCCATCCGCCCATGCCGCGTCAAGCCAGGCCCAAGGTGCCCGCCACCTCGTTGACCGGAAGATCGGCGAGGTTGTCGCGGCGCAAGATGACCACGTCCCTGCCGCGCGGTGCGGTCAGCGCCGGATCGGAAGCGGAGGAGTAGAGCACCGTCGCAGGAGCGCCGGCGGCCACCGCGAGGTGCATCGGCCCGGTGTCGTTGCCGATCGCGCGCCGCGCGCTTCGCGCGATCGCGACGATGTCGGCGAAGGATGT
>DASYXG010000098.1:0-3813 GCA_035935235.1 Allostellaceae bacterium
ACCCTGCGCACCGGGACCGTACCCGAATTCGAGGAACGTTATGCCAAGCGGCTACCCGCGCGCCTCAAGCACTCGAAATTGGGCGCTTTCTGGCACACCGATTTCGGCCCGCTCAATCAGGTCATCCATGTCTATCCCTACGACGATCTCAACCAGCGCACGGCGGTACGCGCCGCTCTGGCGACCGACCCCGAGCGCAACGCGCTTCCCGGCGGCCAGGACCTGATCGTCTCACAAGAATCCGAGATCGTGATCCCGGCGCGGTTCATGCGCCCGCTCGGCAGCCGCGACTACGGCACCGGCAACGTCTACGAGATGCGCATCTACACCTATGGGCCGGGCGACCTGCCGAAGGTGCTGGACGCGTGGGCCAAGGCCGTTCCGGCGCGCGAGGAGCTGTCGCCGCTCGCGGCGTGCTGGACCAGCGAACTCGGCGGGCTCAACAAATTCACCCATATCTGGGCTTATAAGGACCTCGCCGAGCGCGACCGCGTCCGCGCAGCATCGCGCGCGCCCGGGCGCAATTGGCCGCCGCAGAGCGGCGTGCGGCCGATCCGCCAGGAGAACAAGCTGCTGATCCCGGCCGCCTTCTCGCCGGTGCGGTAGTCGGCCGCGCCTCGCTCATGACGAAGGGCGGGTCATGTGACCCGCCCTTCTGTTTCAGCCGTGGATCCCGGCTTGAGCCGGGATCGCACTTCAGATCATTTAGCAGCGTCGGCCAGGACCGGCTGCTGCGCCGCCTTCAAGACCGCGGCGGCTTCTTTCTCCACCACCGTGCCCTTGAAGAAGTCCGGGTTCTGCGTGCCCCACAGCTTCACCGAATTGGTGAAGACGAAGTCGCGGAAATTGGCGTCGCTCAGCACGCCGTCCTCGACCAGTTCATACGCCTCCGCCAGCGGCTCGCGCATGTCGATCACGTCGAAATGCCCGATATCGGAGCTGTAGATCGCGTTGAGCTGGGTGCCGAACGGGTTGAGCTTGAGGAACGCGGTGGCGTTCATCCGGTCGTCCGCCTCGCAGCCGAAATAGTACGGCGTGGCGTAGAGGTCGATCCAATCCTGCTTGCGGGTGATCTTGCACTTGGAGAAATCGTCGAGATCGTCGATTCCGCCGGTCATCTGCAGTTCCGGATCGGGCCAGCCGTCGCGTTGCTTCAACGCCGCAGCGTGCTCCTTGTAGCCGTACTTTTCGACCATCTCCATCAACAGCTTCCGGTCGAGTTTGTCGGGCCGCATGTTCTCGAGCGCCCGGGCATTGCGCCGCTCCCAGTGCTCCATCAGATCGCCCCACAACTGCGCGCCCCAGCCAACGCCGCCTTCAAGGAAAGCGAAGCGCAGTTCGGGGAACCGCCGAGTGACGCCACCGAGGAAGATGCCCTTGGCCGCGGCATGTCCGGCATCGGCAAAGTGGCCGATATGGTTGTAGGTGAAGTTGGTCGGCGAGTTGCGCAGGGCCTGGTTGCTGCCGGCGCTGTGGAAGGTCGGCGCGATCTTGACGTCGATGCACTTCTGCCAGACCGGGTCGTAGTCGTAGATGCTGTCGATGCCGAACACCTCGTACCAGACGGCGAGCCGATCGGTGTCGGGGTTCTCGCCTTTCCGGATCGAGTCGGTCTGCCGCGGCATCGCGCTGCCGAACATGCCGACCTTGGAGCCGAGTTCCTTGGTAACGAAGTCGAGCTCGGCGATCGCCTCGTCCGGCGTGTGCATCGGGATGATCGCCGCCGGAGTCATCCGGTCGCTGAGATCCTTGAAGTATCCCGACGAGACGATGTTGTAGGCACGGATCACCGCGCGCCGGGTCTCGTCGTCCTTGATCCGCGGCAGGCGCAGCCCCGCCGTCGGATAGATGATGGCGAAATCCGAGCCGATCTCGTCGAGGCGCTCGTAGAGCAGATGCGGCAGCATCGCCGTGGCGCGGTCGAGAGTGTTGCCGGTCTGACGCGTCCAAAAACCGGGCATCGAAACCCGACGCCGGCGGCGCTCCTCGACGCTCAGCACCAGCGAGTCACGGGTCACCGCCATCGCGGCCAGGAAGCCGTCGGCCGCCTTGTCGCCGCCGACCTTGCGCATCTGCTCGGCGAATACCGGATCGTATTCGACCCAGTGGCCGTCACCGTCGATGATCGGGTGCTTCAACTTGGCGCGAATTTCCGCTGGGGTGTGCTTACCGTGACCGCTCATGCTTTCCTCCGCAAGAATGGTGACTGGGTTTGGCTGCGCATCGCAGCGAACGTCGATACCCTTACCAACCTGGGAACGAGTACTTATGAGCTTGCGCCCGTGATCGCCGCCCGGCAATCCGATTCACCCCGGAGATCGCCTTGCGCATAGCCCTCTTGCGAAAACGCATACCAAAGCCGCGGCCTTTGCGCCTGGTGGTGCTCGCGCTGGTGGCTGCGATGCTACCGGCCTCGACCCGGGCACAAGACAAGAACCCAGCCGTGGCCGGCCTGCCACTCGCCGCCGACTGGGTGCAGCACCTGCGACGCGACATTCTGCCCTTCTGGGAAACTCCCGCGGCGTTGGGCGATCCGCTGCGAAACTTTCCGACCTTTCGCTGCAATGACGGCTCGCTGACCGATCCGCGGGCGCCCTGCCCCGAGTTTCTCGCCGCCCCTGACTGGATCCACAGCGCCGTCGGCCGGCAGTACACGCGCATGATCTCGCGGCAGATCTATCTCTATGGCGTCGCCTTTCATCTGACCGGCGACCCGAAATACCTGCTGTGGGCGCGCGCCGGCGTCACCTACATCCTCGATCATGCGGTCAACAAGACGACCGGCGACGTCGTCTCCTATTGGGCGGACGGCAAGCCCACCATCGATCCGGACGACCAGACCAGCCAAGACCTCGCTTATTCTCTGGTCGGGCTGTCCTTCTATTTCTACCTGACGCGGGACCCCGACCTGCTGCCGCCGATGCTGCGCATCGAGAGCTATATCCGGCAGCATTATTTCGATCCGAAATTGGGGTTGTACCGCCAGGCGCTGAAGGGTTGGGAGGCCGACCGCATCGAGCTCGTTTCCCAGCTCGACCAGGCCAATGCTTACATGCTGTTGTTGACCCCGCTGCTGCCGCAAACCGAGCAGAAGCGATGGCGGGCCGAGCTGACGCAGATCGCCCAAATCATCCGCACCCGGTTTTACGACCCCGGCTCGTCCATGTTCGTCGGGCTGCTCGACCCTAAGGCCAA
The DNA here is from genome assembly GCA_035935235.1 of Allostellaceae bacterium. GTDB lineage: Bacteria > Pseudomonadota > Alphaproteobacteria > ATCC43930 > CGMCC-115725 > DATARH01. The sequence continues at coordinate 3,196 of DASYXG010000098.1, forward strand.
GAGCGGCGATTGCGTCTTTGCCCGCGACGACACCGATTTCGGCCATACCATCAAGACCTACTGGATGCTCTATTTCGTCGGCCGCGTCGTCAACGACCCGGGCTTGGTGAGCTTCGCGCGCGACAAGGCGCCGGGCATCCTCACCCACGCTTTCCTTCCCGCGACAGGCTCGTGGGCAACCCAGCCGACCTGCAAACCCGCGCCCGACGACATCGACCGCACCAGTACCTGGTGGATGTCCGCCGAGCTCGACCAGGCGGCGCTGACTTTCGGCATCGGCGACCGCAACCTCTTGTCCTACATCCCGAAGACCAATGATTTCTGGCTCAAGCACATGGTCGATCCGCGATACGGCGAGGTTTGGGACGAAGTGACCCTCCCAGACTTCACCCCGCGCCTGCCCAAGGTCCATCTGTGGAAAAACGGCTTTCATACCGCCGAGCGCGCGCTGATCGGCTACATCGCCACCAGCGCCAGCCGATCCGAACCGGCGGCTCTCTATTATGCGTTTCAAGGGTGCAAATTGCCCGCCGACGTCCGGCCCTATTACTACGACGGCCGGGTAACATCGCATGCGGAAACGCCGCTGCCGGACCTGCCGGGGCATTGCGTGGCGAA
>DASYXG010000099.1:0-7860 GCA_035935235.1 Allostellaceae bacterium
CTTGCGCGAGAACGCGGAGGGCATCGCCCTTTACGGCGGCGAAGGTCACGAGCTCGCGACGTTTCAGGAGCGGTTCGCCCGCATCGTGGCGAATTGGTGGGGCATTATCCGCCGCCGCAAGAAACTGACCTGGCTGACGCAAAGCTATAGCCAGGCCGCGGTGATTTTTCCGTTCTTCGTCGCGGCACCAAGCTACTTCGCCAAGCAGATCCAGCTTGGCGGCTTGATCCAGATCACCTCGGCGTTTGGCCATGTGCAGGAGTCGCTGTCGTTTATCGTCAGCGCCTATACCTCGATCGCCGAGTACCGGGCGGTGGTGGAACGCCTGGCCGGGTTTCACCGACGGGTCGCGGCAATCGCCGCGGCGCGACAAGAAGATCAACCTATCGCGATTAACCGCGGCGGTGCTGGCATCGAAGTCGGTTCGCTCGATCTCGACCTCCCCGGCGGCGCGCCGCTGCAGCGCGACATCTCGCTGCGCGGCGGAGCGGGTGCGCCGGTGCTGATCACCGGACCAACCGGCTCGGGGAAAAGCACGTTGCTGCGCGCGATTGCCGGGCTGTGGCCCTTCGGCCGCGGCCGCATCCGCCTGGCGGAAGGTTCGGTGCTGTTTCTGCCGCAGCGGCCCTATTTGCCGCTCGGCACGCTGGCTGCCGCGCTCGACTACCCCGGCACCGACACGCCGCCGAGTCGCGAGCAGATGGCGACGGCACTGCGCTCGGTCGGTTTGCCCCACCTCGTCGACCAGCTCGACATTGACGGCAATTGGGCGCAGCGACTGTCGGGCGGCGAGCAGCAGCGGCTCGGCTTCGCGCGCGTCCTGCTCGAGCGGCCAGACATTGTCTTCCTAGACGAGGCCACCTCCGCGCTCGACGAGTCAGCCGAATTGGTGCTCTATCGCATGCTGCGCGATGCTGATTGGCATCCGACGATCGTTAGTGTCGGCCATCACGGCTCCCTGAAGCAATTCCACGAGGCGGTGGTCGACCTCACCCCGAAGATGACAGCGGCGGCGAAATAGGCGGCAATCCGGCATGAACGACGAAGGCGACGATCCGCTGCGCTCGGTACGCTTGGCAAAGCTTGACGCGTTGCGCGAGCTCGGCGTCGAGCCCTATCCGGTTGCTTTCAACCGCGGTGACGAAGCGGCGGTCTTGGAGGCGCGCTATGCCGAACTACCGGCGGGCGGGGAAACCGGCACCACGGTCCGGGTTGCCGGACGCATCCGCGCGATCCGCAATAGCGGCATGTTCATTGACTTGCACGACGCCAGCGGCAAGATTCAGGTGTTCAGCCACAAGGACTATCTCAACGAAGCTGGGCTGGCGACGCTGAAGCTCCTTGATATCGGCGACCTGATCGGGGTCGAAGGCAAGGTTCGGCGCACCCCGCGCGGCGAGCTGACCGTCAACGCCACAGCGATCACCGTCCTCGCCAAGGCGCTACGGCCCCTACCTGAAAAGTTTCACGGGTTGTCCGATATCGAGCTGCGCTACCGGCAGCGCTACGTAGACCTGATCGTAAACCCGCAAAGCCGCGAAACCTTGCGACGGCGTAGCCGGGTTGTCAGCGAGATGCGCAGCTACCTGCTGGAGCGCGGCTATCTCGAGGTCGAAACGCCGATGCTGCATACGATCCAAGGGGGCGCGTCGGCCAAGCCCTTCGTCACCCATCACAACGCGCTCGACATGGAGCTTTATTTGCGCATTGCGCCGGAGCTTCATCTGAAGCGACTGCTGGTCGGGGGGCTGGCAGACGGCGTCTTTGAAATCAACCGCTGCTTTCGCAACGAGGGCCTCTCACCCCGCCACAACCCCGAATTCACCACGCTCGAAATTTACGTGGCCTATGTCGACTACACCGCGATGATGGCCCTAACGGAAACGCTAGTCGGGCGCGTCGCCGAGCGGGTCTGCGGCGGCGCAAAAATCAGCTATGGCGGCACCGAGATCGATCTCACTCCGCCCTGGCCGCGACGCAGCATGGCCGAGTTAGTCCAGGAAGCGACCGGCATCGATTTTCTTGCTCTCGATACGCACGCGGCGCGCGCCGCGGCAAACAAACTTGGCGGCGAGCTCAGCCGCGAGGCTGGCTGGGGCCATGCGCTAGAAACCGCGTTTGCGCTCAAGGTCGAGGACCGGCTGATCCAGCCGATCCATGTCACCGGCTTCCCACGCGACATCTCGCCACTCGCCAAGGCCGACCGGAACGATCCGCGCCTCGTCGAGCGGTTCGAAACTTATGTTTACGGCTGGGAGATCGCCAACGCGTTCTCCGAGCTCAACGATCCGATAGATCAGCGTCGGCGGTTCGAGGCCCAGATGCAGGCGCGGGCCGCAGGCGACGAGGAAGCGCAGCCGCTCGACGAGGATTACGTCGTCGCGCTCGAATACGGATTGCCGCCCTGCGGCGGTCTCGGAGTGGGCATCGACCGGCTAGTGATGCTGCTCACCGATAGTCCGTCGATCCGCGACGTCATCGCCTTCCCGACGATGCGGCCGCGCTGAGGGGACCGTGCGCTAGAGGCAACGCACAAACCAGATAGTGGTGATGTTCTGCTGATCGTAGATCGCCCGGTCCGGCCCACCTTTGTGGGCATCTTCGTTGAGCAACCGAAAGCCGTTCGGGCAGAGCTGTTGCGCTAGCCGCCGGTTGGGTGCGGCTGAACCGCCGGGAATTTCCGGGCTTTCGATCTTGAACGTCCGCGCATCGATCCGGGTCATCTGGGCGTCATTGCCCGCACAAGCGGCCAGGGCAAGGGCGGCAAGCAACAAGAGATAGCGCATCCACAGTCCCGATCGAAACCGTCGCAAGCGGTGATTTTATATCAGAGCAACGCGCAGTGTCAGAAGTTCCATCCGTCGCGTGTGTACCTGGCTTAGAAGTTCTCCAGGCTGAGCACCTCATCGTCGTAGTCGTAGGCAAAGATCTCGGCATGCCGGCCCCAGTTGATGAGCGTGTCGAGCACGCGCCCGGCCTCTTCCTCGGAGAGGTGGTCTTCGAGTTCGCGCAGGAACCGCGCGGCCGGCGCCCGGTGGCCAGGACGCTCGTCGAGCACCCGGCGAATATGCGCCGCCAACGGGATGTGCTTTAGCACGGCGTCGGCGAAGATGGTCTTGCGGCTCAGCATATCGGCGTCGGCATAAAATCTTCCGGCGGCGGTCAGGTCGATATCGCCGCCACTGACATGAGCGAACCCAAGCAGCTGCAATGCCTCCAGCAGGGGGAACAGTTCGTCGTCGTTGAGGGTTGTCTCATCGGCCAGATGCGGCAGGTCAGCATGCCCGTGGAAGGGCGCTTCGGTCAGCGTGTCGACAAGGCCGGTAAGCTGCTGCACAGCCGCATCAGGGAGGCGGTGGCCGACCCCGATCGGCTCGGGTTTGGCGCCCCGCCGCCCGCCACCGGGCACCGTCGTCAGCAGGGTGTAGACTTGGTCGACAATCTGGCGGAATTGCGGACTTTCCCAGGCGCGCGGATGCGGCATAGACACCGGGATCTCGGCGTTGATGCGCCCCGGATCGCTGCCGAAGATCAGGATGCGATCCGCCATCTCGACCGCCTCCTCGATATTGTGCGAGACCATCAAAATCCCTTTGGTTGGGATACGGCTCTCGTTCCACAGATCGAGAAGATCGTTGCGCAGGGTCTCGGCCGTCAGTACGTCGAGCGCCGAAAACGGCTCGTCGAGCAGAAGGATATCGGGGTTGACCACGAGCGCGCGCGCGAAACCGACGCGCTGCCGCATCCCGCCCGACAATTCTTTTGGATAGGCATTCTCAAACCCGTCGAGTCCGATAACGTCTATCGCCTCTACCGCGCGTTTGCGGCGCTCGGCGGCGCTCACGCCCTGTGCTTCGAGCCCCAATTCGACGTTGCCGAGCACGGTCAGCCAAGGGAACAGCGCGAAGCTTTGAAACACCATCGCGACGCCGCGCGCCGGCGCAGTTACTGGCGCGCCACGATATTCGACCGAGCCGTCCGAGGCAGGAATCAGCCCGGCGAGGATGCGCAGGAACGTCGATTTCCCGGAGCCTGATTTGCCGAGTACTGCGACAATTTCGCCTTCGCGCAGGGTGAAGTCGAGATGATCGAGCACCAGCCGGCCGATATGGTCCGGGGTTTGGTAAGTTTTGCACACCGACGCGGCGCGCAGGAGGGGGGCGATCTCGGCCATTATCCGCCCAACTTGCCGCAAGCCATTCCCGTCATCAATCCAACCGCAGCCGCTCGGCGGCAAGATTATATAGTCGTCGCCATAGCAGCCGGTTGAAAGCGAGGACATAGAGGCACAGCACGCCGATTCCCAGTGTGATGTGCGCCGCCTCCCCGTTGGCGGTCCATTCGGCAATATAAGCGCCCAGCCCGGTCGCTGTTAGCGTCGTGTCGCCCCATTGTACGACCTCGGAGACAATACTCGCGTTCCATGATCCGCCAGCGGCGGTGACGGCGCCGGTCACATAGGCCGGAAAAATCGCCGGTAACATGACTCGCCTCCACCACAACCACCGTCTTACCCCGAGATTGCTCGCCGCCAGCCGCAACTCCGCCGGCAGCGAGATGGTTCCACCGATAACGTTGAATAGGATGTACCACTGCGTCCCGAGGATCATCAGTGGGCTCAGCCAGATTTGTGGGTTGAGGTGGAACTCCAAGATCAGCACTACCGCCGCTGGAAAGAATAGATTGGCCGGAAAAGCGGCAAGAAACTGGACGATTGGCTGAACTCGGTCGGCGATCTGCGGGCGCAATCCGATCCACACCCCGACCGGGACCCAGATCAGCGAGGCGACCGCGATCAGGATCAGCACGCGGACCGCGGTGATCGCGCCCAGAATGAAGGTCCAGCCGATTTCGCCAAGCGGGACGGTCTCGCGGATGAAATGCGCTATCCAAGCGAGCGCGGCTAGTGTCGCCAAGAGAAGGACGATGTCGAAGGCGCGCTCAAACCACGGCGACGGCGCGGCTTCGTGCCGCCCCCGCCGGCTGCGCGCGTCCAAGCGCCACGCGGCCAGTGTCAGCAGGCTGTCGATACCACGGTTAAGCATCAAACCGCCCGATTGCACGAGATCGAAGAACTGCGCCCGCTGCATGACAACGAGGAACCACGGCCGGACGTTCTCCTCGTCGCCCGTAGGATCGCCTTTGAATTTCTGCGACCACGCGAGCAGCGGGCGGAACAATAGCTGGTCGTAAAGAATAATGACGATCAGCATGACCAGCACGGCGTAGCCGATTGCACCTAGATCGCGCTCGCTGATTGCCGTCGCGATATAGGATCCTATGCCGGGAAGAAGGATCGACTGGCCCGAGACGGTAATTGCCTCCGAGGCCACGACGAAGAACCAGCCACCCGACACCGACATCATCATGTTCCACACCAGCGCGGGGACACCGTGTGGAACCTCAAGGCGCCAGAAGCGCTGCCAAGGCGAGAGGTGGTACATGCGTGCCGCCTCAATCAGTTCGCCGGGCACGGTGCGAAGCGACTGGTACAGGCTGAACGTCATATTCCAGGCCTGGGAGGTGAAGATCGCAAAGATCGCCGCGCACTCGACGCCTAACAAGCGGCCGGGAAAGAGCGCGATGAAGCCGGTGACGGTGATCGACAGAAAGCCAAGGATCGGCACGGATTGCAGAATGTCGAGGACTGGGATCAGGATTTTTTCCGCGGTGCGGCTCTTTGCCGCCAGCGCCGCATAGGCCAGGCTGAAGACGAGCGAGGCGATCAGCGCCGCACCCATACGCAGGACCGTGCGCAGCGCGTATTCGGGCAGTCTCCACGGGTCGAGGCTGATCGGCAGCGTCTCGCCGATCTGGTAATGGGCGCCCATCGCCATGCCGCCCCAGGCAATCAAGGCGAGCAACCCCAACACCAACGGCAGCGCCACCAGATCCCAGTAGTTCGGGCGCAGCCGTGATGGCCAGGCGATGAGGGGCAGGCCCCAGCGCTGTTCCATATCCTCTCATCGACGCGGTTGCGGTGGCGGCGCTACCTCTAGCTCAGAGCATTGGCGACGGCGAGCGGCGAATTGCCATCGTGCCGCTATCGCGTGACGGGATTGCGTCAGGCGGCAAAAGCGCGATGATGCCAGCGATGACGCTTCTTGATCTTACCCGGCTTCGGGACAGCCCGCTTCAACGCACGCCGTTCGAGTTTGTCGTTGTCGAGAATTTCTTGCGCGACGACGCGCTGCCATCGCTCGTCGAGGCGTTTCCCCGCGTGCCGGGTCACGGCAGCTACCCGCTCGGGATGGTCGCGGGCAACCCGCTATTCGAGCGTTTGACGGCGGAACTCGAGGGCGCGGCGATGCGACGCGCGATCGAGGAGAAATTTACCATCGATCTCGATAGGCGGCCGACAATGATCACGCTGCGCGGTTTCAGCGACGGCAAGGACGGCGCGATCCATACGGATTCGGCGACCAAGATCATCACTGTCCTGATCTATATGAACCCCGAGTGGCATGAGGCCGCCGGGCGACTGCGGCTTCTGCGCGGGCCGGAAGATCTCTCCAACTACGTCGCTGAGGTCCCACCGCTTGCCGGCACGATGGTGGCGTTTCGTCGCGGGCCGCAGTCTTTTCACGGTCACCATGCCCATGTCGGGCAACGCCGCTCGATACAGCTCAATTGGGTGACCGATTCCCGCGTGGTACGCCGTGAGATCGGCCGCCATCGCTGGTCGGCGCGGCTCAAGGCCTTGAATCCGCTGCGCCGGGCCTCGTAGCGGGTTGGCAAAGGCGACGGTGATCTATAACCTCAAGAGAGACTTAGCGCGATGATTAAGAACGGTATGAGAGAGCGGGATCCACGTTTGAGGCGAGGGGTGGTATATGCTGTGGCGGTAGTGGCCGCGGCGCTGTTATGCCTTGCTCCCCGCCAGGGATTGGCCCAATCGGGCCTGACCTTCGGTTTCGCGCCGCTGCCGAGGACCTCGGCCCCTGGCCAGATCTTCGACGAGTTCAAGATCGGCGCCCTCGGTCACGATGTCGGGTTTCTGGGTGACAACATCGAGCATGGGCCTGACGTCAACGTCGAGATGCTGTTCACCTCGCCCGATCTGCTGGCGATCATTGGCTCGCCGCGCCCGCATCTAGGTGCTGACATCAACACGGCGGGCGAGACCAGCGATGGCTACGGCGGCTTGACCTGGGGAATATCGGTCATCCAGAACCTGTTCCAGCCCGGCGATTATGTCTTCGCGCAAGGCAGCCTCGGTTTGGCCTATCAGGACGGGTTTATTGATAGCCATCCGGTAGGACGCAAAGCACTGGGCTCGCCCATCCTGTTCCGCGAGAGCGCGGAAATTGGCTATCAGGTGACGCCGATGATCAGTGTCTCGGCGATCCTGGATCACATCTCGAATGCCAACCTTGGCCGGCACAATGCCGGGATCACCAGCGCCGGCGGGCGGGTCGGCTTTAAATTCTGAAATTCTGAACACTTCGCGTAACACGATAGGCCGCGCGGAGACTAGTCGTTCGCACGTTATCGCGCTAGTTTTCACCAATAATGTACGTGATTTCAGTCAGTTAGGTTGTTCTGTTGCAGCAAAGCCACGCTGCGGTGAAAACGCCACTTTTCGCGCAAACCGCGCTTAATCCCCCTGGTGCGCAACATCATTGCACAATATCATAGCGCAAGAGGGACCGGTGCCCTCGCTGTGGTACACGGCAACTTGAGATTGGGGGAGCAATGAGCATCAAGCGGAAGATCGGCACCATCGCGGCGCTGGGGACGAGCACGGCGGCCTTGGCGATGTTGACCGGATTGGCCGGCGCCCGCGCCGACGAGTTGTCGGACCTGCGGCTCAACCAGCAGCTCCTTTCTCAACGGGTCGACCAGCTGGCCGCGGTCGGG
>DASYXG010000100.1:0-3105 GCA_035935235.1 Allostellaceae bacterium
CGGCACGATCAATCTCGCCGCGCCAGCGAGCTATGCGATCGCCGGTTTCCCCTATTCGCCGGTGCTGGTGACGATGCCGTTCGAGCCACAAAAGGCGGCGATCGCGATGCAGGGCCGCACCAAGCGGGTGCTCCACATGTACCTGCGCTTTCAGGAAAGCCTTAGCTGCTACTACGGCCGCCGTGTCAGCGACTATTTCGCGTCGACCGTTACCGACAACGTCGAACCATTACAGACGCGCAGCGGCCCGCAAATCGCCGGCCAGGCGCCGCCGCTTTTTACCGGGATCAAACGGCTCGATAGCTCGGGCGGTTTCGATACCGAAGGCCAGATCATCATCACCCAGGACGCACCGCTGCCGCTCACGGTGCTGTCGATCAACGCCAGCGTCGACGTTGGCGACCTGCCAATGGCGGCTTAGGAGAAACCGACATGTCGCATATCAATTTCAGCGAAGCATTGTTCGCCTTAAAGCTCGGAAAGCGGGTATGCCGCGAAGGATGGCACGGCAAAGGAATGTTCCTGTTCCTGGTCGACGGCTCAAAGTTCAAAGTTAATCGGGCGCCGCTTTCCAAGATATATCCCGAAGGAACCGAGATTACCTATCACGCTCATATCGATATCAAAACCGTCGAGGGTTATGTCGTACCCTGGATCGCCAGCCAGGCAGATTTACTTGCCCATGATTGGCAAGTCATCGGCGAGAGCTGATCAATGTTCGACAGCGCGATCCGCAAACAATCCGCGCGCCAGGCGCCGCTGATCGTGCCGCTCCACCCCGAGCTGCATCGCTTGGCCGTACTCGAGGAACGCGACGCGCTCCTAGCGGAACGGAGCGAAGGCCCGGCGGCTGAGGCGCGCCATTGTAACCGATGGGGTTACGCACTCCTCGGTCGCGGTCATGTGCTCGCCGCCGGCGGTCTGGTGCCGCTATGGGCGGGCCGTGCCGAGGCCTGGCTGCTGGTGAGCCGGTACGCTTCGCCGCGCGATTTGGTCCCGGCACTGCGCCATGCGCGCGACGTCTTAGATAAGCGCCAGCGCGATCCGTTCTTTCGCCGCATCGAGATCAACGTGCGCTGGGAGGCGCCCTGGCGCGAGAGTTTTGTCTCGGCGCTCGGTTTCGAGCTCGAGGCGATCATGGATAGCTGGGGACCGGACGGGGCGGATTACGGGCTCTACGCAAGGATCGCCGATCATGGCTGATATGGGCATCGGCGAAATGCTGGCGCTCGGCTCGGTTGCCGCCGGCACCGCCTTTAGCGCGTTCAGCTCGGTGAACGCGGGCAATCAACAAGCGAGCGCCTACCAGTTCAATCAGCAAGTCCAGCAAGAAAACGCTAGCATCGTCAGACAAGAAGCCGCGAGCCAGGCGGCGATCGACCGGCAGCAAACCGAACGTACCCTCGGTAATGTCAAGGCCGCCTATGGCGCCGGCGGCGTCGACCCGAACCGCGGCACGCCGCTTGACGTCATGGCCGATCAGGCGATGACCGGCGAGCTCACTCGCCAGCTCGACCTCTATCGCGGCGAAGTGGCCGCGACCGGCGATATCAATCAGGCAAATTTGCTCGGTTATGAAGCGCAGCAAGCGCGTAGCGCCGGCGAAAACCGCGCGGTCGCGACGATCTTCTCCGGGCTTGGTCAGGCGGCGCTGACCACACGCCTGCCCTGGTCGTCACCAACGCCGTCAACGAGTTTCTGATGCCGGTCATCCCGACAGACACCAATGTCGGACGGACGCCCTTCGCGGCCGGCGGGATCGACGCGCGGGCCGATCCCAACGCGTTCGCCGCCGGCGCCGAAGCGGCCGAGCAAGTCGGCGGCGCCATTACTAAGACCGGGCTCGAATTCGCCAACCAATATGGCGAAGCGCGGCGCCAGGCGACCGCCGCCAACGCGACGTTTGACGGCTGGCAGAAGCTACAGGATGCGCGGTTCAAGTGGCAGCAGGTGCCCGACAGTCAGGCGGCAAATACTGGGTTTTTGCAGGACGCGCAGAAGATCAAGGCCGATACGCTCGCCGGGCTCAATGACCCGCGCGTTGCCAGCTTTGTCACCCGCGCGCTGGATTTCCACACGATCACGCTTGGTCACGAAGTCCGCAGCCATGCGTTCGATCTCGAGAGCTCGCAACACCGCGCCGACGTCGACAGCCAGCTTGAGCAATACGGAATTGCCGCGGCCGCCGCCACCAACCCGATTGAACGCGCCGGGTTGATCGACCAAGCCAACGCCGCGGTCAAAGGCGCCGTTGCCGGCGGCTGGATGCATGCCGAGCTCGGCACGCTGCGGCTGCAGAAATTCAATGACCAGGTCTACACCGGCGTTATTCGGAATGGCCTGCAGACCAACCCCGAGGCCACGGTCGCGGCGCTCAAGGCCGGCGAATTCGATAACAAGCTCAGCCTGCAGAGCCGCGAGATCCTACAGCCGCGGATCGATGCCGCCGAGGCCGCGGTATTGGCCCGCCATGCCTATGGCAGCGTTGGCCCGAGCCCGAGCAACACGGTCAACACCGATATCCCGCCCGAGGGCCGCGCCTTGCTCGATAGCATCGCCGGCCCCGAAAGCCACGGCCGCTACGATCTGCGCTATACGCCCGGCGGCGGTGCACCCTTCACCGATTTTTCACAGCATCCGAATATCGCCGAGCCGGGACCGGAAGGCCCGAGTACCGCCGCCGGTCGCTATCAGATCGTCAAAACGACCTGGGATAAATTTGCTCCGCAAGTCGGCGCCAATGATTTCCAGCCAGCGAGCCAAGATGCCGTGGGCTGGGCCGTCGCGCAGAGCGCCTACAAGCAACAAACTGGCGGCGATCTCCTGCAGGCCTTAAAGGATGGCAAGCTCGACCAGGTGCAGGATGCCCTGCGCAAGAGCCGGCAATGGGACACTGCCGATCTTAGCAATTTCGCGGCGAACCTGCAAAAATACCAGCCCGGCGCCGGCAGCCCGCCGCCGGCGAATACTGTGGCCGGCGCCGTTGCGCCGCCGGATCTCGACAAGGCGATCCAGCAGATCCAAGGCCAGCCCGGCGTCAGCGATCCGGTCAAGGAACGCGCGATCAGCGACGTCACCCGGCTTCATTCGGATTGGCAGCGGTCG
>DASYXG010000101.1:0-4533 GCA_035935235.1 Allostellaceae bacterium
ACCATTACGACACCTATGTGCGCAGCCCGTCGATCGAGATGCGGCTGCCCAGCGTCATCGCCCTCAAGGAGTACGTTCAGGCGGCGCGCAACCCGGCTTTCACCCGGTTCAACGTGTTCCTGCGCGATCGTTTCTCGTGCCAGTATTGCGGCGAGCCGTTCCCGTCGCACGATCTGACCTTCGATCACGTTGTGCCACGGTCGCGCGGCGGACGCACGGTGTGGGCCAATGTCGTGACCGCCTGCTCCTACTGCAATCTGCAGAAGGGCAATCGCCTACCGGAGCAAAGCGGCATGTACCCGCGCCACCGTCCGGTTCAGCCATCCTCGTTCATGCTGCAGGAAAACGGCCGCGCCTTCCCGCCCAACTACCTGCACGATTCTTGGCGGGACTATCTCTACTGGGATACCGAGCCCGAACAGAGCTGATTCTTTTCAGGTGGCGCCCATCTCGCCCGCGACACGCACCCTGACGCGCAGTGCGTTGCCGGGGAGGTAGGCGAGCGGCATGTCCTCGACCTCGATCGTGGCGATCGTCGCCGGGTCGGCGCCGGCGGAACGAGCGCGCGCCACGGCCTGCGTTTCGGCCGCGGCGATCGCCTCGGCGCGGGTCATGTCGCGGAAAATCTGGTCGGTTTCGCCGCTGACTTGCGCGACCGCGGCGCCGACCGCGTTGGCGCAATCGCCGTTTGGCACGCGGATCACCTCGGCGATCCCGGCGAGCCGCTCGGGCACCAGGAAGGCACCGCCGCCGACCGCGATCAGGGTCACGTCGCCGGCCTCGGTCTTCATCCGGTCGATCGCGTCTTCGAGCTTCTCGCGCGCTTGGCGGAGCACCCCATCGGCGACCTCGGACGGCAAATCGCGAAGCCTGGCGGGGTCGCCGATCCGGGCAGCACCAGCCCTCACCGCGGCGTCGGTGGCGGTCACCGTGGCGCCGCCGAAAACCAGCGCTTCCTCGGTAAGGCGATACCCGACGCTTGCCGGCCCGACGGTGAGCGGCTCACGCCCCACGATACTGCCGCCTCCGAGCCCGATCGAGTAGAGGTCGGGCATCCGGAAGAGGGTGCGTACCCCGCCCACCTCGACCACCGAATTGGCCTCGCGCGGGAAGCCGTTCTTGAGCTGGCCAACATCGGTCGAGGTGCCGCCGATATCGACCACCATCGCGTCGCTGAGCCCCGAGAGGAACGCCGCGCCGCGCATCGAGTTGGTCGCGCCCGAGGCGAAACTCATCACCGGGAGCGCCATCGCCGTCTCGGCTGGCATCACTGTCCCATCGTTCTGCGTGATGTAGAGCGGTGCGTCGATGCCGCTCGCAATGATCGCCGCCTTGAACCCGGCGATCGTCACCCGCGCCAGCGGGCGAAGCGCCGCATTGAGCAGTGCCGCGTTCTCGCGCTCCAGGAGTCCGATGCGGCCGAGTTTATGGGACAGCGTGATCAGGGCCCACGGGCATTCAGCGGCAAGGATGTCCGCAGCGCGTTCCTCGTGCGACGGGTCCAACGGCGAGAAGATCGATGAGATGCCAACCGAGCCAATCCCGTGCTCCCGGATCCGCCGCGCCGCCGCGTGCATGCTCGTTTCGTCGAACGGCATGATTTCGCGGCCGTCATAGTCGTGGCCGCCTTCCAACATGAACACTTCGCTCGCGACCAGCGCTGCCAGCTCTGGCGGCCAGTCGCAGAATGGCGGCAGCGAGGCCGCGGCCGGCATGCCAATCCGTACCGCGGCGATTTTGCCAAGCTGACGGCGCTGTACGACCGCATTGATGAAATGCGTCGTGCCGATCACCACGCCGTCGATCCGACCCGCGGCGACCTGCTTGTGCCGGCGCAAAAGATCGAGCGCGGCGACGATGCCGCCGGTCACGTCTTCGGTGGTCGGGGTCTTGACCGCATGAACGACACGACCGTTTTCGAGCAATACCGCATCGGTGTTGGTCCCGCCGACATCGACGCCGATGCGCCTCATGCAAAAACGGACTTGAACTCGATGTCGTGGCCGAACGCTCGCGGCCCGACATGCTCCAACCCTTTCGGCGTCAAGAACACCGGTGGCGCTGGGAGGGCGACGACGCTGGCGCGCATGCCATAGCGGATCGTCTCGGTACCGAACGCATTGCCCGAGATGCTGTCGAGGACGCAGATGAGATCGGGCGACATGGCGATCGGCTCGCCATCGCGCCAGGCGACGACCCATTCGTTCTGAAAGGCGAGTTCGAGCCGGGAACCGCGATCGTCGTCGAGGCCTTCGATGATCGCGCGACCGCGCAGAAATCCCTCGGTGGTGCGCCGCGCGACATCGACGACCTTGCCGCGGAACAGAAGCTTGCCGTTTGCCTGGTCGATCACAGCCGCAATCGGGTCCTCATGCAAGCGCTGCGCCTCGCGCACCCGACCGCCGATGCCGATCGCCTTGGAAGTGGTGAAGTGGATGCCCCATTGCTTGATTTCAGCGCCGGTCCGCGGAGCTTTGCAGGTCGAGGCGATCGAGCCCATCTCGGCGCAGATCTTGCGGCTCGCGCGCTCCATCCATTTCCAGGATGGGACGTTGGTGACTATCGCCTCGATGCCGCGCGGGTCATAGAGTGCGCAGGGGTAGGGGCGCAGATCGCCCACGGCCACGCTGGTCATTTGCGCCTCGGGATAGGCCCGGCCCATGGTGTCGGCGTCGACCACCGGCAGGTCCAGATGTGCCGCCGCCATCAGCGGCTGGATCGAGTTGTTGCCACCGATCTCCAGCGACATCACCGCACGAAACTTCCAGCCGTGAAATTCCTCCTGCATGCGCACGGCGCGGGCGATGTTGCGGCTGTCGGAGAGACGCTCTTGCCCGACGAGCGGGGCGCCCATGTTGGAGACCACCGCGACCCAATCCTCGTCCGCGAGGTCAAACGGTGACATCAGCCGGACGCGGCACCCCTCGGCATAAAGCCGGCGCATGTTGAGGAGGCCAAGATAAGGGCTGCCACCACCGCCGGTGCCGAGAATCCAGGCGCCAACTGCCAGGGATTCGATCTCGTCGAGGCTGATGTCGCGCGCCATACGCGAAGCTTGCGTCTCCGCGCCGGCGATGACAATCGCGACCGAGCGGCTAGGCGTGCTCTTTTTCGCGGCGGGCGACGTGATCGGTCCAGACAACGGCCGATAGACGATCCGCCGCCAAGGAGCCGGATTTGGCGCCCGGCATGGGCGCCGCGCGTGTGGGTGGAGCGACCGCAACGCGCTCCCTCGGCGCCGACACCCATTTGACGCGGGTCTCGACGGTTAGGCGGCGGCGCCGACGAATGCCGAACAACACCACCGCGAGGGTGATGACGCAGCCGGCCGCCTCGCCGATCAGCCGCTCACCGACCGCCGGGTCGTAGGGGGCCTCGCCGATCATCTTTGGCATGCGGGCGTCAAAGGCCGCGATCGCCCGCTGCTCGGCGCGATATTCGGCGACGTCCTGGATCATCCGGTCGATCCCGAACGCGGTCCAGGCGACCAAGAACACCACCCAGAACACGTCCGTAAGCGAAATTCGATACTTCGGTACCGGGTCGCTCGGGACCGGCCGCGATGCAGGCACTCACCACTCCTTTGATCGCACGTGATTTCTTTTAGCGCGCGACGGCGGCAACGCGACCCCAAGGCGAATTTTGTGAACTGCGACAAGCCAGACGGCGGGTACGGTTGCGGCCGGGGTGCGCCGCTCCTGGCGAATCGGCCAACGCAGCAGCTATGTTGGGCGACGCCGCAATTACGACCGGGAGCAAGCCGTGCCGCTGTCTGGAATCCGGGTCGTCGATCTGACGCGCATCTTGGCCGGCCCGTTCTGCACGATGCTGCTGGCCGATATGGGCGCCGAGGTGATCAAGATCGAAACCTCAGGCCAGGGCGATCCGTTACGCGGACAGGGGGTGATCCGCGACGGGCTTTCCTGGTATTTCGCCGCGTTCAACCGCAACAAGAAATCGGTGACGTTGAACCTGCGCAGCGACGCTGGCCGTGCGGCGCTCGCCCGGCTGATCGAGAGCGCCGACGTGCTGGTCGAGAATTACCGGCCCGGCGTGCTCGCGGCGATGGGGTTCGACGAAGCGCGGCTCACGGCGCTCAACCCCGGCCTGGTGACCTGCTCGCTGAGCGGGTTCGGCAATAGCGGGCCGTACCGTGAGCGCCCGTCCTTCGATTTCATCGCCCAGGCGATGAGCGGCTTCATGTCAGTCACCGGCGCGGCCGACGGGCCGCCGCTGCGGGCTGGGCCGCCGATCGCCGATCTCGTCGCCGGGCTCTATGGCGCGATCGGGATTTGCGCCGGGCTGGTGCGCAAGGGCCGCACCGGCCAGGGCGACAGCGTCGGCGCCAGCCTCAACAATGGCATGATCAGCCTTTTGGCGTTTCTCGCCGCCAACCATTTCGCCACCGGCGAGGAGCCGGGCCGCACCGGCAACGACCACGCCATTGTCTGCCCCTACGGGATGTTTCGCACCCGGGACGGCGAGGTCGCGCTGGCGCCGAGCCAGGAGCAGAGTTACCAGCGACTCGTCGAC
>DASYXG010000102.1:0-2345 GCA_035935235.1 Allostellaceae bacterium
GACCCCGACGGTTTCCTCGACATGGTGGGACGGCTCGACAAGCGCGGCTACAAGGTTGCGACCGACGCTCAGCTCGCGCGCCTGCCGCGCGGCTTCGAGGCGGCGAAGGGCACGCCTGCCGCCGACTATATTTGCTGGAAAACCTTTATCGTCGAAGCGCCGCTCACCGACGCCGAGATGCAATCGACCGATCTCGCCGACCGTATCGTCGATATCGCGGTGGCGACCCGACCGCTCTTGGATTGGGGCTGGGCGGCGGAGGCGGACGATATTCCGCCGCCGCTCGCCCTTAAATTGCCGACCCGGCCGCTGCCGCGGCCGGATTTTTGACTAGGCCGAAAATCCTGCCGGAGCCGGCTCGGTCTTGTCGAAATCGAATTCGACCTTGCCGCCGTGCGGATCGTCGAAGAACAGTTGCCAGGTGCCGCCGCGCACGCTTTCGGCCGGGAGGCGCCGCAACTCCCACTTGACCTTGGCCTTCTCCAGCTTGGCGACGGTGCCGGGCAGGTCGGTCGCGGTGAACGCCATGTGGTCGATCACGCCGGCGCGGTGCTCGTGCAGTTCCTTACGGTGGATCACGTGCAGGATCGGCTGGTCGCCGACCCAGAGCCAATAGCCGGGGAATTGGAAATTTGGCCGCTGACCGACTTCGAATCCCAGCAGGTCGCAATAGAATTTCCGCGTCTCCTCAAGGTTGTCGCTCAGCACGGTGAAGTGGTTCATGCCCTGAACGCTCATCCCATTTCTCCTCTCTCCGGTCCATCGATCCGCGCCGCGCGGACATGGAAATATCTTAACACGTAAATGGCCGAAGCACTGCGCCCCGTCAATCCGCGACCGCGCCCAGCCGGCGTTTACAATTCTGTTACATTAAACACCTTGTTAAAGGCTTCCGGATAATCATGCGGCGGACAGGGCGCTTGGCGCCGCGAACCGTCTGGTGGACGGGGACTTGCCGGAAGCGGAAGACCTTAGAGGATAGGTGGCCACGTGCAGGTTTCGACGCTGCCATCACAGCGAGCCGGCCATACCATAAAGGGCCGGCTTTACGCGATCATTGGGTTCCTCGGCTTGCTTCCGGTGCTCGGCGCTGCCTTCGCGCTGTTTGCGATCTTCAACTTGACCCGCGACAACGCGGCGCTCGATCGCGCCGCGAGCGGCACGATCCATCTCGAGCGCATAAACCGGCTCGTCTACGCCACCGTCATGGAGTCGCGCGGCATCTACATGTCGCCCGATTGGGCGGCGGCCGAACAATTTGCCACCAACTTGATGAAGGACCTGTCGGCGCTCCGCGAAGTCGCTCAGATGTGGCACAACGAAGCCATCGACTCGCAGCAATCCAATGTCGACGAGCTGGAGTTGCGCATCAACGAGTTCGTGCGCTTCCGCACCGAGTTGGTCCGGCTCGCCAAGGAAGACACCACCGCAGCTGCGCGCGCCTTTGGCGATAACGACGCCAACCGCAGGGTGCGCAGCGCGTTGAACGCAAGCCTTACGACGCTTGCCACGGCGTACGAACAAGAAATGATCCGAACGCGCGGCAACGTCGAGACCGACCAATACTGGTTTGTCCTTGCCCTATCGATCCTGGCGGCCATCGCTTTCCTCGCCTTGTGCGTCGGCATTGCCTTGGTGAGGACCGGCCTGTTGCTACCCCTGTCGCGGGTCAGGCAGTCGATGCTGCGGCTCGCCCAAGGTGACCTCGAATCCGATCCCAACCCGCGCCGCCGCGCCGCCGAAATCGCTGAGATGGAGCAGGCGATCGGCGTCTTCCGTGCGGGCCTGGTGGAGCGAGGCCGGCTCAATCGCGAGACGCGGCTCCTATCGGAGTTGAACGAGTGGCTGCAGTCGTGCAACTCGCTGGGCGAGCTTTACGACATGGTCGCCGAGTTTTTGTCGCGCCTGCTGCCGGGTTGCGCGGGCAGCCTCTACATCTACGCCAATTCGCGCGACGTGCTCGAAGGCAGCAAGGCGTGGAATGGCGGCGCGGTGCAGCCGTCGATGCATCCCGAGGATTGCTGGGGTCTGCGGCGCGGTCATGTCTACAGCTACGGCGAGCGCGAGATCGACTTTCCGTGCGCCCATGTCGGCTCGGCCAAGGTTGAGCAGTATTGCTGCATTCCGGTGCTCGCCCATGGCGAGACGATCGGCCTCTTGCATCTCGAATTCCGCGCGGGCGAGGACGGCGTGTTCCGGCCCGAAGAGATCGATGAGCAGAGGCGGCTGGGCCTGATGTGCGCCGAGCAGATCAGCCTCGCCATCGCCAATGTCAAATTGCGCGACCAGCTGCGCGATCAGTCGATCCGCGACCCGCTGACCGGGCTGTTCAACCGCCGCTACAT
>DASYXG010000103.1:0-5986 GCA_035935235.1 Allostellaceae bacterium
CCCGGCAGCCGCTATCTGCTCGACGAGCTGCTCGCCGATTGCAACTCGGGCCACAACATCGCCGCGACCGTGTTCATCCAGTGCGGCTCCGGCTACCGCACTAGCGGACCCGAGGAGATGCGCTGCATCGGCGAGAGCGAGTTCGTCCGCACCATCGCCGAGGAGGGCGATCGGCGCGGCGGCAAGACCAAGATTTGCGCCGGCATTGTCAGCTTCGCCGATCTGCGCCTCCCCAATGTCGATGCGGTGCTGGAAGGGCAGATCGGCGCGGCCGGCGGGCGGTTTCGCGGCATTCGCCAGATCGCCGCCTACGATCCGGCGATCATCAGCGGCTCTTCTTATGTCCCGACGGCGGGGTTGATGGAGGAGCCGGAGTTTCGCCGCGGCATGAAGCGGCTGCCGGCGCACAACCTGACGTTCGAGGCGTGGATCTACCATCCGCAGATCAAGACGCTGACCGCGGTGGCGCGCGACTGCCCCGAGACCAAGATCGTGCTCAACCATTTCGGCGGCCCGCTCGGGGTCGGGCCGTATAGACGCAGCGAGGTGTTCCCGGTATGGCGCGCGGCGATCAAGGAGCTGTCGAAGTGCCCCAACGTCTACGTGAAGCTCGGGGGGCTGGCGATGATCGTCAACGCGTTCGACTTTCACCTGGCGCCGCTGCCGCCGTCATCGGGCGAGATGGCCAATGCCTGGCGGCCCTATGTCGAGGCGTGCATCGAGGATTTCGGCGCCAATCGCTGCATGTTCGAAAGCAACTTCCCGGTCGATAAGGGGGCGTGCAGCTATCCCGTCATGTGGAACGCGTTCAAGCGGCTCGCGAGCGGCGCCTCGGCGTCGGAGAAGGCCGACCTCTTCGCCGGCACCGCCTCACGTTTCTACCGGCTGGGGATATAGCGCTACTTGCCGACGCGGACCTGGAAGAGCTGGCGAATATTGTCGAATAGCGTCGCGGGCTGGCGGCTCTCGGCGAGCGCGGCGAGGAAGCGCTCGGCCCAGCGGTCGATGTCATTGGCGGCGAGGTGGCGATACATGCGCCGATGCCGCGCCTGGCGTTCGGCGAGCGGCATTCTGAGCGCGCCGTCGATCGCCGCCGCCATCGCCTCGGGCTCATGCGGGTTGACCAGCAGCGCGCCGTCCAGTTCCTCGGCGGCGCCGGCGAATTGCGACAGCACCAGCACTCCCGGGTTTTCGGGGTTTTGCGCGGCGACATATTCCTTGGCGACGAGGTTCATGCCGTCGCGCAGCGGCGTCACCAGCCCGACCGCAGCCATCCGGTAGAGCGCCGCGAGCGAGGCGCGCGAATAGGCGCGGTTGACATAGCGGATCGGGGTCCAGGCCGGCACGCCGAAGCGCCCGTTGACCTCGCCGATCAACGTGTTCACCGTCTGGTTGATGTCGGCGTATTCCGGCACCTCGATGCGTGATTTTGGCGTCACTTGCAGAAACGTGACGTGCTGCCGCCACTCCGGATAGGCCTCGAGAAACCGGCTGAACCCCTGGATCCGGTGGGTGATCCCCTTTGAGTAGTCGAGCCGGTCGACGCCGAGGATGAGCCGGCGCCCGGCAAGGCTGTCGCGTACTTCATTGGCGAAATCGGAGCGGATCGCGGAACGCGCGGTGCGGGCGTAAACGCGCGTCGCGATCGCTACCGGAAAGGCGCGAAGCTGCACCCGCCGCCCATCGATGTCGAACGCGGTGCGGTTGCGGTTGAAGGAAACGCCCTGCTGCTCGAAATAGTGCCGCAAATTCTCGGCGTCGTGCTCGGTCTGGGTCCCGACCAGGTCGTAATGGCCGAGCGTTCCCAAAGTCTCCGCGTGCTGCGGCAGCGCCATCAAGATGTCGGGCGGCGGGCAGGGGATATGGAGGAAGAAGCCGATCGGGTTGTCGTGGCCGCGTGTGCGCAGTTCCCGGGCCAGGGGCAACAGATGGTAATCGTGCACCCAAATCCAATCGTCGGGCCGGATGAAGCCGGACAGCGCGTCGGCAAAGCCGGCATTGACCCGCAAATAGCCGCTGAGGTCGACAGCGGTGAACTCGGCGAGGTCGACCCGGTAATGCAGGATCGGCCACAGCACCCGGTTGGCGAAGCCGTTGTAATATTCCTGGTGATCGGTCGGCGACAGGTCGATCGTGACAAAGCTGCGCTGGCGGCGTTCGACGACCTTGGGCTTGTTGTTGGCGCCCTTGTCGCTGATCTCGCCGCTCCAGCCGAACCACAGCCCCTCGCGGTGCTTGAGCGCGGCCTGCACCGCGACGGCGAGCCCGCCGGCCTGGCGCGGTCCCTCGGGATCCGGGATCGCGACCCGGTTCGAGACTACGACGAGACGCGGCACCAGACGTCCTCCCATTTCTCGGAGAGCCGTGTCGCCGAATTGATGATCCCGGCCATCGAATAGGTTTGCGGGAAGTTGCCCCACAGCGCCCCGGTCTGCGGATGGATGTCTTCGGACAACAATCCGAACGAGTTGCGCCGGGCGAGCAGGCCAGTGAAGAACTCGCGGGCCTCGTCGCGGCGGCCGATCGCGGCCAGCGCCTCGATATACCAGAAATTGCAAGCGAGAAACGCGGTCTCGGGCGCGCCGAAATCGTCATCGGCGGTGTAGCGCATGACGCGGCCGTTACGCAGCAAGTGGTCGCCGATCACATCGCAGGTCGAGACGAAACGCGGGTCGCGCGGCGACACCAATCCGATCTCGGCGATACGCAGCACGCTGGCGTCGAGCTCGGGATCGTCGAGTGCGCCGACAAAAGCGCCCTTTTCCGCGTTCCAAGCGCGCTTGACGATCTCCTTGCGCAGCGCGTTCGACCGCTTCGTCCAGTAGCGCCCCCGTTGGGCAAGACCGAGATTGGCCGCGATCTGGCCGAGCCGGTCGCATGCAGCCCAGCACAACGCGGCCGAATAGGTGTGGATGCGCTTGCGCCCGCGATATTCCCAGATGCCGGCGTCGGGTTTGAGCGCGGTCTTGAACGCGAGCTCGCCGATCGGCTCCAATCGCTTGAATAGGGTCTGGTCGCCCATCCGCGGCAGGCGCTCGTCGACGAACATCTGCGTCACCGCAAGCACGACGCTGCCATAGACGTCGTGCTGTACCTGGCGGGCGGCATCGTTACCGACGCGCACCGGCCCCATGCCGAGAAAGCCGGGCAGTCCCTTGGCAATGATCTCGTCAAGTTGGTCGCCGGGGACGATCGAGTGCACCGGTCCCATCGGCTCGTTGAGTTGCGCCGCGACCGTGGTCACATAGCCGAGGTAGTCTTCCATCGTCCGCGTGGTGCTCAGCTGGTTGAGCGCCTGGACGACGTAATACGCGTCACGCAGCCAGCAATACCGGTAGTCCCAGTTGCGGCCGCTATTCGGTGCTTCGGGGATCGAGGTCGTATGCGCCGCGACGATGCCGCCGGTCTCCTCGAAGCTGCACAATTGCAGCGTGATCGCGGCGCGAATGACGTCGCTCTGCCACTCGAAGGGCAGCGACAGAGACCGCACCCAGCCGAGCCAATAACCGCACGTATGGGCCTCGAATTCCCGCGTCGTCTGCTCGATCGCGCCCTCGAACGGCTCGTCGTCGCCGAGTACCAAGGCCAGCGGACGGGTCAACGGAAAAGCAGTCTCCTGGGCGATGTAGGACAGCGGCGCGTCGGTACTGAGCCGCAAGATGCCGCCGCCGCCTCGGTAGCGGATATGGTTCGAGCCGATCGAATGGGTCGTGGTCGGCTGACCATAATTGTGGGTCGGGCGCACGCGGATTTGCACGCGCGGCAGCCCGGCCAGCGGCTCGATGCGGCGGACAATCTGCGGCGGTCGGAAGGTGCGCTCGAACAGGTTGAAGCGGGGCGCGAAATCGACGATGCGCACGCATCCGCCATGCTTGTCCTCGAGAACGGTCTCGACGATCGCGGTGTTGCGGATGTACGCCGACTTCGATCGCGCAAAATCGACCAGCACCACATCGCAAAAGCCCTTCTCCTCCTCACCGGCGAGAAGGCGAGAGAACACCGGATCGGAGTCGAAGCGCGGGAAACACCACCAGACGATACGTCCCGTCGGATTGACCAGCGCCGCGATCCGGCAGTTGCCAATGACCGCGAGGTCGAGCGCCTGTTCCTCGAGCAAGCGGGCGTCGTGGATTGCCGGCGCCGGCTTGCGTCGAGACAGCGTCGCGGTCAGCGCACCGTGGCGATCCCGCCGCGGCCGCCGGGCCGAGCGCTTGGCGCGGGCTTTGACGATCGGGGTGACGTCGTTCATTTGCCCAGCTCGTGCAGCCAAGAACGCACCGAGTTCGGTCCGGCGAAGACGCCGCTGAGGCCGGGGAACTCGACGCCCACCGAAAAGGCGAGGCCGCCGCGGGCCAGCGCCTCGTCGAAGCCCGCACGGTCGATCTCGTCGTCGCCGATAAAAACCGGTTTGCGGCCGAGAAACGGTTTGGCTTTCATAAATCGCCGGATCGCCCGGCCCTTGTCGAAGCCGTGGACCTGGACCTCGAAAACGGCGCGGCCGGCAATGAGTTTCAGCACCTGGCCGGGCGCCGCGATCCCATCCATCAGGCTCGATAAAGCCTGCTGGAGCCGCGCAATGTCGGTGCCCGGATCGGGGTAATGCACCGCGAAGCTCACCCCCTTGTTCTCGGCGTAGCTGCCTGGGAACTCGGCGAGCAGCTGGGTGAGCGCTTGCCATGCCCCGTCGCCCAGGCGGCTGTCGGCCACACTGACGACAGCGCCATCCGGTTGACGCCGGATCTCGGCGCCGTGGATACCGGCCGCACAGAGGCGCAGCGGCGCGAAAAGACTGTCGAGGGTCTCGATCGGACGGCCGCTCACCAGCGCCAGCGCGCCGCCCAATGAGCGCTCGGCCGCCTGCAAATCGATAAGCAACTCAGGCTTCACGATTACCGCCTCCGGCCGCGGCGCCAAATCGAGCAGGGTGCCGTCGACGTCGAGAAACAACCCAATTTCCCCGGCAGAGAGCTCTGCCGGTTGTGCTGCCGTCATCTCCCACGCTCTTAATGGCTTCGGGTATTAAACTGGGAACGTCGTGTGGTTGCGGTCGTTCCGCGTTGGCCCGTCAAAAGCGAACGCGTCGGTTGATCCAATCGCCGAGAGCCGCCACTCTCTAGAGCTCGCCCGTCGCGCGAATTTTTCAGCCGGGATAAACCGGACGGGCCAAGGGAGGGGCTACGATGACACCCGATTTAAGGCTGCTGCTGTGGTCGGTGGCGCTGACCTTCGTCGAGGTGGTGATTGCCGTGCTGGCGGCGAGCGGGCAGGTCGGCCTCGGCACCCTGGCCGGCAACCGGGAGTCGCAGGCGACGTTGCACGGCTTCGCCGGACGGGCGCAGCGGGCGCACCGCAACATGCTCGAGAGCCTGCCGCTCTTCATCGCGCTGGTGCTAATGGCCCAGGTGATCGGCCGAGCCAACGCGACCACCTTGCTGGGTTGCCAGCTGTTCTTCTGGGGCCGGCTCGCCCATTGGCTGATCTATCTCGCCGGCATTCCGTGGCTGCGGACTCTGGCCTGGGTCGTCTCGGTCGTGGGGATGGTTCTGATCTTCGCGCAGCTGTGGTGAGCTAACCGGTCACCGCGACCCCGATGAGCCGGCCGATGCCGTAAGTGATCGCCGCGGCGGCAAGCCCGCTGAACAGTTGGCGCGCGGCCGAAAAGGCGAACGAGCGTCCGGTGAAAAGCGACGTCCCGGCGCCGATCGCCATCAGCGCCAAACCGCTGAGCGCCGCGCTGGTTGCGATGGCGGCGATGCCCTCCAGCCAGAAGAACGGCGCCACCGGAAAAATCGCGCCGGTCGCGAACAGCGCAAACGACGACGCGGCTGCCGCATAGGGGGAGCCCCCCAATTCGGCGGGATCGACCCCAAGTTCCTCGCGCGCCAGCGTGTCGAGCGCGGTGTCCTTGTTGGACATCAGCCTGTCGGCGAGCGCGCGCGCCTGGGTCTCGTCGAGACCCTTGGCCTGGTAGATCAGCACCAGCTCT
>DASYXG010000104.1:0-7652 GCA_035935235.1 Allostellaceae bacterium
TAGACGCCAAGGCTGTGGTAGTAGCGCGCCATGTCGGCGGCTCGGTCGTTGAACGGGGCGCGACCACCCGTAACTAGTGGGATGTAACTCGCAATGCCGTGGCGGTACTCATACCAACGCGCCGGCAGATATTCTGGAGTAAACAAAGCGGCGAGTGCCGCGGCCTCCGCCGCGGTCCAGGTCACGATCACCGCATCGTAACCAGTGAACCGGCCTAGATCATCGCCCTCATCGGGTGGAGGCGAGAGCTCGACCGCTGCCGGCCCTCGACCTTCAGGCCACGGGACCGTGCTTGGCAGTCTGCCGGTCGAACTCTTCAACGCGGCCGCGAGACCGGCCTCAACAAACCGCTGTTGAGGAAATTCCGGATCATAATTGAGGATCAGATCATCGATGTCGACGCGATCAGCCATCCCAAGCCCCCCTCGCGTCGTACTCTCGCGCATAGTAATGTCATTGGCCAGCGCACAAACCGCAAGGCGCATTCCCCGGTATTTATGCGAAATATCGATTTGGGCCACGTCACAGCGGGGCGACTTGAATTACGCTAGTATAGCGGATCAAAATCCACGCCCGATCCCCTCCAATTCAGGAGATAATTTAGCAGAAGACGAATCCAAGGAATTAAACTTTAATATATTTAAATGTATAATGGCTCGTATTAGCGTCAAAAATACTCAACCTCGAAATCGATTTTCACGCATAGGGGATCGCGCGATTTCTGGTGCTCGATCCTTCCGTGAACCACATATGGCCCTCCATCCACAGCATTTTAACTAATGCGCGGCCGGGCATTTGAATTTCCCGTTTAATGATCCTCAAATAGCAGATTGGTGCCAGCTCGCGCAGACCGCAAACGGTGCAGGGAGGTGGGTATGGCGTTTACGCGCAAGAATGTGTGGGAATTCGGATCCGACTGGGCCGATCCGATCCTCTGGTATGCGCGGGGTGTAAAAGCGATGAAGGCCCGAGCGCTAAGTGAGCCCACTGCCTGGCGCTTCTATGGTGCAATTCATGGATTTGATCGACAACTGTGGCGGCAGCTTGGCTATCTGAGCCCATCGGACCAAATGCCCAAACTGGCCGATACCAAAACCTTTTGGCAGCAATGTCAGCATGGTAGTTGGTATTTCCTGCCGTGGCATCGAGGATATCTGATCGCCTTCGAGGCGGTTATTCGCGACGCGGTCGCTCAGCTCCCGAACGCTCCCACCGACTGGGCACTCCCATATTGGAATTATTTCAAGCCCAATCAGAATGCACTGCCTCCCGCGTTTATGTCGCCTGATTGGCCGGACGGGAAGGGCGATAATCCACTGTACGCGCCACAACGCTATGGCCCGAATAACGACGGCAACATCTACGTACCGACAGATCAGGTTAACCAGGACGCGCTCGGTGATCCCGATTTCGTCGGTCGGGGCAGCGGCGGCAGCCAAGGCTTCGGAGGTGTAGACACAGGATTTAGCCACTCAGGCAACGTTCATGGCGGGGTAGAGACACAACCGCACGACATGGTGCATGGACTCGTCGGGGGTGGTGATCCGCGAACCAACTTGCCCGGGCTTATGTCTGATCCGGACACTGCGGGTCTCGACCCGATTTTCTGGCTCCATCACGCTAATATCGATCGGCTGTGGGAGATCTGGCGGCAAATACCGACCTCGCAAGGTAACCCAACCGTCGCCAACTGGCTCGAGGGACCAACTAGCATTGGTGAGCGTTCGTTCGCTATGCCGATGCCCGGCGGCCAAACGTGGACCTACGCTCCGAGCGATATGACCGATCTATCACAGCTAAGTTACCGTTATGACGATGTTACCCCGCCAGCGACAGTGCCCCAGCTTACCGCTCGGTTGCTGTTGCTGAGCGGCGCTCACGCTGGGCCAGCTTGATACGGAAGGGCTCGCACCATGGTTACTTCGAGGGATGTTGAACTACTGGGCGCCAACACCGAAACGGTGCGCTTGGTCGGTCATGAAGCGCGCACAACTGTCGTGCTTGATAACACTGTCAAAGGCAAACTAACTGCCACTCTTCGCGCGGCGTCAGAAAGGGCGCTACCAGATCGGGTATTCCTTAACCTCGAGAACGTGCGCAGCGTTAACGACGCTGCCGTGCTCAATGTCTATATTAACGCCCCGGAAGGTGAGGATCCAGCCCGCCATCCCGAGTGCAAGGCGGGGAGCATCGCGCTCTTCGGTGTCAGGAAGGCTTCGCTCACCGAGGGAGAACACGCCGGCAACGGTCTGACCTTTGTCCTCGAGATCTCTACAATCATGGACCGACTACATCTTTCCGGCGCCCTCGGCGCAGACCAACTTAAGGTGCGGTTGGTACCGCGAAATCCTGTCTCTGAGGCAGCTCAGATCAGTATCGGTCGGATCAGTGTTTTCCGTGAGGGCCATTAACGCGGCTCGAATGATCCGAGGGGTCTCGACTGACCGGTGTGTTATGCTCGCCGCGCTGTGGGGGACGGTCTTGGTAGCTTGGGGCGCGATTGCCTTCGGCTCAGGCACCGTCACATTGCCGTGGCTATGCGCGCCGATGGCATCAGCGCGTGATCTAACCGCCGAACTGCAACTGGTGCTCGCACTCAATTCCCCGGGTGCTCTTGCCATGGGGTGGATACTGATGGTCTCGGCAATGATGCCGCCAATCATTGCAGAACCGCTGCGCCATGTTCGCGATCGCAGCTTCGCTCGAAGGCGTGGGCGCGCAACGGCATTGTTCGTGGCTGGTTATGGTGCGACGTGGATGCTGGCAGGCGCGATACTCTCGCCGGTTGCTATCGTTGTGCATTCCACCGGCTTGGAACCATTTCCGTCGCTTGCCCTAGCGGCTCTTGTGGTACTCGCTTGGCAGGTCTCGCCTGCGAAGCAGCGCTTCTTGAATAGGTGTCATCATCGACCAGCTCTAGCGGCATTTGGGGCCGCGGCGGATCGTGACAGCTTCGTATTCGGTCTCACACAGGGTGCGTCGTGTGTCGGCACATGCTGGGCGATCATGCTGTTATCCCTCCTCTTCACCAGCAATCAGCTCCTGACCATGGGGACGGCCGAGTTGTTTCTTCTTGGTGAGCGGCTTGAGCGCCCGACATCACCGAAATGGCGCTTGCGCGGCCCAAATAAATCTATCCGGATGGTCGCGGCGCAGCTGTATCAGCATCTTGCTCACCAGAGCCGGGGTAACACGACCAGCAACACGGTTAAAAAGAGCATTGTATCTGCCGAAAGACGATGAGTTCACCGCATCGGACCGACAATGTGTTCGCTAACCCCTCTGCCGAGGTACCTTTGGCGGCGGCACGGTGCACGTAACGGCGGCAATCCCTTCTGGCCGCAGTCACTCCGCCGCCATCGTTGTCGCCAGCCGTCCAACTGTCGCGCCCGAGGGACATTGCGGTTATTTCCGCCACAACCGTCCTTACCTTTAGGAGAAGCAACCTCGGCATGCTGCAGAATAGTCGGGAACGCGGCGTCCGCTACCTGCTGGACCACCTCGTGGTATTGCGGACACGCTGTGTGCGACGGGTCA
This sequence comes from Allostellaceae bacterium, assembly GCA_035935235.1. Taxonomy (GTDB): domain Bacteria; phylum Pseudomonadota; class Alphaproteobacteria; order ATCC43930; family CGMCC-115725; genus DATARH01. The sequence continues at coordinate 3,538 of DASYXG010000104.1, forward strand.
GATTGGAGATTTTTTAAGCCTCGCTTTTCGCGGGCCCACCGCAATTTGATCCCGCGGCCCGCTGTTTCGTTGGGATATCGACTGCGAGTCCCTGACGGAACCGCTTTAGAAGCGTTGGGGCCGAGAGTCGCTCGACCGGTTAAATCCGTGTCCCCGATCGTGTCCCCAAAGAGTTATTGAGCACATTCCAATCGTTGATTTCCACGCTAACTTGTTGATAAAGTTGGCGCGCCCGAGAGGAGTCGAACCCCTAACCTCCTGATCCGTAGTCAGGCGCTCTATCCAGTTGAGCTACGGGCGCGTATCGGGCTGAAGGGCAGCCGCAAGGGCGGGAACAACTACTCTACCGAAGGGCCAGAACGCAAGATCGAACGGCGTCTGCCGCGATAGGGTTTGACTTGGGACCGGCGTCGGCCTAATGGCGCGCGCTCCAAGGAATTGGTGACATGGTGAGCTTGGAAACGGTCGAGGCCCTTGACGCCGCGCCGGATGACGATCCGGCGTCGCGTCCGGTCGTGACGTTGCTGCCGGGCGGGCATCGCCGCGCCGAGGGCGGGCACCCGTGGATCTATTCGAACGAGGTGCAGATGGACGCGGCCGCCAAGGCGATCGCGCCCGGCAGCCTCGTCACGTTGAAGCGCGCCGACGGCCGTGCGCTCGGCGTCGCGATGTTCAACCCGCACACGCTGTTAGCCGCGCGTTTGCTCGACCGCGACGCGGCGCGGCCGATTGGACGGCGCTTTATCGCGCGGCGGCTCGATCGCGCGCTCAAGCTGCGCGAGCGGCTCTACAGGAGCCCCTATTACCGGCTCGTCCATGCCGAGGCGGACGGTCTGCCGGGGCTGGTCGTCGACCGCTTCGGGCCGGTGCTGGTGGTGCAGGAGAACGCCGCCGGGATGGAGCGGCTGAACTCGGTCATCATCGACGCGCTGGCCGCGCTGATCGCGCCCGAGGCCATCGTGCTCCGCAACGATGCGCCGGCCCGCGTGCTGGAGGGCTTGCCGCAGGAAGTCCGGGTGATACTTGGCGACGTCAGTGGGCCGGTAGCGGTCGAGGAAAACGGCGCGACCTTTTTTGCCGATGTGCTCGCCGGCCAGAAGACCGGTTGGTTCTTCGATCAGCGTGACAACCGCGCCTTTGTCGCCGGGCTATGCGCCGGTGCGCGGGTGCTCGACCTCTACTGCTATTCGGGCGGCTTCTCGATTGGCGCGGCGCGAGCCGGGGCGGTGTCGGTCACCGGGATCGACCGCTCCGAGGCGGCGTTGGAACTCGCCGCGAAAACCGCCGAGCGCAACGGCGTCGCCGGCATTTGCGAGTTCCGCCGGGCGGAGGTTTTTGCCGAGGCGGCTTCGCTCGCCAGTGCCGGCGAGCGGTTCGATGTCGTCATCGCCGATCCGCCGGCCTTTGCGCGCTCGCGCCGCGATGTGCCGGCGGCGCTGCGTGGTTACCGCAAGCTGGCGCGGCTCGCCGCCGGTCTGACCGCGCCGGCAGGGTTCGTCTTCATCGCCTCGTGCTCGCACAATGTCGCGGCCGCCGATTTCGCCGAGGCGGTGCGGCGCGGGCTCGCCGATGCGGGACGGACGGGGCGCATCCTGCGCGAGGCCGGCGCCGGGCCCGACCATCCGGTCCATCCGGCGCTCCCGGAAACCGCCTACCTCAAGTCGCAGGTTCTTTTTCTCGATTAGAACTCTTCGCCGCGGGTGTCGGAGCCGGAATGGTGATCCGGAAGGTCGTGCCGGCGCCGGTGGAGGACACCAACACCAAGTCGCCACCGTGGAGCCGCATTAATTCGCGCGCGATCGCGAGGCCGAGGCCGCTGCCGCCGGGGCGGCCCGAGGCGGCGAACGGCCGGAACAGATTTTCTCGCGCCCGCGGCGGCAAGCCCGGCCCGTCATCCACAACCTCGACGGCGATGACGTCGTCCTGTCGCGCGGCGCTAATTCGCAATCGGTGGGCGCCAGCCTCGACCGAATTGCGCGCCAGGTTCAGCAGCACCCGGTAGATCTGGTCGCGGTCGGCCTTGAGTGTCAGCTCGGTCGGCGCTTCAAGGTCGATCGAAAATCCGTTCTCCCGAATCGCCAGCCCGGGCTCGATTTCGTCAAGTAGCGGACGCAGCTTGAACCGGCTCGGGGCGAACGGCGGCGCGCCTTCGCGCGAAAAGTCGAGGGTCTGGCTGCACAGCGCGATGGCCCGGTCGATCGCATCGATGAGCCGCGGCGCCACGCGGCGGACCTCGGGCGCGGCGCTGGTGGTCAGGCCGTCGGTGACGAGCCGCGCGGTCGCCAGGATGTTGCGCAAATCGTGGTTGATTTTGGTGACGGCGGTGCCGAGCGCGGCGAGGCGGGCACGCTGGCCCAGTGCTTGGCGCACGGTCTCCTGCATCGCCGCCAATTCCTTCTCGGCGACGCCGATCTCGTCACGCCCGCCACGCGGGACGATGACGCGCGATGCGTCTTCGGGGTCATGGCTGAACAGCGCCATGCTCGCCGTGATCCGGCGCATTGGGCGCACGAGCAACCATTGCAAACTGAGATAGACGAGCGCCGCCGCGATCAGCGACAGGATGATCGACAGCTGGAAGATGCGGCCGCCGAATTGCCACATCGCCTCGCGCAGCGGCGCCTCGTCGAGCAGGATCTCGACCTTGGTATCGGGCTCAAACGGCGAGGTGCCGAACACCCGCATCACCCGGTTGCCGGAGCTGAACAGGGTCTGGAACGAGCGGTGGATCCAGATCGGCACGTTGCCGCCGCCCATGAGGAAGGTGACATCCGGCTTGGGCGGTTCGGGGGCGTCGAGCATCAGCACGTCACCGTTGGGGCGGTGCAGGACGACTTCGTGCACGCCAGCTTCGGCGAGAAGCTCGTCGGTCAGGGCTTGGTCGAGCTTGCCGGCGGGATTGGCGAGTAGCGCCAGGGTCGCGATATGCGCCGCCGCCATATGATCCTCGAAATACGTCATGCGGTAGCGCGCGACCGAGGGCACGAAGATCAGCACCTCGCCCAGCATCACGAAAAAGACCGTGAGCACGAGAAGGCGTGCGGACAGGCTGCGCAGGAACATCGCCGTCACTCCCTCAGCCAAAACGCGCGAGCAGGCGGACGAGCCGCTTGGTGCGCGGGGCGGACAAGGTCGGGGTAAAGAAGCTGCCGGCGGCGCGCTTTCCCGTCTCGCCGCGGGTCGGATAGGGCACCATGAGGTTGGCCATCGCGCCGATCTTGAGGCGCCGCGAGATCGCCAGCGCCCACGCCATGATCTGGTCACCCGCGCCGGCTCCGAGGATCGCGGCGCCCAGAATGCGGCCATTGGGTTTGGTCACGATCTTGATCCTGCCGGCAGTGTCCCGCTCGGTATGGGCGCGATCGTTGTCGACGAAATCCCACCGCAGCACGCGGATCTTGTCACCAAAAGCGTCGCGCGCGGTCATTTCGCTCACCCCGGTCTGCGCCAGCTCGGGGTCGGTATACGTGACCCACGGCAGCGCCCGATAGTCGACGCGCGCGGGCAAGCGGAACAGCGCGTTCCGGATGACAATCCCGGCGTGATAGAGCGCGACTTGGGTGAATTGCGGTCCGCCGGCGACGTCGCCAATCGCGAAGGCGCGGCGGTTCGTGGTGCGCAGCCGGGCGTCGACCTTGATACCGTGCGCGGTCGCTTCGATTCCGGCGCTGGCGAGTTCGAGCGCGGCGGTATTGGGTTGCCGCCCGGCCGCGATCAGCAGATGCGATCCGGCGATCCGCGCACCGTTCTCAAGCCGCACGGCGGTTCCGTCGTTATCGCGCTCGACGGCGGCGATCGGCGATGAGCGATACAGCACGATCCCCTCTTCCCCTAGCCGCGCGGCCAGGAGTCCGACCAGCTCTGAGTCGTCGCGCGGCAGGAGCGGGCCGGCATCGATCACGGTGACTTCGGCGCCGAGCCGGCGGTACGCCTGCGCCAATTCGAGTCCGACCGCGCCGCCACCGATCACGATTAGGTGCCGCGGCATCGTCCGATTGGCGAAGATCGTCTCATTGGTGAAGTAGGACAGGTCGGCGAGTCCCGGGATCGGCGGGATTGCCGGCGACGAGCCGGTGGCGATGACATAGCGGCGAGCGCTGATTTCGTGCGCCCCG
>DASYXG010000105.1:0-5501 GCA_035935235.1 Allostellaceae bacterium
GTTTCGCTCCCTGGTCTTGATGAGCGCGCCGTTTTCCGGTCCGCCAGCGCTGCCACTTGGTACCGACGGAAAGCCCCCGGCGTTACCCGCCGGCCCGACCATCCACGAGGCGCTGGCCGCCTTGCCGCGGCCTCGCAAGCATTACCAATGGCACTTCTCGAGCCGCCCAGCCGAGGCTCAAATGCTTCATTGCCGGCAAGGCGTTCACGATTTCCTGCGCGCCTATTTCCACCACAAGAGCGCCGATTGGAAAGAGAACCGCCCGCATCCCCTCGCCGCGTGGAGCGCGGCAGAGCTGGCGAAGATGCCGACCTATTACGTCATGGACCTCACCGACGACATGCCCGCCGCCGTCGCGAAGGAGATGCCGTCCGCCGCCGAGATCGCCGCCTGCCAATGGCTGCCCGACCGCGAACTCGCGGTCTATGCCGCCGAGTACGAGCGCACCGGCTTTCAGGGCGGGCTCAACTGGTATCGCTCGCGCACCGGCGGCTCTTATGAATCAGAGCTGCAGCTTTTCTCCGGCCGTACCATCGACGTGCCATCGATCTTCATCTCCGGCAAATCGGATTGGGGCGTCAACCAGCGACCCGGCGCGGTCGCGCGCATGAACGGCACGGCCTGCACCCGCATGACCGGCGTCCATCTCCTCGATGGCGCCGGCCATTGGGTTCAGCAGGAGCAGGCGCCGAAGGTTACCGAACTGCTGCTGGGGTTTCTGCGCCGCTGACCCTTTAATTCCTCTCCCCGATCTCGGATCTCGGGGAGAGGGCGGTTGTGTGCCGAGGGTCAGCCGACCTTCTCGATCAGCTCGAACTGCGCGCCGTCCGGGGCCTCCAAGAACGCGACGTGGCGGCCGTTATTGTTCATCTCTTCGAGCACCTTGACCCCATTCTTGCGGGCCTTGGCCATGGTTCCGGCATAGTCGTCGGTCTGCACCGCGAGGTGCTCGATGCCGAGATATTGCGGGTGGTTCTGGCTGTCGATCTTGACCGTGATGTTGAGCTGCAGTCCGTGCAGGTCGACGCGGAAGCCGCGCCCCGGTATCTCGGCCAACAGCTTGCCGCCGAAATTGTTGATGTAATAGTCGGCGGTCTGTTTGGGGTCGGCGCACTTCAGGTGAACATGTCCGATTTCAAAGGCCATTTTTCGTTCCCTCCTTGGCGGCGGCGCGTCGCGCGCAAGCCGATATCACGAGCGCGAGCAGATTCGGTTTGGCCCGGCGCGTCAAGCCCGAGTAGGGTCTCGCCCGACCTCAACGGCAATCCAATAGGGAGGACCATCATGCCGATAACCCCCGATCTCACCGCCAGCGGCGGTCTCGTCTTCACCGGCTGCGAGATTTCCGCCGGTGCTGCGGCCAGTGCCGGTGGGGGATCGGGCGGCCACGCGCATGCCCACGCCAAGCGCTGGGAAGTCGTGATCGCCGGCAAGCGCATCAAGACCGTCGATGTCCATGCGCACTGCATCGTCCCGGACGCGGCGAAGGTGATCAATCATCCGCTCGAGGCGCCAGCCCTCTTGTGGTCTGACGTCGGCACCCGCCTCGCCCACATGGACAAATCCGGCGTCGATGTCGAGGCGCTCAGCATCAACCCGTTCTGGTACCGCGCCGAGCGCGACGCCGCCGAGCAGCTGATCAAGGTCCAGAACGAGACATTGGCCCAATTCTGCGCCGGCAACCCCGACCGCTTTGTCGCCTTCGCCACCGCGGCGCTGCAATTCCCCGACCTCGCGGCGCAGCAGATCGAGTATGGGGTAAAGAGACTTGGCTTGAAGGGAGTCAGCGTCGGCGGTTCGTGCGCCGGGCAAGACCTCGCCGACCCGAAATTCCATCCGTTCTGGCAGAAATGCGAAGAGCTCGGCGTGCTGGTTTTCATGCACCCGCTCGGCACAAGAGAGCTGGAGCCGAGCGGCCGGCTCAACGGCAATGGCCTGCTCACCAACACCATCGGCAATCCACTCGAAACCACGATCGCGCTGTCGCACCTGATCTTCGAGGGCACGCTCGACCGTTTCCCTGGCCTAAAGATTTGCGGGGCGCATGGCGCCGGCTTCCTCGCCAGCTACGCGCATCGCTCCGACGCGGTGCTCAGCGTCTTCCCGAACCGGGTTGGCACCCCGCCCAAGCTGAAGCCGACGGAATATCTGCGCAACGGCCAGATCCTCGCCGACACGATCATGTTCACCGGCGAGGCGGTGAAGCACCTGATCAATGAGATGGGCGTCGAAAACGTGGTGATGGGCACCGACTACCCGTTCCCGTGGAACACCGCGCCGGTTGATCACATCCTGTCGATCCCGGACATCACCGATGCCGACAAGATCGCCATCCTCGGCGGGACGCTGCACAAGCTCATGGGGATCGCGGAGTAACCATCTAATTCGTCACCCCCGCGTAGGCGGGGCCCAGGGGCAAGCGGAGGAACGGCTGCTACTGGGTTCTCGCTCTTCCCGTAAACTCGGTTACGGAAGAGGGATGAGACCGCTAAGGCGCGGCGCTCGCCAGCGCCTTGGTGCGCGCGTCGAGTTTCGCCATAAGCTGCGGCAGCCCGCCGTCGCGCATCACTGAGATGAAGGTGTCGCGCTCCATCTGCACCAGGCTCGCGCCGGCGCTATAGATATCGGCGATCCTGAACCCGCCATCCTCGAGGATGAGGTGCCACTTCACCGATTGCGATACCCAGTCGGATTTGGTGAAGGTGGTCCACACCACCGCCGTGCCGTCGGGCAGCGAATTTGCCGCGGTCACATCGACCTTTACCGAAGGATCGGCCGCAAGCTCGATCCGCGGGTAATAGGTCTCGACCAGATAGCTGATCAGGATTGTCTTGAACCGCCGCTGGAAGTCGGTCGATTGGCCGGTCAGCTTGTCGTCGGTGGTGTAGCCGGCAATGCGGCCCACATCCATCTTGCCCGCGAACAAGTCGGCGAGCAGGGCGCGGCGTTGCAGCGGCGTCATGTTGGTATCGCGGGCGATACCAAACGCCTTGCCGAGAAAGGTCGAAACAAAGGATGCGGCAGGCGTTGCGGCCCCGATCAGCGACGGCTGTGCGGCTGCGCTGCTCGGTGGACTGAGCGTTTGCGGTGTCGTCGCCGCGGCCGCTTGCGCCGGCGGCGGGGCGGGGGCCTTGGCCTCGACGGGCGTCGCTGCCGGCTTGGGCGATACGGCGGCGACCTTCTCGACTGGCGTTCCCGGCGGCACGACCGGCACGACCCGCGTGGTCGTGACGTGGTCGCGCGTCGTGGTGATCGTGTAGGACGGCGGCGCCGGCGTCCCGGTGGCCTGTTTCGCCGGCCCGGGCGTCCTCGCGGCGAGCTTGGGTTCCGGTTTGCTCTTCGCCGCAGCGACCTTCTTGCCCGGCGGCTTCGGCTTTGCGGCAAGTTTGGTCGAATGCGCTGGCGCTGTATGCTTGTCGGCGGTTTTAGCCGTTGGTTTGTCAGCGGTTTTCAACGCCGGCTTGACTGGCTTGCCGGCCGCGGGTGGCGGCGCGGGATTTGTTACCGGCGTGGCTGCGACGGGGCTCGCTGACGGCGTCTGGGCCAGGATTGCCGTTGCCGATGCACACAACACCAGGGCGGCAAGTCCGCCGCCAAACAACCCGTGAGACAACCTACGCCGCATCGACATCCCCAACACCAAGCCACAAACCCCCGTGGCCCTCGCACTGGAACTGCGTCCCCCGACGCAAATTGATTCCAGTAGTTTCGCAAGAGAATATAGCGGCGTTTCCCGCCACGCGGGGGAAATTCTTTTCTGGTCTGTTTAGTTGCCCTCGTTTCTTATCGGTATCTGTGGTTTTTGCTTGCGAGAAAGTTGATGGAGGATTGGTAATGCAACTCTTGGGCAAGACGGCGCTGGTCACTGGCGCGCAGCAGGGCATTGGCCGAGGCATTGCGCTCGCCTTCGCCGAGGCCGGCGCGAATGTCGCGATCAACTGGCTCGACGACGAGGCGGCGGCGCGCGAGGTCGCGACGTCCGTCACCGGCCACAATCGCCGCGCGGTCACGATCCGGGCCGACATGACCAAGCTCGGCGAGGTGCGTGAAATGATCGACGCGGTCGTCGGCGAGTTCGGCGGCATCGACATCCTCGTCAACAACGCCGGCGTCTTCCCGCGCGTCGATTTCCTCGCGATGACCGAGGCAGATTGGGATTTTGTCCACGACGTCAACCTCAAGGGCGCCGTGTTCTGCGCCCAGGCCGCGGCCCAGGCGATGGTCGCCGCCGGCAAGCCTGGCGCCATCGTCAACATCACCTCGGGCGCCGCGTTTCGCGGTTCGCCGCGCGGCGTCCATTATGTCGCGAGCAAGGGCGGGATCGTCTCGGTGACCCGGCAGATGGCGCTGGAGCTGGCGCCGCACCGCATCCGGGTCAACGCCATCGCCCCCGGCCTCACCGACACCGCCCAGCTGCGCTATGGCAGCAGCGAAGCGGAGATCGCCGCAATGGCCGCCGCCAACCCGCTGGGTCGCATCGCCCAGCCCGAGGACATCGCCAACGCCGCGGTCTTCCTCGCCTCGGATGCGGCGAGTTTCGTCACCGGGCACACCCTCCACGTCAATGGCGGGTCGTATCTTTATTGAGGCTTAGATGACTGTCGTTGCGTCCTTCGAGGCTCTCACCGGGGCACGCCCGGTGATCGCACCTCAGGATGAGGGCCGCCGGAGGATGCCCTCGACAAAACCCTCCTCATCCTGAGGAGCGCCGCCAGGCGCGTCTCGAAGGACGCAGGGGGCGATTGCAGTCCCGACCGCGCAGCGGCTCAATCCTTGTACGACGGGTCGAGCCGGTCGGCGAGACGCAGGCAGGCCGCCCAATCTTTGCCGCCGGTCAGGAAACTGCCGCCCTCCATGAATTGGCTGTGCGCGTAGTCGCAGGCTTCCTTGCTCGGCACCGTGTAATTTCCTTCGCCGGCGGCAAGCGCGGCGATCTGCCCCTGACACGCCATTTCGAGCCAGTGATGGTTAACCACGCATCCGGCGACGCCGCCGCTGCAGATCAGCACCCCGTGATTGCGCAGGATCATGAACGAGCCACCGTCGAGGTCGCGCACCAGCTTGGGGGTCATGTCGTGGTCGAATTCGAACCCTTCGAAGGCGTGATATTTGATCTCGCCGTAAAAGCGCAGCGCATGCTGGTTGATCGGCAGGAGGCCGAATTTATGCGCGGCGACCCCCATCCCCGCCACGGTATGCGTGTGCAGCGTCGCGTTGAGGTCGGGCCGCGCCTTGAGCAGGCCGGCATGAATGATCAGCGCACCGCCCTTGATGGTCCGCACATCGGTGTCGGTCACGACATTGCCGTCGAAATCGACCTTGAGCAGCGACGACGCGGTGACTTCGGCGAACATCCAGTCGGTGCGCTTGATCAGCATCCGGTCCGGCTCGCCCGGCACACGCAGGCCGAAATGGTTGTAGGTCAGGTCGTTGACCCCGTAATGCGCCAACACGCGATGCCCGGCCGCGAGCTCGACGCGCGCGGCCCACTCCTCGGCGCT
>DASYXG010000106.1:0-20859 GCA_035935235.1 Allostellaceae bacterium
TGCCGGCGATCGTGCAATACGTTCCGTGCGTGGCGCGCCAAGACCGCAAGGAGGCACGCCAAACCGTAAGATCGACGGTCGGCCTTATGCTGCTGAGTTTTTGGCCGGCCGAAGACGATTGGCCACCAGCAAAGGAGAAGATCGTCGCCGAGAGCGGCATTCCAAGGCGCGACTTTGTCGCTGCGCTCGACCGCCTGCGGCGTGGCGAAGCTGCTGTGGCGGTCCTCGACGATCGTTTTGTCACGGCATTCGCAATCGCCGGCACCGCCGAAGAGTGCCTTGCGCAGGCCGCGCGTTACCGGCAGGTGGGCGTCGACGAATTGGCTCTAACCATCGCCGGACCGCAGCCCTTGATAGATCTCGACTACCTCGGTGCCGCGCTTGCTGCGGTCTAGGCGCCGCCGCACATATGCTCGGAATCCGGCAAGGTCCAGGTGCCATGCGTGCGCAAATTGGTCGTCTTGTAGGTGATGCCACGCTTGTCACCCGGTGGACATCCTTTCGGGACTGATACCAGACACATCGTCACCGGATCGCCTGGCCGCGATTGGTCGATCGCGGCAATGGTGTCGTAGGACACCTGATAGCCGCCATTGGCGAAATCAACCGCGCTGCCCGATCCGGGGATCGGCTTGTAGGTAGCCCCCTCCTGCAGCCGGGTCGTCACATCCTTGATCGTCGTGTTGGTGCATTGGCCGACCTGCGTCGGCAGCGGATCAGCCGCAGCGGTCCCCGCGGTCAACACGAGCGCAACGGTGGGAAGGAATTGGATTATCTTCATGAAGGTCCCCAGCGAGGCCAAGAATGCTGACATTCACGGCCGCAACTAGCTATCAGCCCTGGAGCCCGCTTGCCAAGCCGCCATCTCCAGTTCCAAGGAACCCGACCCACTTCTATCCTAGTGGTGCTGGCATTGCTGCTGCCTGTTGCCACCATCCGCGCAGACGAGCCCAGCGCCGGCGAGGCGATGCTGAAGAGATGCGAAATCTGCCACAGCCTCGCGGCGGGCGGGCCGGCCAAAGTGGGCCCCAATTTGCACGGTATTTTTGGGCGCAAGGCAGGAGCTGCTCCGGGCTTCAAGTTTTCTCAAGGGATGGGAACCAGCGGCATTGTTTGGGATGATGACTCCCTCGCCAAGTTCCTTGATGACCCAAAAGGCACGATACCCGGCAACCGTATGTCGTTTCCGGGTATCAAGGACAACGCCGTGCTCGCCGATTTGCTTGCCCGGCTGAAGCAGGCAACGCAATAAGAAGCATGGCACAGGCCAAGCTCATCGATGGGCAGGCGATCGCCGCGCAACTGCGCGAGCGCGCGACCGAGGCAACGCGGGAATTGCGAGACCGCCATGCCTTCGTACCCGGCCTCGCCGCGATCATCGTTGGCGACGATCCGGCGAGCCATATCTACGTGCGCAACAAGGCGCGCGCCTGTGCCGCAGCGGGACTCGCTTCATACGAACACACACTTCCAAGCGGCACCAGCGAGGCCGAAGTTATCGCCCTGGTCAGGTCCTTGAATATGGACGACCGCGTCGACGGCATTCTCGTCCAGCTGCCGCTGCCGGCGCATATCGATGCGCGCAAGGTCGTCGTCGAGATAGACCCGACCAAGGATGTCGACGGATTCCACCCGCTCAATATCGGACGGCTTTGGGGCGGCGAGAAGACGCTGGTTCCGTGCACGCCGCAAGGCTGCATGATCCTGCTGCGAGCGGCTTTGCCCAGCCTCACCGGGGCCGAAGCAGTGGTGCTCGGTCGCTCGCATATTGTCGGGCGGCCGCTCGCGGCGCTCTTGATCGCGGCCGACTGCACAGTGACCCTCGTGCACACAAAGAGCCGTGACATCCCGGCGATCTGCCGGCGCGCCGACATTCTGATCGGCGCTGCCGGTCAGCCGGCAATGGTCAAGGGCGATTGGATCAAGCCAGGCGCGACAGTGATCGATGTCGGTACCAATCGAATTACGACCGCGGCCGGAGTGCGCCTTGTCGGCGATGTCGATTTCGCGGCAGCGAAGGAAGTCGCGGGTGCGATCACCCCAGTGCCGGGCGGGGCCGGGCCGATGACTATCGCCTGTCTGCTGCGGAACACAGTACTGGCAGCGTGCCGGCGGCGCGGACTGGCCGATCCGCTGCTGGGCTAGCGCGGCGATCCTTTTTTGCGCGAGCCAGTGATGCATGACAGCTTCGCGTAACGATCAGCCAGCCAGCACGTAGCGCTCGATTGCGTCGGCCCACCCGTCCTCGTCATTCGAGCCGGTGGTCGCGCTCGCCGCCGCCTTCACATCGTCGCTCGCATTCCCCATCGCGATTGAGAAACCGGCGCTGGCGAACATATCAAGATCGTTGTCCATATCGCCCAGGACGGCGATCTCGCTGCGGTCGAGGCCAAGGCGGTTGGCCAGCACCTCGACGATGCGGCCCTTGTTGATGCCCGGCGGAATCACGTCGCAGTATTAAGGTTGCGAGCGCGCCGCATTGGCGATTCCAGCCAGCGCCTGCTGCATCGCCCGCTCGACCCGCTCGACACGCGCGTGGTCGTCGCTAGCGCCGACGATTTTGCCGACTGCGCCGAAATTGGCATCGGTAAATTGCCGGACGACTGTCGGCGGTGTCTGGATCGTATGGATCTCGTGGTCGACGTGGTCGCCTTGGCGGTTGGTAATGACCCAGCGGTTTCCGTCAAACACCCAGCAGTCGATATCGAATTCGCGAAAGATGTCGACTGCCTGTTTCGCCGCGTCGGGTGCGATCACCTTTTGCTCGATCACGGTAAGATCGGTCTCGACGATCGCGCCGGCATTGTACCCACCGATCGGCAGCTTGAGGCCCAACGGTTCGATCATCATCTTAAGGCCGAACGGCGGGCGGCTGCTGCATATCGAGAAGCCGATCCCGCGCTCGTGCAGCTTGTGTACTGCCTCGATCGAGCGCGGCCGCAGCGCTTTCTCCCTGGTGACGAGAGTGCCGTCTACATCCGAGATGACCAGCTTGAATCGGCTCACGATGTTCCCCCTGGCGGCGTCAACACCTCGATCCCGCTTGTTGATGCGACGACCACTGCTGAGGTCCGCCCGATAAAGAGCCCGCTCTCGACAACGCCGACAATCATGCCGATCCGCTGTTCAAGCTCCCTTGGATCGACGATCCCGGCAAACCGGCAGTCGAGAATATAATTGCCACCGTCGGTGATGAAGGGATGATCCTCGCCTGAATGACGCAGTACTGGATTGGCGCCAAGTTTGGCGATCGCCGCCTCGGTCGCCTGCCAGCCAAATGGCACGATCTCGACGGGAACCGGAGTCCGCCGGCCGAGCTGGTCGACGAGCTTTTCCTGGTCGACGACGATGATCAGCCGCCGACTGACGGCGGCGACAATCTTTTCGCGCAGTAGCGCGCCCCCGAGACCCTTGATCAAGTTCAGTGAACTGCGCTCGACCTCGTCGGCCCCGTCGATCGTCAGATCAAACCGCTGATATTCGGCGAAGCCAGCCAGCGGTATGCCAGCTTCGCGCGCCAGCGAGCCAGTCCGCTCGGAGGTCGGGATACCAGTAATCCTGAGCCCCTCCCTCACCCGCTCTCCCAGAGCGGCGACGACAAAGCTCGCGGTCGAGCCAGTACCCAGGCCGACAACCATCCCATCCTTGACGAAATCGAGCGCAGCATGGGCCGCCTCACGCTTGAGCCGGTCGCGGTCTAGGATCATGCGTCGCCGTGCGCCGCGTGATCGATGAACCAAATCAATTCGCCGACCGGGTCGATGCGCGCCGCCGGCAGTTCGCTCTCACCCGCAAGGACGCGGCGCATCATCGCCATCTTGTCGGCCCCGGCGGCGACAAAGGCCACCGACCTGGCGCTATCCAGCGCTAGATAAGTCAAGGTAACACGTGGAACGATCGGATTTAGTCCCGGCTCCGGCACTTCGATGGCCCAACGCTGCCGCTCCCCCAGCGCCGGTTTTCCCGGAAAGAGCGACGCCGTATGTCCATCCGCTCCCATGCCCAGCAGTACGATGTCGAAGAGCGGCCGCGCGGGGTCGAGCGTGTCGCTGCCGTAATATATCTTGAGGATCCGTTCGTAGCCGCGCGCCGCTTCGGTGGGAGTTGCGGCGAATGGGATGCCGTGGACATTCTCCATCGGGATCGGCACATGCGCTATCATAGCCTCGTGCGCCATGCCGTAATTGCTGTCGGGGCTGCTCCACGGCACAAAACGGTCGTCGCCCCAAAACAAATGCACGCGCCGCCACGGCATCTGGTCGCGCAGCGGCGCGGCCGCGAGGAGCTGGTAAAAACGCCTTGGCGTCGAGCCGCCAGAGAGCGCGATCGCGAAACGCCCTTGGGAGGCGCAGGCGAGGTCGACGATCCATTGCGCGACGCGCTGGGCCAGCCCCGCGGGGTCCGCGGATATATCGATGCGCGCCGCCATTCAGCCGGCCTTCCTCCGGGGCGCCGCCGAATGGCGGATCGCCGCGATCGCCTTGGCGTAATCGGGCGCGTTGAATACCGCCGAGCCGGCGACGATCGCGGTTGCGCCAGCGTCGACCACCTGCCAGGCATTGTCGCCGCTAAGCCCGCCGTCGACCTCGATGATGGGGTCCAGCCCGCGCTTGTCGCAAAGCGCCCGCAAGCCGCGGATCTTCGGCAGCATCGAAGCGATGAATTTCTGTCCGCCGAAACCCGGATTGACAGTCATCACCAGCACAATGCCGACGAGGTCGAGCACATGCTCGATCGCCTCGAGTCCAGTCGCCGGATTGAGCACCACGCCCGCCGTTTTGCCGAGCTCATGGATGTGGCCGAGTGTGCGGTGCAGATGCACCGTCGCGCTCGGCTCGCAATGGACGAGCAGATGATCGGCGCCGGCGTCCGCGAACGCGTCGAGATAGCGCTCCGGCTCGACCATCATCAGATGCACATCGAGGGGCTTCCTGGTCGCCTTGCGCAGCGCCGACACGACGACCGGACCGATCGTCAGATTGGGGACGAAGCGCCCGTCCATCACATCGACATGAATCCAATCGCCCCCCGCCGCGTCGGCAGCGCGGACCTCGTCGCCAAGCCGCGCAAAATCCGCCGACAGGATCGAAGGGGCGACGACGATCGGACGAGCCATTAATCGATCGGGCGCCAGGCGCGGCCGCTGCGCCACAGCAACTGGTCGGCACCGTCAGGACCGGCGCTGCCTGCGGGGTAGGGTTCCAATGCCACGCTCTTGTCGTCGTGCCACAAATCGAGGATCGGCTGCACCGCACTCCACCCCGCCTCGACACTGTCGGCGCGTTGGAACAGCGTCTGGTCGCCGGTCATGCAATCGTAGACTAGCGTCTCATAGCCGGTGCTTGGCGTGGCGCGAAAATAGTCGCGGTACCGGAAGTCCATGCGCACACCGCCAAGCTGGATCTCCGGCCCCGGTTTTTTGGCGCTGAATTGCAACGACGCTCCTTCGTCAGGCTGGATTTGCATCGCCAGAACGTTCGGCGCCAGGCTATCGACCGCGGTGTCGCGGAATAGCGCAAACGGTGCCCCCTTGAACTGGATGGCGATCTCGCTGGTACGCCGGGTCATCGATTTACCGGTGCGCAGGTAGAACGGCACTCCGGCCCAGCGCCAATTGTCGATGGCAAGCCGCATCGCGACATAGGTTTCCGCCATACTGTCGGGCGCGACTCCGTCGGCCTCGCGATAGGCGGTCACCGGCTGACCGCGCACGGTGCCCGCTGCGTATTGACCACGCACGACGTTGCGCCGCACGTCATCGTCGCCAAACGGCACGATCGCCTGCAAGGCTTTGGTTTTCTCGGTGCGCACCGCGTCGGGATCGAAGGAATTGGGCGGCTCCATCGCCGTCAGGCTTAAGAGCTGGAAGACATGGTTTGGCACCATGTCACGCAGCGCGCCGGTCGCTTCGTAAAACGCGGCGCGGCGCTCAACCCCGACGGTTTCGGCGACAGTGATCTGGACGTGATCGATATGGTCGCGGTTCCACAGCGGCTCGAAGATGCTGTTGGCGAAACGCAAGGCCATGATGTTCTGGACCGTTTCCTTGCCGAGGAAATGATCCATCCGGTAGACCTGCGGCTCCTTGACGACCTTGAGAATTCGCGCGTTCAGCGCCTTCGCCGATGGCAGATCGTTGCCAAAAGGCTTTTCGATGATCACGCGGCGCCAATAACCGTTCTTCTCTTCCATCAACCCAGACACGGCGAGGCTCTCGACGATCGGCCCAAACAGCGCGCTGGCAACGGCCAGGTAGAAAATCGCGTTGCCGCCGGTTTGGTGCTCCTTGGCGGCGCGGTCGAGATCCTCGGCGATCTTTTTGTAGGTCAACGGTTGGGTCACGTCGCCGTCAACTAGGTTTGTCCGTTGGGTCAGGAAATCCCACGCCTTCTCGTCAAAGGGCTCGCCGCCGTCGGCTTCGTTGCCGCCGGCGGTGTCGGAGACGAATTTTCGGATACCCTCGCCGAGATCGTCGTGAAATTGGCGCATCGTCCGTTTCGAGCGGTCGACGCCGATCAGCGCAAAGTTTTCGGATAGCCGCCCTGCCTTGGCCAAATTGTAGACCGCGGGCATCAATAGCCGCCGCGTCAGGTCGCCGCTAGTGCCGAAAATCACCAGCGCGCAGGGCGGCGCCGAGGTCGTTGGCGACCGCGGGGCGACAATTGGAGCGGCTTGGTCGTTCATTGCCTAACTCTTCCCCGGCTCCCGGTGCCCGCCGAACTCGGCACGCATCGCCGACAGAATTTTTTCGGCGAACGTATGAGATTGCCGCGACCGGAAGCGCGTATAGAGCGCCGCCGACAGCACCTCGGCGGGTACTGCCTGCTCGATCGCTGCGTTGACGGTCCAACGCCCCTCGCCCGAGTCTTCCACATTGCCAACGAACTCCGACAGCGCCTCGTCCTTGGCCAGCGCGATCGCGGTCAGGTCGAGGAGCCAAGAGGCGACGACGCTGCCGCGCCGCCAGACCTCGGCAATATCGGCGAGGTCAAGCTGGTAGCGTCGGTTTTCCGGTACCGCCGGCGAGTTGACGCCTTTGAGGATGTCGAAGCCTTCGGCGTAGGCCTGCATCACCCCGTATTCGATCCCGTTATGGATCATCTTGACGAAGTGGCCCGCGCCGGCCGGCCCGCAATAGAGATAGCCCTGTTCGACGCGCGGATCGCGGCTCTCGCGGCTTGGCGTCCTGTCGATCGTACCGCTGCCGGGCGCCAGGGTCTTGAAGATCGGATCGAGGTGCTCGAAGGCGCCCTCATCGCCGCCAATCATCATGCAGTAACCGCGCTCGAGTCCCCAGACGCCACCCGAAGTGCCGACGTCGAGATAGCGGATGCCCTTTGCCTTCAGCAGGTCGGAATGGACGATGTCGTCATGAAAAAACGAATTTCCGCCGTCGATCAGGATGTCACCGGTAGAAAGCAAGCCGCTGAGTTCCTCGACCGTCTCATGGGTGATCTTACCCGCCGGCAGCATCACCCATACTGCCCGCGGAGCCTTAAGTTCGCGGACGAAGTCGGCAAGATCGTTGCTCGGGGTCGCGCCTTCGCCGGCGAGCCCTTTCACCGCGTCGGCGCTCTTGTCATAGACGACACAACTATGCCCGTCGCGCATCAGCCGGCGGACGATATTGCCGCCCATGCGGCCGAGCCCGATCATCCCGAGTTGCATCGGTGGTTCTCCTATTTGAGGGCTTGTTCGACCGCGGCGGCCAATGTCTTCAATCCGGCATCGACGCCACTCGCGAGATGGACCCGCAGGGCACGTCGACCGCGCTCGGCGAGCACGTCGAAATCGCCGCGCGCCTGCGCCGCCTTGACCACGCCGAAGGTATATTTCTGTCCGGGTACCGGCAGGTCGTTGGCGTCGACGCAGGTGATTTGGAGGATGACCCCGCTATTGGGCCCGCCCTTGTAGGTCTGCCCAGTCGAGTGCAGGAAGCGCGGTCCGAAGCCCAGGCAAGTCGCGACCTTTTTCTGATTCCGGATCGAAGTCCGAAGCTTCTGTAGCGCGGCGATGTGTGCTGGGTTGCGTTCGATATAGGCGAGGGTCGCGACGTAATCACCGGCTCGGGCACGATCGAGATGCGCCTTCAGCGTGGCGGCCAGGCTTGTCGCTTTCGGTCTTAGCTCGCCGGCATTGCGCGGATCGGCGTAAAGCTCGATGCCGTCTGCGGCGAAGAACGGCTTCTCCGCCGGTAGCTTGCCGGTCTTCTCGTACTCGGCCGTCAGCTTGCGGGTTTCAATTTTTTGCGCTTCCACATCGGGTTGGTCGAACGGGTTGATGCCGATGACCGCGCCGGCAACCGCGGTCGCCATCTCCCAGCGGAAGAATTCCTGTCCGAGCTGCATCTTGTCGTTGATGATGATCCGCACGACCGGCTGTCCAGCGGCTTCGAGCGCGTGGACGGCCTTGTCCCGGGCTTCGTCCTTATCGGCCGCGAGTCGGACATAGGCGAAGAGCCGATCATCCCCGTAGACCGCGGGCGGGCCTGCCGGTTCGGCATCGACCGGCACGATGCCCTTGCCGAGCTTACCGGTCGACTCGGCGAGCAGCTGTTCGAGCCAAGCGCCGAAATCGGCGACGCCTCCGGAGGCGATAACCGTCACCTTGTCACGCCCTTGCTGCTGACAGACCCCCAAAATGGCGCCGAGAATGACGCCGGGATTTTCCAAAGGCGGTGCGCTGGCCGCGCAAGACCGCATCATCTCGGCGGTGCGATCGAGGAACACTTTGGGGTCGACGCCAATCGCCGCAGCTGGAACCATGCCGAAATTCGACAGCACCGAATAGCGACCGCCGATCGTCGGCAGCCCGTAGTAGACGTGACGGAACCCTTCCGCCTTGGCGAGCTTGTCGAGCGCCGAGCCGGGATCGGTGATGGCGACGAAATGCTTCGCCGGATCGGCGCCAAGCGCCGCCTCCGTACGCTCGAAGAAATACTGCTTGAAGATGTTGGGCTCGAGCGTCGTGCCCGACTTGCTCGACACCAGGAAGAGTGTCTTCTTCAGATTGATCTTGTTCTCGAATGCCTTGATCTGTGCGGGGTCAGTCGAGTCGAGCACGTGCAATGTCGGGAAGCCGGGTTTCGAGCCGAAGGTCTCGGCGAACACTTCGGGGCCGAGGCTCGATCCACCCATGCCAAGCAGCAACACATCGGTGAAGCCAGCCTTTTTGATATCCGAGGCAAAGTCCTTGAGCTTCGCCATATCCCTAATCTGCTCGTCGACGACGCCAAGCCAGCCGACCCACTTGTCCTCGTCGGTCTTGGTCCACAGAGACGCATCGCCGGCCCACAACCGGCGCGCCTTGCCCCCCTTGCGCCAGTCTTCGAGCGCGGCTTTCACAGCGGTATCGAGCGCCTCGGGCAGCTTGACGCTCATCGGGTTGAGTCTGCCGCCCAGCACCGTGCGGCGCTTCTTTTGCACCGCGGCGTAGAGCTGGTCGGCGGCGTCGGCAAATTGGCGGACCCCATCCTCGACCAAGCGCGAGGTAATCTCGTCGATCGACACGCCCGCGGCGGCGAGACCCTTCATCGCCGCATCCGCGCCAGCAACATCCTCTTCGAGGCTATTGCGCGGTCTGCCGTGATCGCGATAGGCGTCCATCGTCGCCGGCGGCACGGTGTTGACCGTGTCCGGCCCGATCAGCTCATCGACATACATGATATCGCTGTAAGCCGGGTTCTTGGTTCCGGTACTTGCCCACAACAGACGCTGGGTCTGCGCCCCGGACTGCGCCAGCCGCTGCCAGCGCTCGCTCGCGTAAATGCGTTTCGACAGCTGGTAGGCGAGCTTGGCGTTGGCGATCGCAACCTTACCCTTGATCGCGGCTAGCTGTTGTTTGATGGCGGGGTCCGCCGCGGCGGCGATCTTTTTATCGAGCGCCTCGTCCACCAACGTATCGATGCGGCTGACGAAAAAGCTGGCGACGCTGGCGATATGCTGCGGGTCGCCCCCCTTGGCGACAAAATCTTCCAAGCCGCCGATATAGGCGTCGACAACCTCCGCGTAGACCTGCTGTGCGAAGAGCAGCGTAATGTTGACGTTGATACCGTCGCCAATCAGCTGGCGGATCGCCGGCAGTCCGGGCTTCGTCGCCGGCACCTTGATCATCAAGTTGGGCCGATCGACCTTCTTCCACAGGCGGTGGGCCTCGTCGACCGTCGCATCGGTCTGCATCGCCAAATACGGCGAGACTTCAAGCGAGATGTAGCCGTCGCGGCCCTGGGTCTGCTTGTAGACGCCGGCGAGCGCGTCGGCACCGTCGCGGATGTCCCCGATCGCCAGCGTCTCGAACAGCGCGCCCGGGTCAAGGTCGCCCTTCGCCTCGGCGGCGCGAATCAACTCATCGTAATCGTCGCCATGGCCGATCGCCTTCTCGAAGATCGACGGGTTGGAGGTAACGCCGCGCACGCCATCATCGGCGATAAGGCGGGCCAGGCCTCCTGTTTGCAGCAGCTCGCGGCTGACGAAATCGAGCCACACCGATTGCCCGTATTCGTTCAGCTCCTTGAGCGGATTTGGCATTGGCTCCTACTCCCTGGGCGCGGCCGGCGCCGTGCCGGCCGAACGGCCCATCTCTCCGGTGAACCCGATATGCGCCAAGAGTTCCCTATATGGTGCGGAAGTGCCGCACACGGCAATTGGCTCGCCAGCAATCATGACGACGCCACCATCGTGGTGATTTGCGGTGACAGGGAGGTGACGATCCGATCAACGATCGAGATTATCGGCCGGTCAATGTCCACAGCGATCGCGTTCTCCTCGATTTCGGGCGGCTCCAGCGTCGCGAACTGGCTGTCGAGCAGGCTCGCCGGCATGAAATGTCCGTGCCGCGCAGAGAGGCGCCGAGCGATCACCTCGCGCGTCCCGGCAAGATAGATCAGGCGCACATCTGCACGGTCGCCGATGATTCGGTCGCGGTAGCGGCGCCTCAGCGCCGAGCAGGTGATAACTCCCGGCGTACCGTGCCGGATCCAGGCGTCGATCTGCCCAGCGATCGCGGTGAGCCAAGGCTCGCGGTCGCGATCGTCAAGCGGTTGGCCAGCCTGCATTTTGGCGACATTGGCCGCCGGATGCAGCGAATCGCCATCGACGAATATCCAGCCGAGCCGGTCGGCAAGCGCGGCGCCGACGGTGGATTTGCCCGAACCGGAGACGCCCATCACCACGACCGCGGCGGCATGCGGCCGTGGCGTCGAAAGGGTCGTAGCTACCGGGTCGATCGGATCCTCGCCGCACATCGCGTTGGCTGGCACATTCTCCTGCTTTCCCAAAAGTGGCGCAACGGGCGCTCTCAACCGCGACGCGGATCGAGCGCGTCACGTAAGCCGTCGCCAAACAAGTTCAGCGACAGCACCAAGGTAAAGATCGCCGCGCCCGGCCAGACCGCCATCCACGGCGCCTGCGAGATGAAATTCTTCGCTGTGTTCAGCATGCTGCCCCAGGAGGGATCAGGTGGCTGCTCGCCAAGGCCGAGGAACGACAGCGCCGCCTCGGCGATGATCGCTGCCGCCGCGGCCAGAGTCGCCTGCACCAACAAGGGTGGAATGATGTTGGGAAGG
Organism: Allostellaceae bacterium; assembly: GCA_035935235.1. Classification (GTDB taxonomy): domain Bacteria; phylum Pseudomonadota; class Alphaproteobacteria; order ATCC43930; family CGMCC-115725; genus DATARH01. The sequence goes on from DASYXG010000106.1 coordinate 11,564, forward strand.
ATATGCCGCAGCACGATGCGGTAATGCGGGTTGCCGATCGCGCGCGCGGCCTCGATGTATTCCTCGTGCTTCACGCTGAGCACCTGACCGCGGGTCAACCGGGCGAAAATCGGCGTCTGCGACACGCCGATGGCAATCATCGCGTTCATGAGGCTCGGCCCGAGAAACGCGGCCAGCGCGATCGCCAGGATCAGGAACGGAACCGCCAGCATCGCATCGACCATTCGCATCAACAGGCCGTCGACAAACCCGCCGAGATAGCCGGATACAAGCCCGATCGGCACACCTGCGGCGAGCGCCAGAGACACCGAGACGAGCCCTGCGGCGAGCGAAGCTCGCGCACCCCAGATGATCCGGGCGAGCACGTCGCGGCCGATCTCGTCGGTGCCGAACAAGTGCAGCATCGACGGCGGCTTGCGCACCGCCGCCCAGTTGGTCGTCTGCGGGTCGTAGGGTGAGACCAGCGGCGCCAATATCGCGAGCACGATGAAGAACGCGACCACCCCGAGGCCGAAGATAGCGGTGCGCCGCTTGACCAGATGGCGCAGCGCACGCTGCCACGGGGCCTCGCCGATATCGGCGTCGAGCAAAACCGCTCCGATCGGTTCGGCCGTCATGCGCGGAGCCTCGGATTGATCACCGCATAGGCGATGTCGGCCAAGAAATTGAGGAGGATGTAAGCCAACGCCGTACACAGCACGACGCCCTGCACGACCGCGTAATCGCGGTTGAATACCGCATCGACGATCAGTTTGCCGAAGCCGGGGATGGTGAATACCTGCTCGGTCAGCACCGCGCCCGACAACAACGTGCCGAATTCGAGCGCGCCCAAAGTCACCACCGGTATCAGCGAGTTGCGCAGCGCGTGATGGAGTACGACACGACTCTGGGAGAGCCCCTTGGCGCGGGCGGTGCGGACATAATCGGAGCCGAGCACCTGCAGCATCGCACTGCGGGTGTGGCGCATCATGATCGCGGCGATCGCGTTGCCGAGCACAAACGCCGGCATGATCAGGGTGAGCAAATTCTGTTTGAGGCTCTCCGCCGGCGTCACGAAGCCCGAGGCCGGCAGCCAACCGAGCGTCACCGAGAACAGCAGGATCAGCAGGATGCCGAGCCAGAAATTGGGGATCGAGATCCCCCACAGCGCCGCCATCGTCGCGCCGTAGTCGATCGCCGTATCGTGCTTGACCGCGGCGATGATCCCAGCGGGGATCCCAATGACCAGTGCGACCAGCATCGCCAGCCCCGCCAGTTCGCCCGTCACCGGCAGTTTTTCGAGGATGAGGTCTTTGACCGGGCGCTTGATCCGGATCGACTCACCGAAATCGCCCTGGGCAATGCCCTTGACCCACAGCCAGTAGCGTTCCGGCAACGGCGCATCGAGATGGTATTTCTCGCGCAGAAAAGCGATGACTGCCGGGTCACGATCCTCGCCCGCCATCGCCAGCGCCGGATCGCCCGGCAACAGTCGCTGCAGACCGAAGATCAGCAGCGACACAAAGAACAAGGTCGGGACGATCAGCGCGATGCGGCGGACGAGGAAGGCGGTCATTGGACCGGTGACATCATTGCAGCGCGATCCCCTGCGGGCGGATCAGCCCGTCGGGATAAGGCGTGAAGCCGGTGAGCTTCGTGCTCATCGCGTAGAGCCATTTCTGGTGCCACAAATAGATGATCGGCCGGTCGGCGAGGATGATCGCCGCGAGCTTGCCATAGGCCGCCATGCGGTCGGCCTGAGTGCTCGCGGTGCGCCCTGCGTCAAGCTGCGCGTCGGCGTCGGCGTTGCAATAATGACCGGTGTTGAGCGCGGGCGGCGCCTTGCAGGCGACGAAATTGTAGATGTTTCCGTCCGGGTCGGTACGCCCGCTCCAGCCGATCAGATACGCTTCGTAATCGCCCTTGACCGCGAGATCGAGCGAAGAGGCGAATTCGGTGGCCTGGATCTTGATGTCGAACCCGGCTTCCGCCGCCATGGATTGGATCACCTGGGCGGCGCGCAAGGTTTCCGGGTTGGTCGGCACCATCATCGTGAATGACGGATGCGGTACGCCGGCGGCGGCGAGCAAGGCCTTGGCTTTGGCGACGTCGCGCGGCGGGATCGGCAGGTCCTTGACGTACCAGGGGCTCGCCGGCGCCTGCCACTGGTTCCCGGGAGCGAACTCGCCGTTGAACACGACCTGGTTCAATGCCGCGCGATCGATCGACAGCTCGAGCGCTTCGCGCACCCGCTTGTCCTGACCGAGCGGATTTTTGGCGCGATCGCCGTTGTTGAGATTTGTGGTGATGCCGTTATAGGCGAGGCTGGTGATCGCATCGACTTTGAGCCGCGCATCCTTGCGCGCCATATCGAGATCGGTGGCGGCGAGCCGCTCGATCAGGTCGAGCTGGCCCGACTGTACATTCGACAAACGTACGGTCGAGTCGGCGATCGGCAGAAAGATGACGCGGTCGAAATGGATCGCGTCCTTGTTCCAATAATCGGCGAAGCGGTCGAGGACGATGCGGTCCTGCGCGACACGCTCGGTGAACTTAAAGGGGCCGGCGCAGACCGGGTGCTCGCCAAACTTATCGCCCGCCGCCTGCGCCGCTTTGGGCGAGACGATCATCCCGGCGCGGTCGGACAATTGCGCGAGAAGTGGAGCGAAAGGTTTGTCGAGCACCAGCTTGACGGTGTGATCGTCGATGATCTCCACGGACTTGAGCGCGCTGATCTCGCCCTTGCGGTTCGAGCCGGGCATATTCAGATGGCGTTCGAGGCTGAACTTGACCGCAGCGGCATCCATCGGCTCGCCGTCGTGAAACTTGACGCCTTGGCGCAGCTTCATGACGAGGCCCCTATTGTCGTCGACCCACTGCCATTCGGTCGCGAGCTGCGGGACGATGTCGAGCCCTGGACTGATGTCGACGAGCTTGTCACAGAGCGACGCGAAGACAATGCGACCGACGTAGCTACGCGCCAAGGTCGGGTCGAGAATATCGGGGTCCTCGGCAAGGCCGATCCGCAGCGTTGTCTGGGCTGACGCCGCGCTAGCGCAAAGGCCCAATGCCAGCAGCGCCGCCGCCAAGATGCGTTTCATTCGTCCTCCCAATTCATCGTCGGCTCTTATGCACAAGCGACGCCAAGCGCGACGCAGGTAAAGCCGTTGTGATCGCTGTTACGCCCTTCGTCAGCGCCCGGCGGCGTAGCTCTGCATGCCGCGGGGGTTGGCGCCCGCCTTGAGGATGCGGCCTTCGGGCGTCTCCTCGCGGGTGCAGGCGGCGAGCCGGCCACCCGACCAGGTCTCGCCCATCTGTACGCGGTGACCGCGCTCAGCGAGCGCCTGCGCCGTCGTTTTCGGGAAACGGCCTTCGAGATTGAGACTGCCGGGATTGGCGCCGCGTGGATAAAACGAGCTCGGCGCGTGCTCGGTGTTGAATTCGGGACAATCGATCGCTTCCTGCAAATTCATCCCGTGATGGACGTGATGGAGGAAGAGCTGCAGCGACCACTGGTCCTGCCCGTCGCCGCCGGGCGTGCCGAAGGCCATATAGGGCGCGCCGTTCTTGAAAGCGAGTGTCGGCGACAGCGTGCTGCGCGGGCGCTTGTTGGGCTGCAAGCTCGACGGTGAGGATTCATCGAGCCAGGAGATTTGCAGCCGGGTGCCGAGGCAGAAGCCGAGTTCAGGGATCACCGGCGAGGATTGCAGCCAGCCGCCGCTCGGCGTCGCCGAGACCATGTTGCCCCAGCGGTCGATGACATCGACATGGCAGGTGTCGCCGGCGGTGACGCCGACCGGGTTGGTCGTCGGCTCGCTGATGGTGCCGACGAAGGCGCCGACCGTCGGCTCGCCGAGACCGGCGGCCATCGGCGCCAGCTCGGCGCCGCCGACCATGAAATGGGGCTCGCGGCCATCGGGCCGACCCGGGCGGAGCTCGATCGAAGCGCGATCGCCGACCAGCTTGCGGCGGGCGTCGTTATAGGCCGGGCTCAGCAGCGTCTGCATCGGCACCTCGACGAAATCGGGGTCGCCGTACCAAGCCTCGCGGTCGAGATAGGCGAGCTTGGCGCATTCGGTGACAATGTGAACGAAATCGGCGCCAACCGGATCGGTGTCGTCGAGATCGAAGCCCGACAGCAGCGCCAATTGCTGCAGCAGCACCGGCCCCTGGCTCCACGGCCCGCCCTTGACCACCGTGTAGCCCTTGTAGTCGTAGGTCACCGGCGTCTCGACCGGCGCCTGCCAGCGCGCCATGTCGTCGGCGGTCAAGACGCCGTTATGCCTCCGGCCGGAGGAGTCGAGCACCTCTTCGGTGCGGCAGAAGCGATCGATCGTCTCGGCGACAAAGCCGCGATACCAGACGTCGCGCGCGCGGTCGACGACGCGCTCGCGGTCGCCGCCGCCGGCTTCGGCCTCGGCGAGGACGCGCTTGTAGGTCGCGGCGAGCTTGGCATTACGGAACAGCTGCCCGGCCTTTGGCGGTTGGCCATTCGGGAGATAAACCGCCGCCGAACTCGGCCAGGCGCGGCGGAACATCTCGGCGACCGTCGAAATCGTCACCGGGATACGCCAGGCGAGCGGATAGCCGTTCTCGGCATAGGAGATCGCCGGACCCAAAATATCGGAGAGCGGCAGCGTGCCGTAATCGCGCAGGAGGCGCATCCAACCGTCGAAAGCGCCGGGCACCGTCGCGGCCAGGAGGCCCGTGCCGGGAACGAGATTGAGCCCGAGCCCCTGGTAATGGGCGATCGTCGCGGCGCTGGGCGCGACCCCTTGGCCGCAGATCATGTCGCAGCGCTGGTTCTTCTCGCTCCACACCAGGATCGGCGCCTCGCCGAGCGGGCCGTTCAAATGCGGTTCGACCACCTGGAGCGTCAGCCCGGCCGCGGCGGCGGCATCGAATGCGTTGCCGCCCTTTTCCAGCACCCCCATCGCCACGGCGCTCGCCAGCCAATGGGTCGAGGCGACCACGCCGAACGTGCCCTGGATCTCGGGGCGGGTGGTAAAGACGGGCATCGGGACCTCTCCGAAAACGTGGTGCGGCGGCTAAGGTTAGCCGAGGTGGTGGCGCGAGGCGATCACATCGGCGCGAATTCGATGTCCTGCGCGCCGTGCCACAAGGTCAGCTCGCCGAGCGGGCGCAGGTTTTCCAACCCGTCGATGATCGTCAGGAAAGGGTTGCCGGCGAGTTGACCGGCCTTGCTGGCAAACCGGACCGCGCCATAGGCGACCAGGATTTCCGTCTCGCTGATCCCGGTCGGGTGAAGCAGAATCTGGCCCGGCGCCGGATAGCTCGTCGCGTTCTCATAGCCAAGGCCGGGATCGAGATCGCCAAGCGGTATCCAGCAGGCCTCGCCGCTCCAGCGCACATGGATGATCCGCTCGCGATAGGGCAACACGCTCGCGAACCAGGCGCAGGTCTTCGGCGCCGCCGCGCGCTCGAAGCGAGCGACGAAGACAAACGGGCCGGCGGTGATGCGGATATCGGTCACGCGCCCTGCTCTCCCTGCGGAAATCCCTTGGCGCTGCCACTCGAGGCAGGGACAATCGATGCGGCAACCAACACGGCGGGAGCGCTACGATGCCGGTCACCATTTACCATAACCCGCGCTGCAACACCTCGCGCAAGACCCTGGCCCTGCTGCGGGACAAGGGCGTCGAGCCGACAATCGTCGAATATCTGAAGACGCCGTATACGGCGGCGCAGCTCAAGACGTTGTTGGGGCAGCTCAACCTGCCGGCCAAGGCGATCGTCCGGCGGAAAGAGGCGGCCGAGGCCGGGGTCGATCTGGCGAAACTGTCGGAGGATCAATTGATCGCAGCGATGGCGAAACACCCGATCATCGTCGAGCGGCCGATCGTCGTTTCCGGCGGCAAGGCCGCTTTGGGCCGGCCGCCGGAGAACGTGCTGAAGGTGATCTAGCTCTAAGCGGCGTTCGACTTCGGTTCCTTCGGCTTCAAATACGCGATCGCCGAATGCTCCTCGCAATACGGTTTGCCCGCCACCGGCCGGCCGCCGCAGAAATGGAAATCGTCGTCGCCAGGATGGCCATGCGGCCACATGCAGACGGGACCGGTAAACTCGAACACGTTGCGGCGCGGCGCCGGCTTGACGGTGATGACCCGCGGCACCAACCCGAGGCGATGCACCTTGCCGATCACCGCATTCTTGGTGACCCCGATGCGGCGGCCGATCTCGGCGGTGGTGACCCCCTCGTCCCACAGGACGGTCAGTTGGTCGATGCGCTCGGGTGTCCAGGTGCCTATATCCATGTCCCCCACCGTATTCTGTAGGCCAGGCGATACGCCCTACCAAATACGGTAGCACCCTTGTGGGTCGTCGCCAATAGGGAACTAGATATAGTGCTATCGATTCGTCCGCCGGTAGCTGAGTACCTTGGAAACGTAGGCGGGAGCCTGGTGAACCGGCGAAAAACCGGGGCCGAACAGCCGGTCTAAATCCTCGCGCAGATAGCTCGCGTAATAGGGTTCGTGAAAGGCGACCGGAAACCACTCGAGCATCGCGTCGTAATCGGGTTCGTCGCCGGTTTGCAGCGAGTCGAGAAAGATCAGCCGGCCGCCCGGCTTGAGGACGCGGCGGATTTCGCGGGCCACCCCCTGCCGTGCGCGATGCGGCAATTCGTGGAAGAGGTAGACGCAGGTGACGATGTCGAAGCTGGCATTTGCGAAGGGCAGCACCTCGGCATTGGCCTCGGCGAGCGTCACCCGCGACCAGGCGGAAAGACGCCGCCTCGCGACCGCCAGATATGGCGCCGACAGGTCGATGCCGGTCACCGCAAGCCGTGGGTAGTTGCGTTTGATCTCGGCGAGGAACCCACCGGTGCCGCAGGCGATGTCGAGCAGCCGTGCCGAGCGAACACCGCCCCGGTGCTCCAACAGCGCCTCGCGCAGCGGCACCAGCGCCTGGCGGCGCATCGCCGCGGCGCCGCCGCCAAACAGCACCTCGACCTGATGATCGTAGCGCCTGGCCGAGGCGGCGCTCAGATAGCCATCGCTCTGAAAATGGAAGTGATGGCGATAATAGGCGGGCAAACGTTCCGCCTCGGGACTCTCCAAGACGCTCGGCGCGTCGCCGTGGCGGCGGGCATCGACGGCCCCGAGGTCGCGAAAGAAATCCGCCGCCCGGCTGAGTTCGGCGAGCGGGTTGCCGCGCCAGTCCTCGGGTGAGGCGTAAAGCCCGGCTTCGACGTTGCGCCAATCGCGATCCAGCAATTTGCGCAGATCGGCGAGGATGCGCCGGCGGTCGGGCATCGTCCTGCCCTTGAAGCGCTCGGGCAAAGGCATCGGCTTGGTGAGCCGCGCGGCGAGCAGCTTCTGGCCGAAATACCAGGAGACCCGCGCCGCCTGCGCGGTGTCGTAGACGAGTTTGTCGAATGCAGTCGCCATGCGCGACAGCAATTATGTCACGGTTGCGGGTTTGCAATGCCCTGGTTTGCGATGCCGCAGTTTGCAATAGGCTGGCCGGCTCCGCTTTAATCGGCGACGCACTGTTCGGGAGGCGACGATGCCGCGTTTCCACACGATCGACGAGCTCGACGTCGCCGGTAAGCGCGTGCTGCTCCGCGCCGACCTCAACGTGCCGGTCAAGGACGGCAAGGTCACCGACGCGACCCGGATCGAGCGGCTGGCGCCGACGATCGAGGCGCTGATCGCGCGCCAGGCGAAGGTCGTGGTGATGTCGCATTTCGGCCGCCCCAAGGGGCCGGACGCGGAGAATTCGCTGAGGCAGCTGGTCGCGCCGCTGAGCCGGGCGATCGGCGGCAGGCCGGTGCATTTCGCCACCGATTGCGTTGGCCCCGAGGCGGCGAAAATTGTAGCGGTGCTGAAGCCGGGCGAGGTCGCGCTGTTGGAGAACCTGCGCTTTCATCCCGAGGAGGAGAAGAACGACGCCGGTTTCGCCAAACAGCTCGCGGAACTGGGCGATGTCTATGTCGACGACGCGTTCTCGGCGGCGCATCGTGCGCATGCCTCGATCGAAGCCCTCCCTCACCTGCTGCCCAACGCGGCCGGAAAGCTGATGCAGGCCGAGCTGGAGGCGCTGGGCGCCGCGCTCGAACACCCGCAAAAGCCGGTGATGGCACTGGTCGGCGGATCGAAGGTCTCGACCAAGCTCGACCTGTTGAAGTTCATCATTTCGAAGGTCGACAGGCTGGCGATTGGCGGGGCGATGGCCAACACGTTCCTGTTCGCGCAAGGCCGCGGCGTCGGCCGCTCGCTGTGCGAGAAGGAGATGGCCGGCACCGCGCGCGAAATCCTGGCCGCGGCCGAGAAGCAGGGCTGCGCGGTGATCCTGCCCGACGATGCGGTGACCGCCGAGGAGTTGAAACCCGGGGTCGTGACCCGCACAGTCGGGGTCAACGCGGTGCCACAGAACGCGATGATGCTCGATATCGGCCCCGACAGCGTCGCGCGCATTTCGGCGGCGTTGGGTGAGTGCAAGACCTTGGTGTGGAACGGCCCGGTCGGCGCGTTCGAGACGCCGCCTTTCGACCGCGCCACCGTTGCGCTGGCGAAGAAGATCGCAGAGCTGACCGAGGCGAAGCAGCTGCTCAGCGTCGCCGGCGGTGGCGACACGGTCGCGGCGCTTGCCGCGGCTGGGGTCGAGGACAAGCTCACCTATGTCTCGACCGCGGGCGGCGCCTTTCTCGAGTGGCTCGAAGGCAGGGAGCTGCCCGGGGTCGCGGCGCTCGCCGTTCCGTGAGATTTTCGGGTTTGTTCTAACCCCTTGATTACAAGCGCGTTTCTGTTTTGAGAGCGGCAAATCAACAGCGCGGAAACAGCAAGAAAACAGCGGCCGTAACAGCGAGATAACAACAGCCGAACAGCGACGTATCAGCGGGGCGATCAGCGACATCTGTGCAACAGTTCGGCGATCCTCAGTCTCGCGTCGAGAACATATAGAGAACATAACCCACGCAACAAGAGCTGGGGGAAGATTTTTCGACATATCTATCCGAGGCGATCTATCCGGCTCGCCGCGTGAGGTCACCCCTCAACGACCGCCGAGGCGATCCGTGATCCGGGATTGCGCCGTCACATCGGCGGCGGCACGCCGCTGGAGCTCGAAGATCGTGAAGATCGAGTGGACCGCCAAGAAGAACGATGAATCACCCTATTTTGTGATGGTGCCGGACGCGCTGAAATCGCTGTCGTTCATCGAAAAGGACACCAAGAGGTTCCCCGACACGCACGGCTGGGCGTACGCCCAATTTCTTTACGATCCGGCCTCCAACACGTTCACCCCGAACGGCAACGACGCCAAATGCGGCTTCGCCTGTCATTCGAAGGTGGCCG
>DASYXG010000107.1:0-7711 GCA_035935235.1 Allostellaceae bacterium
AGTCGACCCCGTGCAGCTCATCGAATCCGGATTCGAGTAGGATCGACTTGTCGGGCACGAGATCGCGGCTCCCATCAGGAATGCCGAGCGAGAGGCGTAGCCGGTCATATTCCGAGAAATCCGCCTCGGTCGCACCCGTCGCGGTCAGTGCTTGGCGAATCTTGCCGCCCGATAGGATCGCCCGCGCGCCGAGCGCTGCCAGGCGCGGGTCGACGAAAACCACCCCGCCGTCGATTGCATGCGCGGCGCCTGGATCATTTGGTAGTCCGAGCGGCGCGCCACCAAACGCCGCGGCGATAGCAAGATCGGGGCGTTCGTCCACCGTCACCCTGGCGCGCAACCGGTAGATCGATAGCCGCCGCTTCAAATCGGCCAGGCGTGCGGCTTCCGCATCGAGCCAGACCGCCCCATCGTGCTCGATCATAAAGAAATCGTGGAGGTATTTGCCCTGTGCCGTCAGCAATGCCGCGTAAACCGCGCGCTCGCTACTGACGCGAGCGATATCGTTCGACACCAGGCCTTGCAGGAAGCTGGCGCGATCGGGGCCGTCAATGGCGACAACCCCGCGATCTCCCAACACGACGAACCGGCTCTGCGCCATCTTGTGAATCTCAAAAAAGATTTCGCCCTGCGGCCAAACAGGTAGAGTTCCGCCGCTCGCTTGGCAAGTTAAGGTGCATCGCGCTATAGACCGGCGAGATGGATATCCTTTTTGTGACCGCCACGCGGATCGGCGATGCCGTCCTCTCAACCGGGATCCTTGGGTACTTGATCGAGCGTTACCCGGCGGCGCGGCTGACGATCGCCGCCGGCCCCGTGGCTGCGCCGCTGTTCGAGGCGGTGCCTCGGCTTGAACGCCTTATTGTGATAAGTAAACAGCGCTTCGCATTACACTGGCTGGGGCTCTACCGAACGATCGTTGGACGGCGATGGGACTTGGTCGTCGACCTGCGTGGCTCGACGTTGGCGTGGCTGCTGCGCGCCGGCGAACGGCGGGTCATGGCAAAGGGCGATAAGCACGAGAACCGAGTGCGTCAGTTGGCCCGCCTGTTCGATCTCGACTCGCCGCCGAGCCCGCGCCTCTGGCTCACACCGGCGCACGAGCGCGCGGCCGAAGCACTGATTCCGGCCGGAACCCCGGTGCTTGCCATCGGGCCGGCATCGAATTGGCGAGGAAAGCAATGGCGCGCCGAACGCTTTGCTGAGCTCGCCGGCCAGCTCACCGCGCCCCGCGGTATCTTGGCCGGTGCCCGCGTCGCGGTTATGGCGGCAGCACATGAGAGAGGTCAGGCGGAGCCGCTGCTCTCGGCGATCCCCGGAGAGAGGGTTATCGACTTGATCGGTCACGCCGATCTGCTGACGGCCTCCGCAGCTCTGCGCCGCGCCGCGCTCTTCATTGGCAACGACACCGGGCTCATGCACATCGCTGCCGCGAGTGGCGTGCCGACGCTCGGTCTCTTTGGGCCAAGCCCGATCGATCAATACGCGCCTTGGGGACCGCTCACCGCGGTGGTGCGGACCGCTGATCCGCCGGAGACGATGTTCCCGGATGGCTTCGACCACCGGACCACCGACACGCTGATGGATTCACTATCGGTTGAGGCGGTGCAAGAGGCGGCTCATCTCCTTTGGCAGCGGGTCGCCGACTCGCAGTCGGTGCGAAATCGCGACCCAGTTCCAATCCATGTCTAGCTGGCAAAATGTCTTTTCCCGGGTCGAGGAACTCGGCGCCGCCACCCGAAGTAATGGCGGATGACGCGGTCGTGCGCAGTGGCTATTGCGAGTGAACAGGACGCCGTCGGGCTTTCACGCCCGCTCATTTCCGTAATTGTGGTCGTTCACAATGAAGAGGCTCAACTCGCGGATTGCCTCGCGACATTGGCCTTCGCCGATGAACTGGTCGTTGTCCTTGACCGTTGTTGCGACCGTTCGAAGGAGATCGCGCGAGGCTTTACCCCACTGACGGTCGAGGGCGCGTGGGAGCGGGAAGGACCGCGGCGGCACGCCGGGATCGATACTTGTCGTGGAACATGGGTCGTCGAGATCGACGCGGACGAGCGCGTACCGCCGGAATTGGCTGAAGAAATCCGTCAGGTCGCCCAGCGCTCGACCGCCGATTGGCATCTGATCCCGGTCGACAATTATATCGGCGAGAGACTGGTGCGTTGGGGCTGGGGGTCAGGTATCGGCAAGAGCGCCTACGCCGGGATCTATCGCAACGGGGTCAAACGCTGGGGCGACCAGCGAGTTCATCCCGCCGTGACCTTGTCTGGCATGCAAGGACCTACATTTGAAACGCGCCTCGTGCACTACGTCGACCGCGATATCTCCGACATGCTGGCGCGGCTCGACCGCTACACGAGTTTGCGCGCCAAGGATCTGCGGGAGAGTGGCGATATCGGCACCTATCGCAGCAATCTACGCCGCATCTCGACCCGCTTTTGGAAGTGTTATGTGAGCCGCAGAGGATACCGCGAGGGGCCGTATGGGTTCCTGATTGCGCTATGCGCGGCACTTTATCCGATCCTCTCGTACCTCAAGGCGCGCTACGAGGCGGGGTGATGGCCAGCGTCGTGATGGCCGATGCCTCTGTTCCCTTTGACGGAGCGATGGCGGAGGTAGGGCCGCTCGGCGGCGCCGAGACAGCCTTTGTCGCGCTTGCCGAGACGATGGCGGCGCGCGGGCACCAAGTCGAGGTGCGCAACCTTTGCAACGCACCGATCATGCACAAGGGTGTCTCTTGGGTGCCGCTGAGCGCCGGTGTTCCCGGCACATGTGATCTTTACATCGGCAATCGCGGGCATCTCATGATCGGACTTGTGCCCCACCCGCAGCGTCGGGTGCTCTGGCTACATAATCCGGCAGGCTATCTGAAGAAGCCGCGCATGGCATGGCGTATCGCCTGGTATCGGCCGAAAATCGTGACGACCGGCGCCTATCATGCGTCGACCGTCCCGTCCTGGTTACTCTGCGGCGGCCGAACGATCATCCCCTATGGCATTCTCGACGTGTTCCGGCACGCTCAAAGGCGCGAGCCGCCACCGCCGCGGGCGGTCTTTACCTCGAACCCGATGCGCGGGCTCGATTGGCTTTTGGATTTGTGGGTGTCGCGCATCAAGCCGGCGGTGCCGGCAGCAGAGCTTCACATTTATGCTGGCGCCGCGGTCTACGGCGGTTCCGCGGCGAAATATGCCGGCGCAATGCATGCCATCCTCGCCCGAGCGGAATCACTCGGCCACGCCGGCGTCTACCGCCATGAACCGGTGGGACGCTCGGCCCTGATCGAGGTGCTGACCGGAGCGCGGGCCATGCTTTATCGCGGCGACCCCGGCGAGACGTTTTGCCTGGCGCTGGGCGAAGCGCAGGCGCTCGGCGTGCCCGCAGTGGTGACGCCGCTGGGTTCGGTTGGCGAGCGCGTCGCTGACGGCAAGAGCGGCCGAATTGCCCTGAGCGACGACGCGTTCGTCGAGGCGTCAATCGCGGTGCTGAACGATGACGCGCTGTGGCGACGCTGGCATGACGGTGCGCTCTCGTCGCAGCGAGGTCTCAGCTGGGATGAGGTCGCTCAGCGTTACGAGGCCTTGCTCGCCTGAGGTGAGGCCGCCAGCCGCCAATGCAGGGTTTCGCCTGCTTGGAACGGCGCAACCGCCAAATCGCCGTCGCCGATTTGCGTTGGCACGGTGTGCGGCGCACGCCGCAATGTAATCCGCGTCTCGTTGACCGGCAGCCCGTAAAATGCAGGGCCGTTGAGCGAGGCGAAGGCCTCGAACTGGTCGAGCGCGCCATCGCCGTCAAACACCTCGGCATAGATTTCAAGGGCCGTTGCCGCGGTGAAAATGCCGGCGCAGCCGCAGGCGGCCTCCTTGGTCGGGATCGCGTGTGGGGCGCTGTCCGTCCCGAGGAAAAAACGTGAATTGCCCGAGGTCGCCGCGCGGCGCAACGCCAGGCGATGTTTCTCTCGCTTGGCGATCGGCAGGCAGTAGAGGTGCGGACGGATCCCGCCCTGGAAGATGGCGTTGCGGTTGATGAGCAGGTGATGCGCGGTGATCGTCGCGGCGAGATTTTTCTCGGTCTCGCCGATATAGGTAGCCGCCTCTTGCGTGGTGATGTGTTCGAGCACGACGCGCAATTCCGGCAAACGTCGGCGCAGAGGTTCGAGGGTTCGGTCGATGAACACCGCCTCGCGGTCGAAGACGTCGACCTCCGGATCGGTCGCCTCGCCGTGAATCAGCAGCGGCATACGGCTTTCGGCCATGCGCTCCAGCACCGGCATGACCTTGTCGATCGAGGTGACGCCATACGCCGAGTTCGTTGTCGCATGCGCCGGGTAGAGCTTCACCGCGGTGAATACGCCCTGTCGGTGTCCGCGCACGATTTCGTCTGGGTCGCTGGCGTCGGTTAGGTAGGCGGTCATCAGCGGCGTGAAATCGGTGTTTGGAGGTAGCGCCGCCGTAATGCGTTCGCGATAGGCCCGCGCGGCTGCGATCGTCGTGACCGGCGGCGCGAGGTTCGGCATTACGATCGCCCGCGCGAACTGGCGCGCGGTATGCGGTAGCACCGAGGCCATCATCGCGCCGTCCCGCAGATGCACATGCCAGTCGTCGGGACGGCGGATCATGATCGTGTCGGCCATGCGTAAGGCTCGCTCAATGCCCATATCAGGATAGAGCGCGCGGTTCTCTCTTGCTACGATCCGCGCCACGCAGAACGGAGGTCCTGATGACCGGATGTATTGTCGGCTGGGCCCACAGCAAATTCGGGCGGCATGACGACCGCGATGTCGAATCGCTAATCGTCGAGGTGGCGCAAGTTGCGCTCGCCGATGCCGGCGTGTCGGGCGCCGATATCGATGGCGTCTATCTCGGCACCATGAATGGCGGCTTCGTGAAGCAGGAGTTCCCGGCATCACTTGTCTTCCAGGCCGACTCACATCTGCGCTTCAAGCCGGCAACGCGGGTCGAGAACGCCTGTGCCACCGGCTCGGCGGCCATTCATATGGGGCTCAACACCATCGCTGCCGGCAAAGGACGGCTCATCCTTGTCGTTGGCGTCGAGAAGATGACCGAGCGTACCGGCGCCGAGATCAATGACCTCCTGCTGCGCGCCTGCTACCGCAAGGAGGAGGACCAGATCGAGGGTGGCTTTGCTGGTATTTTTGGCCAGATCGCCCAGAAATATTTCCAAAAATACGGCGATCAATCGGATGCGCTGGCCCGCATTGCCGCGAAAAACCACAAGAACGGCGTCGCCAACCCGTTGGCCCAGATGCAGCGCGACCTCGGTTACGAATTTTGTCGGACGATCTCCGATAAGAACCCGCTGGTCGCGGGCCCGCTGAAGCGCACCGATTGCTCCCTGGTCTCGGACGGCGCGGCAGCGGTCGTGCTTGCGGACATGCAGACCGCGCTCGCTATGAAGAAGGCTGTGGTTTTCCGCGCCGCCGAGCAGGTCAACGATTTCCTGCCGATGAGCCGGAGAGACATCCTTGCCTTTGAGGGGCCGGCGCTGGCGTGGAAGAAAGCGCTGTCAGCAGCGCGGTTGGGGTTGCTCGATCTCGATTTGGTAGAGACCCATGACTGTTTCACCATCGCTGAGCTGATCGAATACGAGGCGATGGGCCTCACCGCGCCCGGCGAGGGCGCAAAAGCAATCCTCGAAGGTTGGACCGAGAAGGACGGGAAGTTGCCCGTCAATCCGTCGGGCGGGCTCAAATCCAAGGGTCATCCGGTCGGGGCTACCGGTGTGTCGATGCACGTGCTGGCGTCGATGCAGGTGACCGGCGCGGCCGGCGGCATGCAGATACCTGGTGCCTCGCTCGCCGGCGTAATGAACATGGGCGGCGCCGCGGTCGCCAATTTCGTCAGCATCCTCGAGCCGCTTCGCAGCTAGCGATGACGTCGTTTCGCGCGCTCGTCCTTCACGAAGAGGGCGGCAAGGTCACGCCGCGCCTCGAAGATGTCGACGACGCGCGCTTGCCGGAAGGCGAGGTGACCGTCGCTGTCGAATATTCGACGCTCAATTACAAGGATGGAATGATCCTGCAAGGGGTCGGCCACCTGGTCCGCGCCTATCCGCATGTGCCGGGCATCGATTTCGCCGGCACGGTAGAACGTTCGGATTCCCCGACGTTCAATCCAGGCGAGCGGGTGGTGCTGACAGGCTGGCGGGTCGGCGAAGTGCAATGGGGTGGCTTTGCCGAAAAGGCTCGGGTCAAAGCCGAGCATCTCGTTCATTTGCCGCAGGGCCTCAGCTCGCGTCAGGCGATGGCGATTGGCACGGCCGGCTTCACCGCGATGCTCGCGGTGATCGCACTCGAAAAGCACGAGCTCGCTGCCGGCAGCGAAGTACTGGTCACCGGATCCGGCGGCGGAGTGGGGAGCGTCGCCGTTGCCCTGTTGGCGAAGCTCGGGCACAAGGTGATTGCCTCGACCGGCCGAGCTGAACTCAGGGATTATCTCGCAGGGCTCGGCGCTGCGGAAATCGTCGATCGCGCGGCTTTCTCCACCCCGCCGGCGCGACAGCTTGACCGCGAGCGGTGGGACGGAGCGATTGATGCGGTCGGGGGCGCTACCCTGGCGACCATCCTGACCCAACTCAAGTACCGCGCGTCGGTCGCAGCCTGCGGGCTCGCGGGCGGCAGCGATCTGCCGGCGAGCGTCATTCCGTTCCTGCTGCGCGGGGTCAATCTATTGGGCATCGACTCGGTAATGTGTCCGAAATGGCCGCGTATCGATGCTTGGCAACGTCTCGCGCGCGACCTGCCGCTCGACAAGCTCGATGCGATGACCGAAGAGGTGCCACTTTCCGGTGTCGCCGCGCTGGCACCAAAGATTTTGTCGGGCGCGGTGCGCGGCCGTACCGTGATCGACGTCAGGCGCTGATCTGCCCTACACTCCAACCCTATTTCGCATGAGGGAAGCTTTATGGCACTGGTTTTGACCAAGGACAGCCCGACGATCACCGCCGCTGAGTGGCAAGCGCGAGTCGATCTCGCTGCCGCGCATCGGCTCGCTGTCTGGCACGGCTTCAGCGAAGGCATTTTCAATCATCTGACGCTATCCGTTCCCGGCAAGAGCGACCGCTACTACCAGATACCGTTTGGGCTGCACTGGTCAGAGGTTACGGCGAGCTGCTTCATGGAAGTCGGTTGGGATGGCCGCGTGCTGGCCGGCGAGGGCGAGGTCGAGCAATCTGCTTATTGCATCCACGCGCCGATCCACCGCCTCGTGCCGGTGCATGCCTGTGTGCTGCATACCCACATGCCCTATGCCAGCGCCTTGTCGCGGCTTGATGAGCAAGAGATCAAGCCGATCGGCCAGACCGAGATCGGGCTGATGGATAAGATCGCCTACGACGACAACTATACGGGGCCAGCACTCGACCCGGCCGAGGGCAAGCGCCTTGCCGCCATTCTCGGACCCGACAAGAAGATCCTGTTCATGGCCAATCACGGGGTCGCCGTCTGCGGCAAGAGCGTCGCCGAGGCCTATGATCTGCTCTACTACCTGGAGCGCGCAGCGCAGGTGCAGCTCTACGCGATGTGGACGGGCCGCAAGCTGCGCGAGGTGAAACCGGAAGTCGTCACCCACACGCAAGCCCAATACGAGGCGGTTTGGCCCAAGTACGGCAAGAAGTCGACTTGGGATCATCACTTCGACGCGCTAAAGCGATTGCTGGACCGCAAGGAACCCGATTACGCCGACTGAACCTC
>DASYXG010000108.1:0-3357 GCA_035935235.1 Allostellaceae bacterium
GAACGTGACCTGGCATGGGGTCACGAAGGAGATGCATCACCACAACACCATGGTGGTCCTCACCGACGGTCATCTCTCCGACCCAACCACCGCGAGTGCCGAGCTCATCCAGGAGCTGACCCAGGAGCTGGAGGCGCTCAACCTGACGACCTACACGGTCGGCAACGAGATCGTGGTGACCGGGGACTCGCTGGCGAGCTTGATCAAATTGATCCTTCCGATCCTCCCCAACGCGATATCGACCGAGCCGAACTTCATCCCCCACTCGCCGCCGCCACCGCCATCCCACATGGCGTCTTCACCACCATCCCCGCCGCCGCCATCCCCGCCGCCGCCACCGCCGCCGCCCCCGTCGCCACCTCCACCACCGCCACCGCCGCCATGCCCTCCGCATTCACCGCCACCGCCGAATGACGATCAGCACCGCGCTAGGTCGCTGGCGTCGCCGCCGGTCAGCTCATCCGCCGGAGCCGGCTTCGATCGGTACGTGCTGCGCAACACGCCGTTCAACCAACTGCACATTGATCCGACGTGGAACGGGCACGGCGTTCCGCACCAGCACGACCAGGTCGCGCTCAATCGCCTTCATGAGGCGATCAAACACGCGTGGCGCCAAAACCTGCCGCGCTGGGTCGCGGCGGATCACGACCGGCACAACGGCGGGCCGGGCCAGAACCAGCAATTGAACGGGAACAGACGCCACTAGAACCTAATCCAAGATGCCGGATCTCGCCGGTTCTCGGGTGATCGGCCGGGCAAGCGAAAATCTGTCGTTCGCTGGAACGAAAGCAGGGAACACGCGAGCACGTTCCCAAAGCCCGCCTGATTTGTCTTTGCCGAGACCCGTGAATCGGCGAAGCTGCCCACTGCCACCCGAAAATCGGGGGATGACGGCCACGCCTCGGCGTATGCCGATCAGCGAATAGAACGAACAGGTTGAGCGCTAACAATCATGTCAGGGAGACCGTCATGACTGTGGAAATGACGCACATTGCGGCGCGGCCAAAGCAGCCCTCGATGCGCCGGCTGATCGTCGCCGCGACGATCGGCAACGTCTTCGAATGGTTCGACTTTGTCGTTTACGGCTTTTTTGCCGTGACAATTTCGGAAGTGTTCTTTCCCTCGGGCAACCCGACGGTGTCGCTGCTCGCCACCTTCGGTGCGTTTGGTCTCGCCTATTTCGTGCGTCCGTTGGGCGCGATCGTGGTTGGCGGGTTCACCGACCGCGCCGGACGCAAGGCGGGGCTTTTGTTGTCGATCGCGCTGATGATGATCGGCACGACACTGATGGCGGTCACACCGGGTTACGCGACGATCGGCGTTGCGGCGCCGATTCTGCTCACCCTCGCGCGGCTGCTGCAGGGATTTTCGGTCGGCGGCGAATTCGGCAGCGCCGTCAGTTTCCTTTCAGAGCACGGCGGTGGGCGGCGCGGGTTCAGCAGCAGTTGGCAATTCGCCACCGGCGGCATGATCACGGTGCTCGCCTCGCTGTTCGGCGTGGGCCTGACGTCGTGGTTAAGCCATGATCAGCTCGTCAGCTGGGGCTGGCGGATTCCCTATCTCTTCGGGTTGCTGATCGGGCCGGCCGGGCTTTACGTGCGCGCGCAAGTCGTCGAGACTCAGGAATTCGTCGAGGCCGAGAAGCCCGAGACGATGCCGATCAAAGACCTGCTGCGCCGGCATCCGCTTCCGGTGCTGCTCGGGCTCGGTATATCGATCATCTCGAACAGCTCGTTCTATATCTTGGCCTACATACCGACCTACGGCGTCAAGACGCTGCATCTGCCGGCCTCGACCGGGTTCACGGCGACCCTGGTCGGCGGCCTGGTCCTGGCGATCGGCTGCCCGCTCGCCGGCTACTGGTCCGACAAACTGTCGCGCCGCCCGCAGCTGATGGTGGTCACCTGCTGGCTGTTCGTGCTGACCTCCTACCCGGCCTTCTATCTGATGGCGGCTTGGCCATCGTTGGCAGCCTGCATCGTCGCCGTCGCGTGGCTGCAGCTGTGCAAGGCCGGGTACAGCGGCGTCCTGCCGTCGCTGTTGTCCGAGCAGTTCCCGGTGGAAACGCGGGCGATCGGCGTATCGCTGAGCTTCAGCATCGCCGTATCGATCTTCGGCGGCCTCGCACCACTGGTGGCGACCTGGTTGATCGCCGCCACCGGCGACAGCCTATCGCCGAGCTATTACCTGATTGGCACCGCGCTGCTCAGCCTCTTCGCGCTGATGGCGGTCCAGGTGCGCAGCCGGCGCGTGGTTCGAACCGCAGCCCTCGCGGCCGCCGGGTAGCTCCGCACGCACGCGCCACGCCCGGGGCACACAGCCCCGGGTGGCGCGGGGTTATTCGGCGGCGGCTCTTTGGTGCTGCGCGGCTTTCGCGACGCGAGCGAGGAGCGCTGCGGCGTTGTGGTGCAGGATCTGCTCGCGCTCCGCGTCGCCGATATCGGCCTCGGCCAGCGCCTTCTGGGTCCAGTCGACCCCGAACGCGGTGCCGTCGGTGCCGCAGACGATGCGGTCGGCGCCGTAGAGCCGCACGGCCGCCTCGATCGAGTGCGGGCCGAACGAGTTGCAGTCGACATAGACCTTGGCCTTGCGGAAGCGCGACGACGGCAACTCCTCGTTCGGCGTGTCGAGCAGGCAACGGTGGTCCATCCGCTCGATCTCGTAGGGGATGTTGCCGCCGAGATTGTGGACAACGACGCTCGCATCCGGATAGTCGGCCAGCACATCGGTGAGGCACAGCGTCACCATCACCGACGAGAGGCTCGCCTGCATGTCGAGCGTACCGTTGCGGCGGCGGGCGTTGTCGGTGTCGCCGCCGACCTTGGGGAAGGCGTCGCCAGGGCGCGGGCCGTGATGGATGAAGAGCACCGCGTGATGGCGGTCGGCGACCGCGAATAGCGGGCGCGCCGCCTCGGCGTCCTTGCGGGTCAGAAAGTAGTTGCCGGGGAGCTGCGCGCCGACGACACCCGGGAGCGTCAGCGCACGTTCGAGCTCGGCGGCGGCGGCTTTCATGTCGACCAGCGGCAGCGCGGCGAACACCGCGAAGCGGCCCGGATGCTCGGTGCATATCGCCGACAGCCGGTCGTTGATCTTGCGGCACAGCGGCTCGGAGATGTCGAGCGGCTGCGACTCGACCCAGCAGAACGAGCCGAGCAGCGACAGCACGCTGGTCTCGACGCCCTGGCGGTCCATGCGGCCGAGATGGAACGCGACGTCGTCAAAAGCCTTGGCGAGGTCTTCCTCGCCCATGCGCGACTTCAGCACCTCGGCGCCAGCGGCGTTGCGGACGATGCGCGGCTCCTTGGTGCGGGCGCGCAGCGCGTCGGCGGTTTCTTCGGGCCGCCAGTGGGTGTGCAT
>DASYXG010000109.1:0-26063 GCA_035935235.1 Allostellaceae bacterium
CTGTCGGGCCAACCGGTGACCTTTACTGCCAATGTCTCCGGTGCCGGCGGTCCGCCGACTGGCACGGTCACCTTCAAGGACGGCGCCGCGACGCTCGCGACGGTGACCCTGGGCGGCGGGACGGCGTCGTTCACCACCTCGTCGCTCGCTGTGGGCAATCACACGATCACCGCCAACTAGAGCGGCGACGCGACCTTCAATGCCAGCAACGCAAGCCTGGCGCAAAACGTGTTCGCTGGCGCACAGCCCACCACGACCGCGCTGGCTTCCAATCCGAACCCGAGCGTCCACAACCAGCCCGTCACCTTTACCGCGACGGTGACCTCGGGCAGCGGCACGCCGACTGGGACGGTGACGTTCCTCGATTCCGGCCAGGCGATCGGCGCCGCCACGCTCGCCGCCGGGGTGGCGACCTTCACCACCTCGTCGCTCAGCATCGGCACGCATTCGATCACCGCCAGCTACGGCGGCGCCAATACCTTCCTCGCCAGCACCTCTGCCGCGCTGAGCCAGGCGGTCAACGTGCCGCTGGACAGCCTCAAGCTGCGCGCGTTGCAGGTGCAAGCGACGCAGATCGCCGCCCAGATTTCTGGCGATGCGTTTAGCGAGGCGGTCGAGGCGGCGATTACCGACGGCTTCTCCGACGAGCCGGCCTTCGCGACGCCGAGCGCCGACGGCATCCATGTCAACATGAGCGGCCAGCTCGCCGCCGGGCAGCAACTGTCCGACGCCGCCGACGCTCAGACTCCCGACCCGGCGCTTGGCCGCGCCGCCGTGCTCAGCGACCTAGGCACGAAGCCGGCGCCGAGCACCTTCGCCTCGCTGACCGCATCGTCCAACGCCGCTCACGATCAGCCGGCTGCCGCCGGGCCGACCAGGCCCGGCGCATCGGATCCGAAACAGGTGGCCTCGCTCGGCCCGACCCAGGCCGCGGCGGCGCCGACGCTGGTGGGGCCGTCGCCAACCGCGTGGCAGGCCTGGGCCGACGTGCGCGGCTCGGGTTGGGACAATAGCGGCCAGGCCGGCGATATCCACGGCACCCAGGTCAACACGCTGGTCGGGCTCACGCGACGGCTCGCCCCCGACTTCCTGATCGGCGCACTCGCCGGCTACGAGCACTTCGACTACTCCTCGCAGCTGCTCAACGGGCGACTGACGGGCGACGGCTGGACGGTCGGCGGCTATATGGGCTGGCGGCTCGACCCGCAGCTGCGCTTCGACGCCGCGCTGGCGCGTTCGGGCGTCAATTACAATGGTGTCGCCGGGACGGCGACGGGTTCGTTCCCGGGGAGCCGTTGGATTGCTTCGGCCGGGCTGACCGGCACCTACCAGCTGATGCCATTCGAGATCGAGCCGTCGGCCAAGGTCTTCGCACTGTGGGAGCATGAAGACTCGTACACCGACAGTCTCGGCACGCCGCAGGCCGCGTTCCACTTCACCACCGGGCGCGGCAGCGGCGGGCTCAAGGTCTCCTATCCGACGACCTTGAGCGACGGCACGATCCTGAAGCCGTATGTCGGGTTCTATGGCGACTACTACTTCTCGAGCAACAACGCGAACACGGTGCTGGTCCCGAGCACCTTCATCCGCGGCGGCGCGGCGCGGGTTACCGCCGGGATTACGGCGCATCTCGACAGCGGCATCAAACTGGCGCTGGGCGGCGAATATGGCGGGATCGGCAACAACTTCCAGAACTGGACGGTGATGGGTCGGCTCAGCGTGCCGCTCTCGACCCTGTTCGGTCTGCCGACGCCGATGGCCGCCGCCCTGGCGCCGGCCAAGACGGCAGCCGCAACGCCGGCAAAGCAGGTGGCATCGCTGCAGCCTGTCGCCGATGGGCCAACCGCGCCGATCGCACTGACCACCAATGCGCCGGCGGTCCCGCCGGAGCGGATTGTCGTGCGCTTCAGCGAGCACGCGCTCTTCCTGACCGCCGAGGGGAGGCAGGCATTCGATCGGGCGGTCGTCGAGTTATTGGCCGGCAAGCCGGTACAGGTCGCGGTTGCGGGCTGCGAGGCCGGTGCGGATTTCACTGACGGTTCGCTTTGCGCCCGCCGTCAGGCGAGCCTCCAGCAGTTGCTGGAACAGAGGGGCGTAGTCAATTCCAACCAGGCGCTGGCCGGGCCGTAACGGTGGGTTAAGTCCGGAAGCGGGCGGCGTACTTCCGCTTATCGTGAGCGACGGCGGCTGCGATGGTCATGTCAGCTCGCGGCTTTTTGTCCACCATTCGCTTGCGACGCGCTCCAGCTCATCGAGCGAGGCGATCTGTCGACGATCGCGAAGCTCGCCCCAGGCCTTGTCGGGAAGGCTGGGAAGTCGCGCAGCATTACCATCGTAACGGTGGATACGGGTCTGGATCACCATGGGTGGTGACCGCGCGCCGTCGCCCCTTAGGGGGCAGACCAGCCGCGACACGGCATGCGAAATACCCGTGGGGGAACGGTAGATGAATTCGTCAAAAAAAGGCGCTTCCCGTTCCAACGCTGCGTCAAGGGTCGCGGTCGTCGCGGCAACAAACTCTGGCGGCCAGAAATGGGCGCCATACCGCTCTCCGGTATGATCCTTCCCAAAATGTTCGACGATCGCGGTACCGATCAGCCGCCAGAAATAGCCATCATCACGACGTTCCGCGAGACCGACAAAAGGGAGTACGCGAATGATGTCGACCGGATCGATATCCGAGCGCATCGGTATCGAACCCGCGATGCGCCGGCCATCCCAATATTTATAAAGGGCGCAGTGATGGGAAGGCAGGTCCGACGAAAATGACATACGGAGAAATTAAGAGGTTGCGCTTTAAATTGCCTTAATGCGCCTAGTTTTAACCTTACCAACAAATCAGTCCGTACGACGCATCGTAGCTTTCCACTCCTGAGCCAATCTCCCGTTACACACACCCGCACCACGATAGCAGCACGAGTGGCCGATCGGCTTCCACGGGCACTTTGGGGCAACGGCGCTATCGTTTGGACGGAAGGCCCTACGCCCGAACGCGGGCAGCTTGCTCCGGGCTGTCGGGCGTGACTGCGACATCGACGGTCATGTCGATGAAATCGGAGGGAAAGCCGGTCCAAGTGCCGGAGACCGGCACCGCCTGGCGCGGATCGCGCACCACCGCGACGCGGATCAGCTCCTCGTTGCCGATAAGCCCGTTGGTCGGGTCGTATTCGATCCAGCCGGCGCCGGGCAGGTAGATTTCGAGCCAGGCATGGGTCGACTCGCCGCCAAGACGCTTGGTGTCGATGCGGCCCGAGGGCACAAGGTAACCGGAGACGAAGCGCGCCGCGAGACCCAGCGAGCGCACCGCCTCCATCATCAAGAGCGCGAAGTCGCGGCAGGAGCCGCTGCCGAGGCGCAGGGTTACCGCCGGGTCTTGGGTCCCCATCTCGGCGCGCGCGACATAAGTGAAGCGTTCGTGGATCGCGTGGGTCATCGCCGCCAGCAGGTCGCGTGTGCCGGTTGGACCCTGCTTGCGCAGGAACTGATGCGCCCAGTGATCGACGTCGCGATTGGGGTCGAGATATTGCCGCTCGATCGCGCGGGACAGATCGGGGATCTCCTCGGCGCTGTAGGAGAACGGGTAATCGAGCGCGTAATCGTCGAGCGCGAATTCGAGGGCGTTGTTGGGTTCGTGATCGAGGTGGATGGTGCTGTGGAATTTGAGCTCGGCGGCGCGGCCCGAGAAGCGGGCGATGGCGACGCAATTGCCGAACGCGTCGTGCATCCAGTTGAGCGCCGCCGGTTCGGGAGTGATGGTGAGACGCGCCTCGATCAGCCGCTGGTCGTAGCTGTCGCGCGGGCGCAGCATCATGCGGTGCTCGCCAAACGACACCGGCTGCCGGTAGCGGTAGGTGGTGACGTGGCGAACAGTCAGAAGTTTCATCGGGCCATCATCAGGCTTGCGCCTGGGTTTGCAAGTCGGCCGCATAGGGTGGCCAGAGTTCGGCGTTCTGCCAAGCGGCCTTTTCGACTGGCGGGTGGCCGAAAAACGCGGCGCCGAGCCGGTCGGTGATCGCGCTTAGATAACGCTGGATGAAGTCGATGAATTCATGGAGGCCGGTCTCCAGCACCTCGTCGATCGAGCGCGTGTCGAGAATCGCGCGAAGCTGGTCGAGACCCTCGGCGACGTCGTTGCCGCCGCGGAGGTTGTAGCGGGACTTGAGGCCGGTAACGCTGGCGTCCACCTCCTTGATGCAGAGCAGCACCGAGCGCGGGAAGGTCGGGTTGAACAGCAGGAACGCGGCGACCCGCCAGGGAGTGAGGTCGCTCTGGTGCAGTGCGCGGAAGGCGTGATAGCCGGAGGCGGCGCGTAGCAGAGCCAGCCACTGGCCGGTGTTGACGACGTTGGTGACGTCGCTGTCGCGCAACAGCACATAGTATTTCGAGTCGAGCAGCCGGGTGGTCTGGTCGGCGCGCTCGATGTAGCGGCCGAGCCGGTAAAAATACCAGGCCTGGTCGCGGTAGAACGTCCCCTCGGTGATGCCGGTGAAGCTCTGGCAACCGTGCTTGATCTCGTTCAACAGCGGCGACAGGCTCCCCGGCGCCAGCTCCTTGTCATCGATGGCGTTGAGGCGATTGTAAAAGACGTTGAGCTGCATCCACATCTCGGTCGAGACCAGCGACCGCAATGCGCGCGCGTTCTCGCGCGCATTGCTGATCGCGCGCTTGATCGAGGTCGGATTGTCGCCGTCGGTGACGTAGAAGCGAATGACATTGCGCGCGTTGGCGGTGCTGTGCTTCTCCGAGAAGGCCTCCCCGTCCGAATTGAGCTGGACGATCGACGACCAATCGCGCGCGCCGCTGCGGTTGCGGGCGTAGGTCTCCTGGACTTCGATGATGCGCGCGAGGTTCTCGGCGCGCTCGACCTGGCGGGCGAGCCAGAAGATGCTCTCGGCATAGCGGGCGAGGAGCGGCGCGCTACTCAAGCACCCACGTGTCTTTCGACCCGCCTCCCTGCGAGGAGTTGACGACCAGCGAGCCGCGGCGCAGCGCAACACGGGTGAGGCCACCTGGCAAGACCCAGGTGCTCTCGCCGGTGATCGCGAACGGCCGCAGATCGACGTGGCGCGGCTCGACCTTGCCGTCGATCAGGGTTGGCGACACCGATAGGTTGATGCAGGGCTGCGAGATGTAGTTTGCCGGGTCATCGATCAGCTTGGCGCGGCATTCGTCGAGCTCGGCGCGGGTCGCGCGCGGGCCGATGGTGATGCCGTAGCCGCCGGCCTCGCCGACCGGCTTCACCACCAGCCGGTCGAGATTGTCGAGCGTATAGGCGAGCGCCGCCTTCTCGCGGCAGATATTGGTCTCGACATTGTCGATGATCGCGTCCTCGGCGAGGTAATAACGGATGATCCGCGGCATATAGGCATAGACGGCCTTGTCGTCGGCGACGCCGGTGCCGATTGCGTTGGCGAGCGCGACATTGCCCGCGAAATAGGCACGCATCAGTCCCTTGACGCCGAGCATGCTGTCGGGCCGGAACGCCTCGGGGTCGAGAAAGTCGTCGTTGATCCGGCGATAGATGACGTCGACCCGCGCTCGCCCGGCGGTGGTCTTCATATAGACGTGGTCGTTATCGACGAAAAGATCGCGGCCCTCGACCAGCGGCACCCCCATCTCGCGGGCGAGAAAGACATGCTCGAAATAGGCCGAGTTGAAGGTGCCAGGGGAGAGCAGCACGATCACCGGGTCGTCGCGGCCCCCAGGGGTGTTGGTTGGCGCGATCTCGCGCATCGCGCCGACGAGGCGGATGCCGTAATCCTCGACCGAGCGCAGACCGATATCGTCGGCGAGGTCGGGAAACGAGCGGAGCATCATGTGCCGGTTCTCGATGACATAGCTGACCCCGGACGGGGTGCGAGCATTGTCCTCGAGCACGCGGAAGACGCCCTTGTCGTCGCGGATGATGTCGGTGCCGCAGATGTTGACGTATGCCTTGTGCGGGATATCGACGCCGCACATCTGTGGCCGCCAATTGGCGTTGCCGAGGATCAGATCCGGCGGCAAGAGCCCGTCCTTGAAGATTTTCTGGTCGTGGTAGAGGTCGTCGAGCAGCAGGTTCAACGCGGTAACGCGCTGAACGACGCCGCGCTCGATCCGCTCCCATTCCTCGGCCGGCAGCACCCGCGGGATGGCATCGAACGGCAGGATGCGGTCGATCGCCTGGCTGTCTGAGTAGACGGTGAAGGTGATGCCAAGATTGTAGAGCGCCTGCTCGGCGTTATGGGCGCGGCGGGCGAACTCGCCGATTGGTAGGTGCGCCAGCCGGTCGCGGATTTCTGCCGTCGCCGGACAGCGCAGCATCTCGCAATAGAAGCCGCCGGGGTCGTAGGAATCGAGAACGAAATCGCCCATCCAGCGCTTAGGCATGCATGCCCCGCGCCAAAGCTGGCGGCCGGGCTTTCTTGGCGCCGGGCGCGATGCGCGCGCGAGGACGGGCGGTGACCTGGCTGCGGCTGGGCCCATAAACCAATCTTAACCAAATTCCCGCTAGATAAGCCCGGTTCAACGAGCGGCGGATCCGGTGCGCGACGCATCTTGTCCAAGGGTCATTTCCGCCTCGGCGACTGCCGGCCGCGCGCCGGTCGTACGGAACGATGCGGCATGCCGGGGGGAAGAGCGGAAATGATGACAGACAGTGTCGGCCATCCGCAGCTCGCGAGCGCGGCTCACGGTCATTCTGATGCGGTCGGCGCGGTGCTTCGCGTGCTGGTCACCGGGGTCTTTTTCGCGTCGGGCGCGGCGTCGCTGACGCTGCAGGTCGTTTGGTTCAAGCAACTGCAATTCGTGCTCGGAAGCGCGACGTTTTCGGTCAGCGTCACGGTCGCCAGCTTCTTTTTCGGCCTGTCCCTAGGCAGCGCCTTCGGGGGACGGGCCGCCGACGCGGTCACGCGGCCCCTGAGAGTCTACGGATTTTTGGAGCTCCTCCTCGCGCCGGTCTCGTTGGCGGTCACGGCGTTTCTGTCGCGCTGGCCGGTCTGGGTGGGTTGGATGTCACCGATGCTGAACCTGGATTCCCCGGCTCGGCTGCCGCTCATCGTCGTCCTGTCGGTCGTAACATTGTCGCTGCCGACGATGTTGATGGGTGCAACCCTGCCGTTCCTGGTGCGGTTCGTCGCCCGTTCCCGGAACGAACTGGCCAACCGGATCGGCCTGCTATACGGGTTCAATACCCTTGGTGCCGCCGCCGGAACGTTGTGCGTGGGCTTTGTTCTGATCGGGTTGTTGGGGGTGACGGGATCGAGCCTGTGCGCCTCGATCGTCTACGCCTGCATCGCCGGTTTCAGCCTAGTCGCCGCGCGACACGAGCCCCCCGTGCCGGCAGCGGAACGAACGCAAGCGCCGGCCCGCGAAACCAGCCCGGACGGCCGCGCGGCGAGATTGCTGGTCTGGCTGTTCGCCTGCTCGGGCTTTGTATCGATCGCCTACGAGGTGGTCTGGTTCCGCTTCCTGACCAATGTCAGCAGCTCCAGCGTTTACGCCTTCTCGGGCATGCTCGGCACCTACCTGTTCGGGTTGGTGGTCGGGGCGCTGGTGTGCGCCAAATTCCTCGCATCTCGCAAGGATCAGCTGCTCCGCTACTTCGCCGTCATTCAGTGCCTGATCGCGGTCGCCGCGACGCTGACCCTGGCGACGCTCGGCAAGGCGACGGCGTTTCGCTCGGTGCTCACCCCGATCGTCCGGGCGCTGGTCCCGGAGCGGGTGCAGATGTTGCTGGGCGACGACGTTTCGTTCTTTTTCACCTGCATTCTCGCCATCCTGCTCCCGACCGTCCTGATTGGCATCAGCTTTCCGCTGGCCACCGAGCTGACGGTGATGCGGATGAGCGTCTTGGGTCGGCGGATCGGCACGCTCTACGCGGTCAACACGATCGGCGGGGTCCTGGGGTCGCTGGCCGCCGGATTTCTGCTAATTCCCTATCTCGGCAGCCAGTCGACGCTGACCCTGCTGATCCTGATGAACATCGCCCTGTTCGCCGCGATTGCCGCCTCGCAGCCGAGCCTAGCGAGAAATTGGGGCCTGTGGCGTCAGGGGGCGATCGCCTTGAGCGTCGTGGTCGTGTCGCTTGTGCTGTTTGCGCCGCATTACCTCGAACGGCAGTTGACCGCGTTCAACGGCGCCAGCGTCCTGGAACTGCGCGAGTCCAAGGAGGCGACATTCGCGGTGCTGCAGTATGACGACGAAGCGGCCGGCAAATATCAGCAGCTGGTCGTGAACTCGAAGAGCTACGCCAATAATCGGCCGGAGGGAAGGCGCTACATGGCGGCGATGGGACACTATCCCATCCTCCTCCACCGAGCCCCGGCCGAGACTGCGGCGGTCATCTGCATCGGCACCGGAACCACCGTCGGGGCGGTCAGCACCCATCGGGAGCTGCGCTCGATCTCTGCGGTCGACCTGGCGCCGGCGGTGTTCGACTTCGCCCATTATTTCGTGCCGATCAACAAGGGCTTCTACCAGAACCCCAGAGTGCACGAGATCGTGGCGGACGGGCGCCACTACCTGCTCGGCACGCGCGACAGTTTCGATGTCATCACCCTGGAACCGCCCCCGCCTCACGACGCCGGAGTGGTCAATCTCTACACCGAGGAATTTTACGCGCTAGCGAAGCAGCGGATGCGCCCGGGAGCCGTGCTGGCTCAGTGGGTGCCGATGGATATCGGGCGCGGCGCGCTCCCGAAGATGATCCTCAAGGCCATGCTGGCGCAGTTCAAGCATGTGTCCCTGTGGATGCCGTCCCGGATGGAAGGTGTGGCCATCGCCTCCGATGAACCGCTGCAGATCGATCTGGATTTGCTGCGCACGCGTATGTCCCAGCCGGGGGTGGCCGACGATCTCACCGCGGTCGGGCTGCGCTCGCCCGAGGACCTGCTGGCGACGTTCGTCGCGGCGGACGCGGCGCTGGCGGACTATGTCCGCGATATCCCGAGCCTCACCGACGACCGGCCGCGGATCGAGTATTACAACTGGTACCCGCTGCAGCCGATCCGCGTCGGGGAGTTGAAGCAGATCCGCGAGCGCGTGGAACGCTACCTGACCGCCGGCTCCTTGCCCGACCCGCGGCTGGACGCGGCGCGTGACGTGGTCGACGCCATCTGGGACGAGCACGAGGCAACCGCGGACGGCGACATGGCCGCCGCGCGCTCAGCGCTCAGCGTGGCCTTGAAGCTCGAGCCGGACAACGAGTACCTCCGCTTTCTCGACCGCAAGCAGCACTTGATCGTCAAGGAAGCATCGCTGCCGCGGTAAAGCGGCGCAGGACGGGCTCGCCGCCGTCCGCTCACAACCAATGTCGCAACTCAATCCGATAGCCGTTCGGGTCGCAGATTTCGGCGCGCGCGTAGCTGTCGCGGAACACCGGGCCCCAGGCCGGCTCGATGCCCTTGCCGGCGAGGTAGGCGAGCGCCTGCTTCATGTCATCGACCTCGACCGCCATCATCCGGTAGCCGAGATGCTCCGACTCCGGGTCGGGCTGCGCCGCGACCGGTATGCCCTCCCAGTTCATCAGCTCGACGGTGGTGCCGCCAAGCCCGAGATAGGCGAGATTGAGCGCCGTGCCGTCCGGCCGCGCGATCCGGTCGCGGGCGCCGACGGTGAAACCGAGAATATCGGTGTAGAAGCTGACGCTCTCGTCGAGCTTGTCGGTGACGATTTCGATGTGGTCGATGCGCTTGAACATGGGGTGTCTCCGTTACGACGCTTCGCCAGTGAGCCGGGTGGGGCGGAAGCTGTGAGCCGGCTCCTCGGCATAATCGAGGCCGCGCGGGATGCGCCGCACCATGGCCTCGAATTGCGGCCAGGTGGCGATGAATTGCTGCATATGCTCCTCGGAGAGCGTGATCCCGGCGCGCGCGACCATAGCGCGGATTTCGTCCGGAGTAGCCGGTGGCAGATGGCTCAAATCGTTGCGCATGGGTCTACTCCCCAAGCTCGGGATGGCGGCGATGCCAGTCGGTCGCATGCTGATAGGCGTTGGCGACGCGCAGCACCGTGGTTTCCTGGAATGGCGCGGCGGCGATCTGCAGCGACAGCGGCATCCCCTCGGCCTGGCTGAAGCCGCAAGGAATGGCGATCGCCGGGACGCCGCTGACGCTGAACGGCATGGTGATGCTGGGCGCGGTGATGAGCCGGTCGGGATTATCCGGGACGGCTGGGTCGGCGACGCCGCGCGCGCCGGCAGTGATGAGGGCGTCGAATTGCCTGAACGCCGCATACTGCTCGCGGGTCAAGACGGTGCGCCAGCGCAGCGCGGCCTGATAATCCTCGGCGCGAATGAGCGCGCCGGGGAGGACGCGGTCTCTGAGGATGCGGCCGAAATCCTGCGGCCTTGTGCGCAGATCCTGCTCATGAATGGTGTAGAGCTCGGCGATCGAGATCGTCGTCTTGCAATCGGTGTAGTCGCGCAGGCTCGACAGCTTGACCGGCTCGACGGTCGCGCCAAGGCTCTGTAGCACGGAAACGGCCTTGGCGATCGCGGTCCCAAGATCGGGATGCGCGCCGGGTGCATCGTGCCAGCCTTCGACGAGGCCGAGCCGCATTCCTTTGACGCCCTGCCTCAACGCAGCGGTGTAATCCGGCACCGGACAATCCTCGCTGCCCGGATCGGCGGGGTCGTAGCCGGCGATGACCTGCAGCATCAATGCGATGTCCTCGGCGCTACGGGTCATCGGGCCGATATGGTCCATCGTGAAGGTGTTGGGAAAGACGCCGCGGCGGCTTACCCGGCCGTAGGTCGGCTTGAGGCCGGCGATGCCGCAGACCGCGGCGGGGCCGCGGATCGAGCCGCCGGTGTCGGTGCCGATCGCCGCCGGAACAAACCCCGCCGCGAGCGCCGCGCCGGGGCCGCTCGACGAGCCGCCAGGCAGGCGCTCGCGGTCCCACGGGTTGCGCGCCGGCGGCCATGGTAGATCGAAACTCGGTCCGCCGAGCGCGAACTCCCAGGTGGCGAGCTTGCCCACCAGAATGCCGCCACCGGTTTTGAGGCGGCGGACAACCTCGGCGTCGGCCTTTGGCACATGGTGCTCGCGTAGCTTGGAGTGGCCGGTGGTGGGGATGTCGGCCGTCTCGACGATGTCCTTGAGCCCGTACGGGATGCCGTGCATCGGCCCGCGCCGGCTTCCGACCATCAGTTCGGCCTCGGCCGCTTTGGCCTCGGCGAGCGCGACCTCCTCGGTGACGCGGATAAAGCTGTCGAGCTTGCCGTCGTGCTTGGCGATGCGGTCAAGCAAGGCGCGCGTCACCTCGACCGGCGACAGCTCGCGCCGGTCATAGGCCCGGTTGAGCTCGGCGATGGTGAGAAAGGCAATGTCCATCCGTGCTCCTCCGAGTGTGCCTCAGCCGATGATACCGCGCTCCCGCAATGTGTCGATCAGCGCGTCGGCGAGGGCGTCGGCGTCATGGCCGATCGTGGCGAGGGTCACTTCCGGGGCCTCGGGCGCCTCGTAGGGGGAGTCGAGGCCGGTGAAATTGGGAATTTCGCCCGCCTGGGCTTTGGCGTAGAGACCCTTGGGGTCACGTCGAATGCACTCCTCGAGCGGGGTGTCGATAAACACTTCGATAAAATCGTGCGGGCCGACGATCTCGCGCGCCATCAGGCGGTCGGCGCGAAACGGCGAGATGAAGGCGCAGATGACGATGAGCCCGGCGTCAGCCATCAGCTTGGCGACCTCGCCGAGACGGCGGATGTTCTCGACTCGGTCGACGTCGGTGAAACCGAGGTCGCGATTGAGTCCGTGGCGGACATTGTCGCCATCGAGCAGCATGGTGTGGTTACCAAGGGCGACCAGCTTCTGTTCCACCTGATTGGCGATGGTCGACTTGCCGGCGCCCGGGAGGCCGGTGAACCATAGCACCGCGGGGCGCTGGCCCTTCAACGCGGCGCGGGCGTCCGCGCCAATGGTCTCGGCTTGGCGGCGGATGTTGCTGGCGCGGCGCAAGGCGAAGTCGATCATCCCGGCGCCGGCGGTCTCGTTGGTGAGCCGGTCGATGAGGATGAAGCCGCCGGTTTCGCGGCTCTTCGCATAGGGATCGAAGGCGATCGGCTGCGCGGTCGAGAGATTGCAGAGGCCGATCTCGTTGAGTGCCAGAGTGCGCGCGGCGACATGCGACCCGTTGTCGACGTCGATCCGGTGCTTCAGAGTGGTAACGGTTGCCGGGACGGTGCGGGCGCCGAGCTTCAGCCAATAGGAGCGGCCGGGGACGAGCGGCTCGTCCCACATCCAGATGATGTGGGCGGCGAACTGGTCGGCGAATTCCGGGCGTGATTTGGGGCTCGCCAATACGTCGCCGCGGGCGACGTCAATGTCGTCGGAGAAGGTAAGGGTGACGGCATCGCCGGTGGCCGCGCGCACCAGGGGGCCGTCATAGGTGACGATCTCCTTGATCCGCGACTGGACGCCGGAGCCGGTGACAACAATGGGATCGCCCGGCGCGATGGTGCCGGCGGCGATCGTGCCGGCGACACCGCGGAAATCGGGCCCGGGGCGATTGACCCATTGCACCGGGAAGCGAAAGCCCGTCATGTCGTCGCGATGGTCGATTTCAACAGTTTCGAGATAGTCGAGAAGCGCCGGGCCGTCATACCACGGCACGCGCGGTGAGGTTCTAGCGACATTGTCGCCGAAGCGGGCGGAGATCGGAATCGCCTGGAGCGACCTGAAGCCGAGATCGGCGGCGAATTCGCGGTAGGCCTTCGCGACGGCGTCGAAAGTGGAGCGGTCGAAATCGACGAGGTCGAGCTTGTTGACCGCGAGCACGACATGGCGGATGCCGAGCAGCGAACAAATCAGCGAGTGGCGCCGTGTCTGAGTGACAATGCCCTTGTGCGCATCGACCAGCAGCAGCGCCAGCTCGGCGGTCGAGGCGCCGGTCGCCATGTTGCGGGTATATTGCTTGTGGCCGGGCGTGTCGGCGACGATGAAAGCGCGCCGCTTGGTCTGGAACAGGCGGTAGGCGACATCGATGGTAATGCCCTGTTGCCGCTCCTCCTCGAGCCCGTCGAGCAGCAGCGCCAGATCGATATCTTCGCCGGTGGTGTCGAATTTTTTTGACTCGCGCTCCAGCGTCTCGAGCTGGTCGGCGAGGATCGCGTCGCTGTCATAAAGCAGCCGGCCGATCAGGGTCGATTTGCCGTCATCGACCGAGCCGCAGGTGAGAAAGCGCAGCAGGGTCTTGTCGGCGGGCGCAGGGAGCGGAGCGCTGTCCATCAACCGTCGGTCACTAGAAGTAGCCCTCGCGTTTCTTCTTCTCCATCGAAGCTTCCGCGTCGCTGTCGATGAGCCGGCCCTGGCGTTCGGATTGCCGCGCCTGGCGCAGTTCGGCGACGATGTCCTCGACCGTCGCGGCCTTCGATTCGATCGCCCCGGTCAGCGGGTAGCAGCCGAGCGTGCGGAAGCGCACCAGCCGCTGCTCCGGCGTTTCGCCGGGATCGAGCGGCAGGCGCTGATCATCGACCATGATCCACGCGCGGCTGCGCTTCACCACCGGTCGCATCTTGGCGAAATAGAGCGGCACCACCTCGATGCGCTCGGCGGCGATGTAGTGCCAGACGTCGAGCTCGGTCCAGTTCGACAGCGGAAAGACCCGAATCGACTCGCCAGGCCGCAGACGCGTGTTGAAGACGTGCCACATCTCGGGGCGCTGGTGGCGCGGGTCCCACGCGTGGCCGGCACCCCGAAACGAGAAGATGCGCTCCTTGGCGCGGCTCTTTTCCTCATCGCGCCGGGCGCCGCCGATCGCGGCGTCGAAATCAAATTTGTCGAGCGCCTGTTTGAGCGCCTCGGTCTTCATCACTTGGGTATGGAGCGCCGAGCCCGAAGCGACCGGGTCGATGCCGCGCGCCAGGCCTTCCTCGTTGGTGTGGACGATGAGCTCGATGCCGAGCTTGGCGACGATGCGATCGCGAAACGCGATCATCTCGCGGAATTTCCAGGTCGTATCGACGTGGAGGAGCGGGAAGGGCGGCTTCGCCGGATGGAAGGCCTTCAGCGCCAGATGCAGCAGGACACTCGAGTCCTTGCCGATCGAATAGAGCAGTACCGGGTTGCGGAACTCGGCCGCGACCTCGCGGAGGACCCCGATCGCTTCGGCTTCTAGCCGCTTCAGATGGGTGGAGAACGCCGCGGCCTCGCTCACCGGCTATTATTCTTCGCCGCGACGTGCTCGGCCTTAGACAATGTCAGTTTTTCCGGGTGGACGATCTTCTTGTTCACCGCGTCGCGGGCCGCGCCGAGGGTCGGGAATTCGCTGTCGGCACCCTCGCGCTGCAGCACATAACTCTGCGTCACCGGCTTGCGGGTGACCTGATCGGCGGTGGTGCGCTTGACAATCGTCCAGTGGACGCGGCGGGTCTCGGCGCCTTCTTCCTCGATGTCCTCGAAGCCCCGGTCGACCACCGAGTCGAACGAATAAAGCTTGCGTTCCTCGCGCCGCGGGCGATCGTCGCGGCCACGGCTTGGCCCACGCCCCGGTCCGCGCCCGTCGCGCCGATCGCCGCGTCCGGGCCTGCCGTCGCGGCGCGAGCCGCGCTCACGATCGCCTTCGGCGCGCTGGCCTTCACGCCGCTGACCCCGCTGACCCTGCCCCTCGGGACGCGGGCTGCGCTCGCCTGGCGGACCTGGGCGGCGCCCGCGGCGCGGCGGTCGGTTGCCACCGGGTCGAGATTGAGGCTGGCCTTCGGGTATCGCGGCCGCGTTTTCGCCAGCCCCGCCCAGTTGCGGTGGACGGCGGCGTCGGCGGCGTCGCGGCCGTGGCGGCACCGGCTGACCGTCGGGGCCAAGCCGAGAAGGGCGGGGCGGCAACGGTTGACCGTCGGGTCCAAGTCGCGGCGGGCGAGGGGTGGGTGACACGCCTCCGGCCGCTACGCTTTCACCTTCGGTCGCGGTAGCCGGAGCGGCGTCGGCGCCGGGTGCGGCAGCCGCTTCACCTCCCGCGGCAGCGACGGTGCCGGGTGGCCGGCGGCGCCGCCGTCGGCGATGCCGCAAGCGCAGCGTGTTTGGCCCGGGAGGCGGGCGGTCGGCGGTATCGACGGTCGGGACAGATGCGCCTTCGGCAGGAACTTCGCCTTGCGGTGTCGCGCCGCCCTCGGCGGCCGCGGACGGACGCGGCCCGCGACGGCGGCGGCGCCGCCGGCGATGCGGCGGAGGCGGCACGCCGCCTTCCACCGGTCCGGTCCCGGCCGCAGGCGTAGCGTCGCCGGCCGCTGCCTCGTGGGCGGGCGCGGGCGCTGTATCGGCTGCGGCTTCGCGCGGCGTATCGGAATCGTTAGGCGTCAGGATTGGGCCCCTCGATAATAGGGGCAATTCTACAGTCCGGTCCAAACCAAGGGAAGCTTTGCCCGGCCGACCCGACCGGCGCGGGTCGGACTTGGATGCGATCCAGGCTATCCGCGGGTCACGTGCGCGGAAACCGCGAGCCAAGTTTCGCCCTGCCGCGCCCAAACATCGGTATAACGGCCGGATTTGGCCGCCCCGTCCGCGGTTTGGTAGGTGGTGCGCGCGTGGATGATCGCAACGTCACCGAACAGCCGGATGATGACGTCGCGCGCCTCCAGACCGCTTATCGTCACCGGCCGCGCGGTCTGATCGAGGAACGCGGAACGGTTGACGAGCGAGCCGTCCGGGTTTGAGCAGTAGAACTCGGGGGCGAGAATCTGGTCGAAGCGGGTGACATCGGAGTTCTGCACCGAGGCGATGTAATCGCGGTTCAACTGCTCGAGGATGGCGAGATCGGATTGCGGCGAATGACCGTCCGGCATGGCAAATCCCTCGATCAAGTAAGAGCGCGACTTTAGCACCGGACGCGCGGTCCGCGCGGGCAATCGCTTCGGCCGCTATCGAAGCGGGCGCGGTTCCCGCCGAGGCTGCTATAATGGAGTCAACCAATCGACCAATTAGGGACGAGGCGTGCGATGGACGAGATCGTTGGCAGCGGCAAATACCGGTATCGGGTCAATTGGGACTGGCAGAAGCCGCCCGAAAGCGTCGAGGTTCGCGCCTGCGCGGTCGCGGTCGACTCCCAGGACCGGGTGTTCTGCTTCAATCGCAACAACGACCACCCGATTGTCATCTTCGATCGTGGCGGCAAGTTCGTCGGCTCGTGGGGGGCGGGGCTGTTCCAATTTCCGCACGCGATCCGCATCGACGCGAAGGATCATGTCTGGCTGACCGACGAGCATTACGGCCAGTTCTTCAAATTCACTGCTGACGGTGTGCTGTTGCAGACCATCGGCGAGCGCGACGCGCGCTCCGACACCGGCGTGCCCAATGACGATTACAGCTCGACCGCGTGGCAGAAGGTGACCCATGGCGGCGGACCGTTCAACCTGCCGACCGACATCATCGTCGCGCCGGATGGGTCATATTTCATGTCGGATGGGTACGGTAACGCGCGGGTTCACAAATTCTCGCCCGATTTGAAGCTGATCAAATCCTGGGGCGAGCCGGGGAAAGGGCCAGGCCAGTTCAACCTGCCGCACGGGTTGTGGATCGACCGCCGCGGCCGGCTGCTGGTCGCCGACCGCGAGAACGATCGGGTCCAGGTGTTCGACCAGGACGGCAATTTGCTGGAAATCTGGCCGGTCGAGCTGATCGGGGTCGCGTTCTTCTACGTAGACGCCGACGACGTCGTGTATGTGCCCGAGCACAATGCCGGAATGATCAGCATCCTGACGCTCGACGGCGAGCGGCTGGCGCGCTGGGGCAACGAAATCCACCGCTCGACCCACGGCATCTGGTGCGACTCTGAGCGGAGCATTTACGCCGTGCAGCCGGGCGAATGGGGCCGCATCCGGCGGATCGTCAAGTACGAGCGGGTATAGGGCGCTACAACAACCCCAGCGTGGTCAGCTCGCCGCGGAGCTGACCGGCGTCGCGGAAATGGACGCCGTGGATGCCGAAGGGCCCGGCGGCGTCGGCATTCGCGGCGACATCGTCGATAAAGACAGCGCGCCGGGGGTCGATCCCGAACTGGTCGATCAGCAACGCGTAAATCTTCGGGTCAGGTTTGATGAAGCCGACTTCGCCGGAAACGACACCGCCGCGAAACCATCCGAGGAAATCGAAGCGACGCAGCGCCAGCTTGTAGGTCTCGGCGGCATAGTTGCTGAGGAAATAGAGAGGCGTCCCGCGCTCGCGCAGCTCGGCGAGGATCGCGACGCTGCCCTCGACCGGCCCCGCGATCATGTCGAGGTGGCGGCCGTAATAGGCATCGATGAGCTCGGCCTTATCGGGGTGCTCAGCCTTCAAAAGGTCGGCGGCGTCGGCCACCGGCCTGCCGGCGTCTTGCTGGCGGTTCCACTCACCGGTGCACACCGTTGCCAGAAAATGTTCCATCGCCGCCTCGTCAGCAGGGAACAGCTTGCGATAGAGGTGGCGGGGGTTCCAATCGAGAAGAACGCCGCCGAGGTCGAAGATCACAATGTCCCGTTGTGGCACCGCACGAGCCTCTGTTATGCCCGGCCGGATTGTAGTCAACTTCTCGCTTCATCGGGAGGTTCAGATGCCGCAAACCATCCGCGCCGTTGTCGTCGATCATGCCGCGCCGGGGCGGCTTGCGATCAAGCCGGTCGAATTGCGCGACGCCGACCGCGACGAAGTTCAGGTCAAGGTCACCGCGATTTCGCTGAACCGCGGCGAGACCCGCCGCGCGGTACAGCAGGCCGAGCCCGGCTGGCGCCCGGGCTGGGATTTCGCCGGGGTAGTCGAGACCGCGGCGGCCGACGGCAGCAGCCCCAAGGCCGGGACGCGGGTTGTCGGCATCCTGCCGAACGGCGCCTGGGCCGAGCGGGTCAATTGCCGCAGCCACGCGGTCGCGGCGCTGCCCGACAAGGTCAGCGACGCGCAGGCCTCGACCCTGCCGGTTGCGGGCTTGACCGCGCTGCACGCGCTGCGCCAGGGCGGGCTGCTGTTGGGGCGGAAGGTGCTGGTCGACGGCGCCTCGGGCGGGGTCGGGCATCTTGCCTGCCAGCTGGCGAATGCGGCGGGCGCTCTGGTCTGGGGCCATGTGCGGCGCGAGGAGCGGCGCGCGCAGGTGGCGGGCTGGTGCGGTGGCCGGGTCGCCGTCGGCCCCGACCTGTCGGCAGCCAAGGGCGAGGGGCCGTACTGGCTGATCGTCGACTCGCTGGGCGGGTCGGCACTGTCGGCGGCGCTGGGGATGCTGGCGCCCAACGGCACCTGCGTCACGCTCGGCATCTCCGAAGGGCCGAGCGCGACCGTCCAGAGCCGCGACTTCTTCTCGACCGGCGGTGCGCGGCTCTATGGCCTTACTCTGTTCCATGAACTGATGAGCGTCGAGCGCGCCTCGATCGGCCTCGCGTTGCTGGCCGCTGAGATCGAGGCTGGCCGCCTCAAGCCGGAGATCGCGGTCGAGGCCGGATGGAGCGAGATCGGTGCTATCGCCGAGCGCCTGATCGACCGCGACTTCACCGGGAAGGCGGTTCTGCACATCAATTGACGACGATGAGGCGGAGAGACGTCACGCGCCGCGCGATCTTTTCCCGCCTCACTGCCTCATTGTGAAGACCTAGGCCGCCGGCTGGCAGACGTGGATTTCGCGGTTGGCGAGGAGATCCTTGGTTTTCGCCGCGTAGGCCGCCATGTGCGGCGAACGGGCATGGGCGCCGAGATGGTCGAGGCTCTGCCATTTCTCGACGACGACAAAAGTGTCGCCGCCGAACTTGGCGCCGAAGCCGCCCTCGGCGTCGATCACCGGGCCGTATTCGATGCAGCCGTCCTCGGCGTGGACCGCCGGCATGTTGGCGCGGAACGCCGCCAGCACCTCATCGCGCTTGCCGGGCTTGCAGGTGATGATGGCGAGCACATGGATCATCGCTTCCTCCTCGAATTTCACGATGCGAGCACCATAGGCGGATGGCGCGCGGGCGGCCAAGCAGCAAAAACCCCTCCGGGGAGCCCCGGAGGGGTTTGGTTCGGATCGAGGGCTTACTACGATGCCAGCGCTGCGGCCTTGCCATTGAGCGCAGCGATCAGGCCATTGATGCCCTGAGCCTTGAGGATGCCGCTGAACTCCGACCGGCGGGTGGCCAGCTCGCTGATCGTGCCGTTGAGATAGACGTCGGCGATCTTGTCGTTGCGCATTAGGTAGTTGATGTGGGTCGGTTGACCATCCGACGCGACGATCAGGCTGGTGATCACCGTTCCGGCCGGCGAATTCTGTTCGCCGGTCACGTTCAGCTGTTCACCGGCGTATTTATGGAAGCGTTCGGCATAGACCGCGGCGATGTAGCGCTCGAAGGCCTCCGTCACCTGCGCCTGCTGCGTTGGGCTGAGCGTGTTCCAATCCGGGCCGACCGCGAGTCGGGTCATGAACGGAATGTCGAAGCTCTGGCGGATCGCCGGCGCGAGTCGGGTATAGCGACCCTGGGGCCCGAGCGTCTGCGCATTGCGCATCGTGTCGAGCAGGGTGGCGTAGAAGGCGCGCACAGTGTCCGAACCTTGGGCGAATGCGGGCAGCGTGAAGGCGGCGCAAAGTGCGAAACCGGCGAGAACGAAGGTGCGCAGGAAGGCAGGTATCGACCGTGTCATGGAACTCGCCTTGTCATGAGAATTGGATGTTGGGCGTAAAGCTGTTCACTCCCGCCGCCGATACAAGGCATGGCAGGAATGCGCGCCGAGGGCTGGAAAACCTCTAGGTGGATCATTGCACGTCTCGTACCAAACCGTAAGGCGGCATTACGACGCAAACGATTGGCGGCAAGCATGTAGTCCCCAACGTGGCGGCAATCAGACACGAATGTGGTGATTTATTGCTTAATTGCCTGGGCGCGGGTTGGGTAAAATCATCGGGAGGGAGATCGCCATGTCGTACATCTACTTCGTACAGATGGATATTCCGGCCAGTTTGGACGCCGAGCTCAACCGCATCTACGACACCGAGCACGTGCCGATGCTGTCCAAGGTGCCGGGTGTCAACCGCGTGACGCGCTATCGGCTGGAGCAGTCGAACGACAGCCGGATGCAGAAATACCTGGCGATCTATGAAATCGACGCGCCGGAGGTCGTCGATTCGAAAGCCTGGGACGAGGGCAGTGCCTTTGGCGACTGGGCGACGA
The DNA here is from genome assembly GCA_035935235.1 of Allostellaceae bacterium. Taxonomy (GTDB): domain Bacteria; phylum Pseudomonadota; class Alphaproteobacteria; order ATCC43930; family CGMCC-115725; genus DATARH01. The sequence continues at coordinate 20,069 of DASYXG010000109.1, forward strand.
AGATCCGCCCGCACACGACGAGCCGGCACCACAGCTTCTTCGAGAAGATCGGCGAGTTCGGGCCGGGCCGCGCGTCGACGCCGTACATCTATATCGTGCAGATGGACATCCCGGCCGCATACGAGGCAGAGATGAACCGCGTCTACGACGCTGAGCACGCGCCGCTCTTGTCCAAGGTGTGCGGCAAAGGTACCCGCTACCGGCTGGCCAAATCCAACGACAGCCGGATGCAGAAGTACATGATGATCTACGAGATGGACGCGCCGGCGGTGACCGAGACCAAGGAATGGGCCGATGCCGGCGCCTACGGCGACTGGGCGACCAAAATCCGCCCGCACACGACGAGCCGGCACCACAGCTTTTTCAAGAAAGTGTAACCCTCACCTGCCGCGCGCCTCGGCGTTCGGTAGGATTTCCCACCAAGGGATGGGCGGGATAGCGGTTTTTTCTTTCGTGTTACGACCGCATCACCTGGCCCGACAGCGAGCCGGTGGGCATGCCGTTGGCGTAGGCGATCTGGCCATTGACGACGGTGTATTCGACCCCGCGCGACGGCATCACCATGCGCTTGGCGCCGCCCGGTAGGTCGTAGCGGCGCTCGCCTCGGCTCGACGAACCGACCGTCGCCGGATCGAAGATAGCGACATCGGCGGCGTTCCCGACTTTGAGCCGGCCGCGGCCCTTGACGCCGAAAAGGTCGGCGGGCTGTGCGGTGAGGCGCGCGATCGCCTGTTCCAGGGTCAACGCCTGGCGCTCGCGCACCCAGGTGCGGAGCAGGAAGGTCGGATAGCCGGCGTCGCACAGCATGTCGACATGCGCGCCGCCGTCGCCGAGCGCGATCAGCACCCGCGGGTCGATGATGTTTTCCTGCACCGCCTTGACGTTGACGTTGAACTGGGCGAGCACGAACTCGATGTCGAGATCGTCATCGAGGGTCAAGTCGAGGAAGGTCTCGAGCCCGTCCTTGCCGCGCTCCCTGGCGATGTTGGCGACGGTGCGGCCCTCATAGCGCTTCATCTCGGGCTTGTGCACCTCATGCACGGTGAGGCGGCTCCAATCGCCGCTGAACCCGGTCGCGCTCTTCAGCTGCTCGCGGAAATGGTTGCGGAAGGCCGGGTCGGCGTACACGCGGCGCTGCGCTTCCTTCGATTTGTCCTCGAAGACGCGCTTCCACGAGGTGAAGGCGGCGAACGAGAACGGGTTGCGCATGTTGAGCTCGCGGGTGAGCGCGAGCGGCGAGGTCTGCGGCGTCGCGCCGGGCAGCGCGTTGGCCTTGCGCCGCGTCTCGGGGCACGCGTCGGGGATGTCGTCGCGCTGGAAAAGGGCGAGGAAGGTGACCGGCTTGCCGCTTTCGGCGAGGAGCATCGACAGGAGCTCCTCCTCGTCGTCCTCCATCACCGAAATCTTGCGGGTAAGGGCGATCTCGATCGCGCCCTTGCCGGTTTCCTTGAGGACGCTGGCGTACGCCTTCAATTCCTCGCGGCTGGCGTTGCGGCAGGCGAGTGGCCGCGCCTGATAGCCGATATGCTGATTGAGGATCGTGGTCGAGAAGCCGAACGCACCGGCATCGACCGCCCCGCGGATGAGGCTCTTGATCTGCGCGGTCTCGTCGGCGGTGGCGGCGCGCTCCATCGAGGCTTCGCCCATCACCCAATGGCGGAATGGGGTCAGCGGCGCGATAAAGCCAAGGTTCAAGGCTGAGCCGCGCTTGGCGGCGGCGTCGATGAATTCGGGGAAGGTTTGCCAGTCCCAGGTGATCCCGGCGTCCAGCACGTCGAAGGGGATGCCCTCGACATTGACGAGATCGCGCATCGCCACCTCGCGCGCCTCGGGTTTGCAGGGCGCGATGCCGACGCCGCAATTGCCCATCACCACCGAAGTGACGCCGTGCCAGGACGATGGGCTGATCGCGGGGTCCCAGCAGATCTGCGCGTCGTAATGGGTGTGCGGGTCGATAAAGCCGGGAGCGACGACAAGGCCGTCAGCGTCGATGGTCTTGGTGGCGGCGTCGCCGATCTTGCCGATCTCGGCGATCTTGCCGCCGACAATGGCGATATCCGCTTGGCGGCGCGGTGCGCCGGTGCCGTCGATCACGGTGCCGTTCTTGATCAGCAGATCATAGGCCATGTCGAAACCTCCCGCGTCGCGTGATGTGCGCCATCCTTGACCGAAGCGTCGGCGCTGTCGAATGTCGATGCGGCATGGGCCGATTACGAATTGCCGGCGCTCAACGTTTCCGAGACCGCCGGCGTCTCGACCGCCGGTCGCCGCCGCCCGCGGACCCAGCGCAACGCCCACTTCTCGACGCCGTGCCAGGAGAGCCAGGCGAGCGGGATCACCAAGGCGAGCGTGCCAAGAAACACCTGCCACCACTCGGCTTTCCCTCCCGACAGCCACATGACGAATTGCTCGCAGGGCCAGCCATAGATGTAGATGCCGTAGGAGAGGTCGCCGGAATAACGCGAGTAATCGAGCCGCGGCCAATAACGTGTCGCGGCGTAGATCGTCAGATAGCCGCCGGGGAGGGCGAAAAAGGTGATGAACTCGTGGCCGACCCGGCTCATCAGCACCAGCCCGACGAATGCTGCGAGCGCGTAGTACCAGCGGAAGACGATCCGACCGCGCAGGAAATACATAACCATGCCGGCGGCGAAGTGGCTGAGCATCCACAGCCAGCCGCGCAGATAGTCGAGCCACATCAGCGAATGGCGCGCGTCCCACCAGATCGCGGCGATACCAAGGACGAGCAGGAAGAGCGAAGTCGATAGGCGCAAGCCGCGCGCGACCCCCAGGATCAGAACGGTCGCGTACATCATCACTTCGAAGACGAGCGTCCAGAACGAGCCGTTGATGAGCAGCCCAACCGTAGTTTTGGCGAAGACCACGCCGGGGAGCCCTAGTGGACCGGGCCACAGCCGCGCGTACTCGCCGAGGAATTGCCACAGCTCCGGCGCGGCGAAATAGGCGGCTAGTGGCAGCGAGGTGACGATCGGCCCGAGGACGAAGGCGCAGAGGAGCCCGTTGGGGATCAGCGCCGGGTAGATGCGCATAAACCGCCGCAGCACGAAGCCGGCGGGATATGGCGACCGGCAATAGCTCTCGGTCACTAGATAGCCGCTGATTACGAAAAAGACGAAGACGCCGACGAGGCCGAGGGTGCACTGATTCCCGGTCGCCCAGACCAGCGGCTCGTTGCGCTGCGAACCGGCTGCGATCAGGTAGGAGTGCGAATAGATCACGATCACTGCCGCGACCAGCCGCAGGAAATCGAAATTGTTGGCGTGACGGGTAGGCTCGGCTGTCTTCATCTAAACTCCAGAACGGCGCCTGCTATTTGCCGCGCGCGCCCTACCGGTTAAACATCGCACGCGAATAAAGCGACAGGCGAGCGCAACCGTGGCCGAACCAAGGGGGGCCGGCACCATTCAGATCCGTCCGGCGCAGCCGAGCGACGGCGCGGCGCTGATGCAGGCGGTCGCGCAGATTGACGCTGAGACCGAGTTCCTCGGCGTGCCCGGCCAGCCGCATCCGTGGGATCGGCGGCCCGATGCAGAATTGCGCAGCCTCGCCCAGAGTGGGCGTGGCATCGTCCTTCTCGCTCTGCGCGGCGACGGCGCGATTGTCGGCTATCTCTCGGCGTTCTGCGGGCATTTTGCCCGCAACACCGGCAGCGTGTTTATCGCGGTCGTCGGTCTGCGCGAGGCGTGGCGCGGTCAAGGCATCGGCACCCGACTGTTCGAGGCGGTCGAGGACTGGGCGCGCCGGCGGCGGTCGTGGCGGCTCGAGCTGCGGGTCAGCTCGCTGAACGATCGCGGGCAGGCGCTCTACCACAAGCGCGGGTTCGAGATCGAAGGGCGGATTCGGGGGGGTGTGTTTCGGCGCGGGAGCTGGACCGACGATTTGTGGATGGGAAAACTATTGGAGCCGCTGCCGGGCAAGCTGCCGGACCCAGACCCGCTCGCGCTGACGCGGGTGCGCCGCCCAGCGACCATCGCGCCGGCAGTCCGCGAGATGCGCGTTGGCGATGGCGCTGCGTTCCGCGCCTGGGAAATGCGCATCTGCGAGGCGATCCCGTTCAGCATCAAGCAGCCCGGCGAAGTCGCGTCGGCCGAGGCGATCGAGCGCGATATCGCCGCCACCCCGAGCGATCCGCGACTCTGGATGGTCGCGACCGTGCCCGACACACGGCGCAGCGAGCGCATTGTCGCCTTCGCCTCGGGCAGCATCGAGTTCGGCTATCGCATGCAAAACGACTGCTTCGTCAATGTCGCGGTGCTGCCGGAATGGTCGGGGCAGGGCATCGGCCGCGCCCTGCACGACCGGATCGAGGAGTGGGGCCGCGGCCACGACGTGCGCCGCCTGACAGCCGCGATCCAGGCGCCCAACCGCGGCGGGCGCGCCTTCGCCGCCGCCCTCGGCTATGACGATGAGGTAACGATGCGCTGCTATTCGCTAATCGACGGGCGCATGGTGGACCGGTTACGGCTGGGGAAGCTGTTCGGCGGCTAACTCATTTCTCCAGCTGGTCGATGAGCGGGTCGAGCTTCGGTGCGAGGCGCTTATACCCGGCGCCATTGAAGTGTAGCAGATCCGGTGATAGGCCCGTGCTGAGCACGCCCTTGCCGTCGAGCAGCACGCCACCGATGTCGGCATAGGTGATCGTGTTGTCGGCGCAGGTTTGGATTAGCTTGTTGACCACCCCGACCTCCTGACGTAACGGGTCGTCGGGTGTCGCGCCGCGCGGCGTCAATCCGAGCAGCAGGATGCGGGTGTCGGGCAACTTCTGCCGCAGACGGATCAATATCGCGCGAATACCCTGAGCCGCGAGCTCGGGCGCCCGCCCATGCGCGAGGTCGTTGGTGCCGATCAGCACAATCGCGAGCTTGGGCGGGGGGCCGTCGAGAGTGCCATGGTCGAGCCGCCACAGCAGATGCTCGGTGCGATCGCCGGAGACGCCGGCGTTGAGTACGCCGCGCTGCGGCATGTTGGCATCCCACACCGGCTTTGCGTCCCATAGCGGGAAATTCCAGCGAAAGGTGATCGAATCGCCGAGAAACAGCACTCGGTAGGGCTGGGTTTTGACCGCGGTGTTGATGTTCTGAACCATCGGGATGGCCCAGGATTCGGTGCGCGGCGCCGGCGCATCGAGCGGCGCCGCGGTGAATGGGCCGCAGGCGACCTGCGCGGTCGCCGGAGCGGCGCGCGCGAGGATCAAGGCGACAGCAGCGGCGAGCCGGACAAAGCTCATCCTGGAGAACTCCCTGATTGACCGCGAGACCATGGCGCGATGTGGCGATAAGATACCGGCAAACCGCTCCGAGGACGAAGCATGCCCCTCGAATTCCGTCCGTTGCATGGCGAATTCGCCGCCGAGGTGATCGGCGCGGCGCCGGATCTGCGGGCCGACGACGGCGAGCTGCGGGCGATCGAGGCGGCGTGGTTTCGCCATGGCATCCTGGTTTTCCGCGACCTCGACATGACCCCAGCGGAGCATGTCGCCTTCACCCGGCGACTGGGGCCGCTGCATATCATGGTGCCGGCGGAGTTCAACCTGCCGGAACATCCCGAGGTCTGGGTGGTCGGCAATGCCGAAGATAACGGCAAGCCGTTGGGGCTGCGCGGCGCGGGCATGGGGTTCCACACCGACGGCGAGGACAAGATCGTTCCCAATGCCGGGTCGTTCCTCTATGCCCGGATGGTACCGCCCGAAGGCGGCGATACGCTCTTCGCCGACATGGTGGCGGTCTATGCGGCGCTGCCGGCGGAGGTGAAGGGGAAGATCGCCGGTAAGCGCGGACGATTCAGCCGCGCTGACATGCATGCCATCAACTATCCCGATATGCGGCCCTATACGCCGGAGGAACTGGCGGAGCGGCCCGACGTGTTTCACCCGCTGGTGCGGCGCCACGACAAAAGTGGGTGGGTGTCCCTCTATATCGGACGCTGGGCCTGCGACATCGAAGGGATGCCGAAGGAGGAGGGCCGCGCGCTCGTT
>DASYXG010000110.1:0-7127 GCA_035935235.1 Allostellaceae bacterium
TTCTCGCGATGCGCGGCTCGAACCTCGTCAACCAGGGCGCCTATGCGATCGCCTTCGGTTCGCTCAACAAGGGCGTCGAGATCATGTCGAGCATCTACCACGTCCCGGTGGTGCATTTCCGCGCTCGGGCGGCGCTCACCAACACCTTGCCGACCCGGCCCTACCGCAGTTCCGGCCGGCCCGAGGTGATGTTCGTCATGGAGCGGCTCATCGACCTCGCGGCGCAACAGACCGGCATCGACCGCATCGAGCTCCGCCGCCGCAATCTCGTGCCGGTGTCGGCGATGCCCTACACCAACCCGTTCGGGATGGTCTACGACAGCGGCGAGTACCACGACTGCATGGAGCGGGTGCTGCGGCTTGGCGACTGGCTGGGCTTTCCGGCGCGCCGCGCCGAGGCGAAAGCGCGCGGCAAATGCCGCGGCATCGGCGTCGCTAATTACGTCGACACCGCGACCGGCGCCCCGCGCGAAAGGGCCGAGATGGTGGTGAAGCCGGAAGGCATCGTCGAAATCGCCATCGGCACCGTCAGCCAAGGCCAGGGCCACGAGACCAGCTTTGCCCAGCTCGTCACCGAATTCCTCGGCGTACCGATCGACAGCATCCGCCTGATCACCGGCGACACAGCGCGCGTTTCTGTCGGCGGCGGCGCACATTCGGGGCGTGCACTCAGGCTCGGCAGCATCGTCATGCTCAACGCCTCGAAGGCGATCATCGAGAAAGGCCTGCAGATCGCCGGCCACGTGCTCGAGGCCGATGTCGCCGACCTCGAATTCGTCGGCGGCAGTTTCATCGTCAAAGGCACCGACCGCGCCATCGGCATCTTTGAGACGGCGCGCGCCGCCCTCGAGCGCAACGACCTGCCCGACGAATTGCGCGGGCCCTTGGGCGCCGAGAGCGACGAGACCGTGAACCTCGCCGCCTTCCCCTATGGCTGCCATGTCTGCGAGGTCGAAATCGACCCCGAAACCGGCGTGCTCGACATCATCCGCTACAGCGCGGTCGACGATGTCGGCCGCGCGGTCAACCCGATGATCGTGCACGGCCAGGTGCATGGCGGCATCGTCCAGGGCGTCGGCCAGGCGATCATGGAAAACGCCTATTATGATCCGGACAGCGGACAATTGCTCGCCGGCTCGTTCATGGATTACGCGATGCCGCGCGCCGACGGCATGCCGTTCTTCGATTGCGAGCTCAGCGAGGTGCCGAGCCCGACCCACCCCTTGGGCATCCGCCCCGGCGGCGAAGGCGGCACCACCCCGGCGCTCGGGGTGGTGATCAACGCCGTCGTCGACGCGTTATCCGAATTTGGCGTCACCCATGTCGAGATGCCCGCCACCTCCGAGCGCATCTGGCGGGCGATAAACGGGAAAGCTTGACCTAACCCGTCTCACCCGGTCGCCGTGGGCCGGTCGAGGATCTGTCGGACCCGCCGGCCCAATGCGTCCGAACTGAACGGTTTGGGAATCATGTCCACATCGGCATCGAGAGTACCGTTGTGGACGATGGCATTGCGCGCGTAGCCGGTGGTGAAGAGCACCTTGAGGGCCGGCTGGAGCTCCCGCGCGATGTTGGCGAGTTGGCGGCCATCCGTGCTCGGGAGCCCGATATCCGCGAACAGCAGGTCGATCGGCTGCTCGCGTAGAATTGCCAGCGCCGCCTCCGCGGTTCCAGCCTCGACGACCCGGTAACCGAGCTCGCCCAGAGCCCGCGCCGCATAGGCGCGCACTTCTGGCTCATCTTCGACGACGAGGATCGTTTCTCTCCCTGCGGAGTGAATTTCCCGGCTCAGCTTTTTTTCCGGCGGCGGCGGCGGCTCCTCCTCCCCAAGCCAGCGCGGGAGATAGATCTTGACCGTCGTGCCGCGGTCCACTTCGCTGTAAATCCGGACATGCCCGCCGGATTGCCGCGCGAACCCGTAAACCATGCTGAGGCCAAGACCGCTTCCCCGGCCTATCGGCTTGGTCGTGAAGAAGGGCTCGAACGCCCGGGCGAGCACGTCCGTGCTCATCCCGGTGCCGGTGTCGCTCACCGCCAGCATGACGTATTGGCCGGGAGAAACCTCTAGGTCCGTCGCCGCATAGTCCTCATCGAGATAGAGGTTCGCGGTCTCGATCGTCAGCTTGCCGCCACGCTGCATCGCGTCGCGCGCGTTGATAACCAGGTTGAGCAGCGCGTTTTCGAGCTCGTGTGGGTCAACGCGGGTGAGCCACAGCCGGGCGCCGAGGACGATTTCGATCACGGTTGCTTCGCCGAGCGTCCGGTTCAGCAGTTCCGACATCCCCGACACGAGCCGGTTGAGATCGACCGTGTGCGGTGCAAGCGGCTGACGCCGCGAGAAGGCGAGCAGCCGCTGGGTCAACGTCGCGGCCCGTTCTCCGGCGCGCTGAATTGCCCCGAGACAGTCTTGGAGTTCGGGGTTCCCGTCCGCCGACAGCCTGCTCGCGATTTTGAGATTGCCCAAGATGATCGTCAGCAAATTGTTGAAATCGTGGGCAACGCCACCGGTCAACTGCCCGACGGCTTCCATCTTCTGCGATTGACGCAAAGCGTCTTCGGCCCGGCGCCTTTCCTCGGCTTCCTGCCGCAAAGTCTCGGCGAGGGTGCGATAACGCTCTTCGCTCTCGCGCAGTGTCGCGAAAGCCTGGTTGCGCTCGGCGATCTGCGCCGAAAGCTCCTGATTGGCTTGGGCCAGCATGCTCGGAGATGGCAAGGCCAAGGCACGCGGCAGCATTGGCCACAGGACGGCCGCGGTGATGACCGAGGCCAATGCCGTCGCGAATTTGATCGCTCCTTCGATGCCGTAGAGCGGATACCACAAGGTCAGGATCTCAAACACGTGTGTCGTGCCGCACGCCAAGATGAACGCGCTGAATAACCAGAATATCCATCCAAAGACGAGATCACGGCGCTTGATAACAAAGTAAGCTAACGCCAGAGGGATAGAATAATAAGATAACGCTATTATCGTATCTGAAATAATCTGCAACCAGATCAATTCCGGTCGCCATAACAAACAGAACCCATGCGGCGACAAGTCGGTGTTGTCGAAGATATCCGCGAAGAATTTCAGCATCCAGGTCGTCCCCGTCAGTGCGCGAGCCGGGACTCAAATTCGCGTGCCGCGCTATGTCGGGCGCGATCGCGCGAACGGCCAGTTTACCTGATAACTCTCAAGTGGAAATTGGGCCTGCGAAATTGGGCCTGCAGGGCACAGCGGACGCAACCGTTCCACGCGTCGGTTTGCCGATTGCCGGGCCTTTGAAACGATAACCCGCGAATTTACAAACGTAAGCGCTTTGTAATCCGGCCTTAAAAAAATAGTTTTCTGCTGAGGAACCGTAGCGGGTTTCGCGCGGTTAGCGACTACCACGGCGCGCATTCGCGTGCAGAAGAAGGGAATCGCACATGGAGGTTCAACGCCCGCGAATCCTCATCATCGAGGATGATCCGGACATCGCCGCCCTGCTTTGCGCGATGTTGACCCGCGAAGGTTTTCCGGTGAGCACCGCGGAGGACGGCACGACCGCGCTCCAGTTGATCGAACAGGGCGGGATCGACCTCTTGATTACCGACATCGGCTTGCCGCCGCCGCTGGATGGCATTGAGACGGTTCAGCGCGCCAGACAATGCAATCCGGCCCTACGCTCTCTCTTCATCTCCGGTAATGGAGCGTCCCGGCTCTACGACCCGACGCGCGACGACTTCGTGTCGAAGCCGTTCAACGAGCGCGAGCTCCTAGGATGCGTCTGGGAGTTGTTCTCGCGTCGTCCGCGGCTTGCTTGAGGCCGCGAACGACGCGGTCGGTTCGCTGCCCTCGGGCCGGTGACCGGCGCATCAATACCCCGTCGCCATATCGATCTGCTGCAACAGCCCGCCGCCGGCTTCGATGCTGTGTATGTTGGCGGCGATCTCGGTCACCAGCTGCGCGACCGTCGGGCGGCGCGCGACATGCGGCATCACCGTGACCTTGGGGTGCGTCCATAGCGGGCTTTCCGGCGGCAGCGGCTCGGGCTTCAGCGCATCGAGCGCGGCGTAGGAAAGCTGCCCGGAATCGAGCGCCGCGATCAGCTCCGCATCGACCACATGGCCGCCGCGGCCGATATTGATGACCATCGCGCCCCTCGGCATCATCGCGAAAGTGCGGGCGCAGAGGATGCCCTCGGTTTCGCGGGTCAGCGGCAGCAGGCAGACGGCGATGTCGGTCTGGCTGAGGAACGGCTCGAGCTGATCTTCGCCGTGGAACATCCGGATGCCCTTGACCTGGCGCGGCGAGCGCACCCAGGCCGAGACCGGGAAGCCAAGCTGCTTGAGGATCAGCGCCGGCGCGGTCGCCATCAGCCCCAGGCCGAGAAACCCGACGCGGCGCTCCTCGGGTCGCACGATGCGGGTGCGCAGCCATTCGCGGTTCTTCTGCGCCTCCTGGTATTTCGGCATCTCGCGGTGAAAGCGCAGCACGTGCATCACGGTGTATTCGGTCATCATCGGATCGCCGCCCGACGGCTCGATCTTGCCGAGCGGGACCTTTGGCAATTTGGGATGATTGATGAACGCCTCGACCCCGGCCGAGCGGCTGAACATCGCCTTCAGATTGGGGAGTGGCGGGATGACGTCGAAGTCCGGCCGGATGAACGCGAGGTATTCGATCTCGCGCAGATCGTTGGCCTCAGGAAAGATGCGGATTTCGAGGTCGGGAAGCTGCTCGGCGAAATTATCGCGCCACAGCTGGGCGTTGCCGATCTGCTTGTCGAGATTGACGATGAGCAACGCCATGTTCCCTCCGGGCGCCTGAAGTGCCGGAGAGTTTTAGACGCTCGTTGTATGGGTTAGCAATTGAGCGACGTGCGAATGCTTGATCAGCCGACGCTCGCCAATGCAACCGCGACAAGCACATAGGCCGCTATCCCGAGCAGCGTCGTCGCGATGCCGATCGTGATCCCTTTCATCGTTCCCCGCCCATTCATCGTCCCCCGGTGCGCATTGTGGCGGCAAACATGGTTAACAAATGATTCACCAAAACCGCCTGGGTCGACTGCCGCACCAACAACCGGACGGCGAAAGCGTTCCAACCGGGCGCTGCGCGCGCCGCCGAGGCATGCATCCTAAGCTTGGCTTACCATCAGCCCATGCGTAGGCGGCAGGTAGGCAGCCCTCGCTCGCGTGCTACACTTCGACCCGAACAAGCTTCGGAGGAACGCGCGATGGCCTACGATCTGTTGGTAAAGAACGGGCTGATTGTCGACGGGTCGGGCATGCCGGCATTCCGTGGCGATGTCGGCGTCAAGGACGGCAAGCTCGCCGAGATCGGCAAGCTGTCGAGCCCCGCCGAGAAGACCATCGACGTTGACGGCCGCGCCGTCGCCCCCGGCTTTATCGACAATCATTGCCATTACGACGCCCAGGTCACCTGGGACCCGCTCTGCACGTTTTCACCCGAGCACGGCGCGACGAGCGTGATCTTCGGCAACTGCTCGCTGAGCCTGGCGCCGGTGCGCAAAGGGCATGAGGAGCGGCTCGCCGAGTTCCTCTCCTATGTCGAAGCGATCCCGATGTCGGTGCTGAGGACCGTCGATTTCGATTGGGAGACGATCCCGCAATACATGGACAAGCTCGACACGCGGCTCGGCATCAATGTCGGCAACCTGATCGGCCATACCGCGGTGCGCCATTACGTGATGGGCGACGACTGCCAGAAGGCCGGCGCCACCGAGGCGCAGATCAAGCAGATGCAGGACGTCGTGCGCAGCGGCATGGAAGCCGGCGCGCTCGGCCTCTCGGTGTCGCGCGAGAAGGGCCATTTCGACCCGCAGGGCGTGCCGATCCCGGCACTGTGGGCCGATGAGAAGGAGATTTTCGCGCTCGCCGACGTGCTGCGCGACATGGGCACCGGCACGATCCAGGCCGGCGGCGGCCAGTATGTCGAGCTGAAAGACGGCATGATGCGCCGCCTCGCCGAGGCTTCGGGTCGCATGGTCGTCTACAACTCGCTGTCGCAGACGATGCGCCGGCCGGACGAGTGGAAGCAGCATATGGCGCGGGTCGACGAAACCGCGGCGCTGGGCATCCGCGCCTATCCGATGTGCTCGCCGAACCGGGTCACGCAAGACTTCACGATGAAGAACAGCCAGGTCTTCCGCGGTCTGCCGACCTGGCACCCGATCCTGCTGATGAAGGACGAAGAGAAACTGCGGCTCTACGCCGACCCGGAAATCCGCGCCAAGCTGCATGAGGAAGCCGTCGTCAACAAGCCGGACAGCGCCGTCGGCATTTCCAAGACCTGGTGGAATTACATCTGGGTCAACGAGCCGGCGCTCGAAAAGAACAAGTGGATGCAGTTCAAGAACATCGGCGAGATCGCCGAGGCGCAGAAGAAACGCGTGATCGACGCGTTCCTCGATCTTGTCGTCGAGGAAAAGCTGGAGACCCGCTTCCTGCAGGCCGAAAACAATATCGATGATGCGGCGCTGAAGCAGATCCTGACCTACCCCAACGCGGTGATCGGGCTCGGCGACGGCGGCGCGCACGTGCAGTTCCACGGCGGTTACGGCTACCTCACCAAGCTGCTCGGCGAATGGGTGCGCGAGAAGCACGCGATGACGCTGGAACAAGGGGTTAGGCGCCTCACTTTCGAGTCGGCTTCGACCTTCGGCATCTACGATCGCGGCCTGCTGCGCCCGGGTATGAAGGCCGACATCACCATGTTCGACCCCGCCACCGTGAAGTGCGGCAAGGAGACTGTGGTGCACGACTTCCCGGCCGGCGGATGGCGCATCAAGGAATCGGCCGAGGGCATCTTCGGCACGATCGTCAACGGGCAGGTGCTCTACGAAGACGGCAAGCACACCGGCGCGCTGCCCGGCCGCGTGCTGCGCAACTCGCATTACGAGCAGAACCGCCGCAGCAACGCGTAGCCCTTACCCGCACGCCGAACCACGGCCCTAGTCGAGCCCCCCTCCCGCTTGCGGGGGAGGGTGGCTCCGGGCGCAGCCCGGCGCCGGGTGAGGGTTCGGCCACATATCGTCGCCGGGACATGTGACCCCTCTCCCGCCCCGCGGGAGAGGGACTTTCTTTCCGCTAGCCGCGCGACCGGAGACCCCGCCGGTGTAGGATCACCACAACCGGCGGGA
>DASYXG010000111.1:0-9501 GCA_035935235.1 Allostellaceae bacterium
AGAGCATTTTGGCGCCTGCCGGAAGGCGGATGCTACCGCTGGCAAATGGCCACAGCCCTCTGAGAATGCGGAACAACGTGCTCCTGCCGCTGCCGGAGGGACCTCGCAATAACACGGGCTCGTGCCGCCTGAACGTCAGCGTCACGGGGTCAAGCAGCGGCTTACCATCGGGCAGAAACACGCCGACTTCCTGCATGTCGATGGTGTCCTGACCGGTCGTTCCAATACTCGCGCCACGAGGCGCCGCAGTGGTCTCGCGCTTGATCTCGCCAGCAAATTCGGTCAACCGATCGGCCGATGCGCGCCACGCGGCGAAAGTGGTGTAGCTGCCGACAAACCAGCATAAAGCTTCGTTGACGCGCTCGAATGCATTGGCGATCTGGGTCAGAACCCCAAGCTGTATTGCGCCGGAGAAAAATCGAGGAGAGGCTATTAATAACGCAAAAAACGACGTGTTCTGGCTAAATAGCAATTGGAAGAAAAGGAACTCATTGCTGCGCAGAATAATGCGTTTGAAATTCTCATAGAGAGTTTGGAAGCGTCCGGCTGCGATTTTTCGTTCCTGCGCTTCTCCACCATAGAGCGCTACGCCCTCAGCCTCCTCACGAAGATGGACGAGAGCGAAGCGAAAATCGGCCTCAACAGCTTGTTGCCGGTTGTAGAGGCTGATCAGAGGTCGGCCGATCAGGTGTGCGATTACCGACCCAAGGCCGGAGTAAAGCACAGCCACCCAGAACATGTAGCCGGGGACCGTGATCTCGAAGCCATCAATGGGGAATGTGATGCTGCCAGAAAGAAACCAAAGCAATGCTGCAAATGATGCAAGATTGGCCAAAGCGTTAAGGAGGCCGAGGCCTAGGGCCATGGTCCGTTCGATAAAAAGGCGGACATCCTCTGAGATCCGTTGGTCGGGATTATCGATACGACCCGAAAAGCGCATGCGATAAAACGTTCGGTCGGCAAGCCAGCGGCGGACATATTGATCGGTCAACCAGCGCCGCCAGCGTAGCTGAAGGGTTTGATCGAGATAGGCTCGCAACACTGCGACCATGAGATAGAACACGATCAGCAAGAGCACGATCACACAGGCGCGATAGAATCCGGGGGCGTTCTGCTGTTGCAGGGCAGTGAAGAGAGAGCCGGTCGCTTGGTTCTGTTCAACGGTGACAGCCACCAAGCCGAGGTTGAGACCGATGACCGAGGTCAAAAACCCCCACGCTGACCAGCGTTCTTCGCCGCTCCAATAGCTTTTGGTCAGAAGCCAGACATCGCGCGCCAGGGTCAACAGCGTCGTCATCCCCCTTCTCCGCCACTCCTGGCGAAACCGAGTGGCCGGAGTAAAGTCGGTGGAGGATCCGAGGGCATTGATGTAGCTCAACTGAATGATTAAGCCCGACGGCGGTCGGCTATGCGAGCCGGCAAGGCACCACGTTGACGTAGATCAAGGCGGGCCGGTCATACCTCCATAGTGTTGCGCAAAAGGAGGTGCCCGATGACGAGCTTTACCTTCACCGCAGAGCAATTGCGCCTCGCTCCGCCCGAAGTGCGACGGTGGGCGGTGCAGGAAATCGCACAGGCGCTGGCTGCTGCTGAAAGGCCAAGCCATGACCCCTCTCAGGTGAGAGCCGCTGCACTCGCATCCTGCACCGCGGAAGAGGCTTTGCATGTCTTCACCATAATCCGCAGTAACTTTGTGATCACCCAAGTCTTCTTTGAACTCGCGCGCGACGCGGCGCCAGGGGTACGCGTTCCCCCTCTGCACCCGCTTAATACCGGAGACATCCTGCGCCACACGCGCCTGGCACACGGCGATGGCCTGCTCGAGTGTTTCAATGTGATCAATGAGGCATTCCGCCAGATCCGAGGTGCCGCGGAAGCCACCCTCTTCGGCTTTGACAGTCACGGCCACGTCTATATCCATGAGGGGACGCATTTGAGCATCCGGCGCCTGTTCGAGGAGCTGGTTAAGCCCAGCCCGGTGGCAACAAGCGGGGCTGAGCCGACGGCGACACCTCCGGCTGTAAAGTCTGCAACGTCTCAGTTCGCTACGAGGGAAGACACGCCATCCAATGCTGCGAGGCCGCCTGCTGCCCAAGATTTTGCTTCAAAGGTCGAGCGATCTACTACGGACCTCAAAGGACAAACACCGCTCCGAGCAGCTCCTGCCGCCACGCCGGTAGCCAACCCCCCGCCTCGCCAACCCGAGCCGAGCGTACGAGAGGGACCTCTGGCGGCGAAGCCTCAAACGCCGAAGCGGGATCAGGCCTCAACGAGCTTGCCAACATCCGAGGTGGCACCTACCCCCACGTCGCGGCAGCGGGTTCGTAAGGCGCGCCCGGCGTCGCCGTCCGTTACCGTGAAATAGGTCGAGATTGCCGGGCCGATCATGGCCAGCCCGATCTTCATCTGCGTCAGGTCGCTTGCCCGCGCCAACCCTGCTACCGACAGTGCCGTCAGCAGCTGATCGTACCCGTCGATCGTGGCGGCTACTGAACCGCTCGGCTGGAGTTCGGCATCGAGGGTGAAGTTTCCTTCGCCCGCAATGTGGAGATACCGCGCCGTCGATTAGCCGCGGACAACCGGAGCTGGAGGCGGCGGCGGGGCCGGAACGGCGATCGGTTGCGGCGGCGGCGGGGGAGGGGGAGGTGGCACCGGCGCGCATGCGGCGAGGAGCGCCGGAACCACGAGGGCAACCAGCGCCGCATTACGCAACTGCCTGCGGCGGGTCATTGTTTCGATGTCGGACATGGGTTTCCTCCACAGTTGAGAGAACCGTATCATAGGACAATCATAAAGTGATTGACAGCAACGAGTTACGGCAAAGGGGTCTCCTCGTTCCCAGCCCCGGCAAAAAAAAATCGGCCCTGGTCGCCACCTCGCACCATTGCGGGGATGCCGATGGCAGCCACCCAGAAATTTTGCGCTGATGCGCACAATCGTTCTAAGCAGTGGCCAGCGCGTCTAGGTTTTGCTTAACCTCTACCCAGAACCCTAAACGCGCGGCGCCGTTCTCCACGAACGGCAGCGTGAGTTGCGCCGGGATTACGCTTTCGGTGAGGCTTTTTTCCGTCATGAGCTTTTCGACGAGAGGCTTTTTGACATTCGCCGGGCCGCTTGCAGGAGGCGCGATGGCGCTCGCCCTAGCATGTGTGCTGGTGGCGCCGGCCGCTCTCGCGGCGGAACCTGGTGGGACCTTGGCACCGCCTCCCGTATCCATGGCGGGCTATGCCAACACCGAACTCGGCGGGCTGCTCACCGGGCCTGAGCTACTCGTCGCCGGTGAGCGGCTGAACCTCGGATCGCTGCGACGTTTCTATGCGCGTCATGGTTTCGAGCCGGTATGGCCGACCCGGCCGGCGCAGGCGAACTCACTGACGAATGCCGTGTTGCGCGCCGGCGAGCATGGCCTCGCTCCCCAACTGTTTCACGCCAATCTGCTGCTGTCGCCAACATTGCCGCCGCTTTACCGGGAATTGGTGCTGTCGGACGCCTTCTTGTCCTATGCCGACGCGCTGGCCCGCGGGGTCATGCCGGTCGGGCGCCGCAGAGACGACGAGGCCTTGACGCCCGAGCCGATCGACGTCACTACCGCGCTCGACGCAGCCATTGGCAGCCCCGACCCCGCGGCGTCGATCCAGGCGCTGGCACCGGCGACACCGACCTACCGGCTACTGCGCCAGGCTTTGCAGACACTCCAATCGAGCGCTCCAGCGAACGGCAAGACTTCGTCGACCCGTTTGCGCCAGATCCAGGTAAACCTCGAACGCGAACGCTGGCTGCCGCGGCACCTGCCGCCCGACCGCGTCTGGGTCAACGTGGCCGACGAGCGGGTAGTGCTGTACCGCGGCGACCAGCCGGTTTTCTCGACAAAGGTGATTGTCGGCCAAGATGGGCCGGGCAATCAGAGCCCGGAGTTCCAGGCCGCAATAGACGGAGTTTTGTTCAACCCGCCCTGGAACATCCCGCCGGACATCGCGACCAACGAGATCCTGCCGAAGACCGTTAGCGACCCAGATTATTTGGCGCGGCACAACATGATCATGCTGCCCAATGGCATATTGCAGCAGCTGGCGGGACCAAATTCAGGGCTCGGGCAGATAATGTTTCTGATGAAGAACCGGTTCGACGTCTACCTGCACGATACCCCGGAAAGAAATCTATTCAGTCATGAGGATCGGCGCATCAGTCATGGGTGCATCCGGGTGGAGAAGCCGCGCGAATTGGCCGCTCTGCTGATGCAGCAGCCGATCGACGCCATCGATCAAGCGATCGCGACGGGCAGCACCAACCGAGGGGATCTGCCACGGGCCGTGCCGGTGTTCGTGATCTACGAGACCGCGTTCGCGGATGCCGACGGCAGGTTGCAATTTCGCCCGGACATCTACGGGCGTGACGCCGAGATCTGGACGCAGCTGGATCCGGAACGGCGACCCGTGGCAGAAGGCGCGCCGCCCAGCGAACGCGGGGGCTGACCCGTTCACCAAGGTCGGGGGCACGACGATAGCGCAGATCGAACCAACATCCCCCTGCCCGGCTTTCACCCACGCGCGATGACCTGCCGCAGTTTTCTTCCCAGGCTGTCCACGGTAAAGGGCTTCGCCAGTAGGTCGACCTCCGGATCGAGCACGCCCTGGTGAACAATCGCGTTACGGGCATACCCGGTCATGAACAGGACTTTCACCGCAGGGCGCCGGCGGGTGACCTGATTGGCCAGTTGCCGGCCGTTGAGGTCGGGCAAAGCAACGTCGGTGAGCAGCACATCGATTTGCGGGTGAGCATCGAGAGCGCTCAGCGCCGTCGCCGCATCGGCGGCCACGACAACCCGATAGCCGAGAAGTCGGAGCGCGTCGCCCGCAAAGTCTCGCACGGCGGCATCATCCTCGACCAATAAGACGGTTTCGCCGCTGGCGAGCGTGGTTACATCCGGGCGCACCCGCGTCGGCTCGGGCGCGTCGGCGCCGGAATACCGCGGCAGATAAATCTTGATCGTCGTGCCTTGGCCAACCTCGCTATAGAGCGCGATGTGACCGCCCGATTGCTTGACAAAACCGTACACTTGGCTCAGCCCCAGGCCGGTGCCGACGCCTTCCGATTTCGTCGTGAAAAACGGCTCGAACGCCCGCTCGATCACCTCCGGCGTCATACCGCTGCCGCTGTCGGTGACGGCGATGAGGACGTATTGGCCGGCGGTGACCTCGGGGCGGCTTTCCGCATACTCCTCGTCGAGATAGGTATTGGCGCTCTCGACCGTCAGTTTGCCGCCGTCGGGCATCGCGTCGCGAGCGTTGATGGCGAGGTTGAGCAACGAGTTTTCGAGCTGAACGGGATCGACAAAGGCGCGCCAAAGCCCGCCGGCGAGGACGGCCTCGACGTCGATATTTTCGCCCAGCGTTCGCCGCAGCAATTCCGACATGTCGGTGATCAGCCGATTGATATCCGTCGCCTGCGGCGCCAGAGTTTGCCGGCGCGCGAAGGCGAGAAGCCTCGAGGTCAGAGACGATGCGCGGTGCGCGGCATGGGCAACCGAGACCAGCCGTTGCGCGACGACGGCGTGATCGCTCGATCCGCGGCTGATCAGATCGAGATTGCCGATGATCGTGGTCAGCAAATTGTTGAAATCATGCGCGATCCCGGTGGTGAGTTGGCCCACCGCTTCCATCCTTTGCGCTTGCGCGAGCCTTATTCGCGTCTCCTCTAGAGCCTGCCGTTCGCGAACTCGCCGGGTGATATCGCGGGTGATCTTGCCAAAGCCGATCAGCTCGCCGGTATCGGCGCGCAACGGCTCGATCACGACCGCGGCGAAGAAGCGGCTCCCATCCTTGCGGATACGCCAGCCTTCCGCCTCATACGCTCCGTCCCTTGCCGCAGTCTCTAACGCCCGTTGCGGGATGCCGGCACGGCGGTCCTCCGGCGAGTAGAACACGGAAAAATGCTGACCGATGATCTCCTCGGCCGAATACCCCTTGATGAGCGCCGCCCCGGCGTTCCAATTGGTTACCAAGCCATTCGCGTCGAGCATAAAAATGGCGTGGTCTTTGATGCTTTCGACCATGAGGCGATAGCCGGCATCGCCCTCGAGCAGCCTCGCGGCGACGCGGTCTCGTCGACGGGGCGCCCGGGCTGGCGCTTGGCGAGGAACGCGGCGGTTCGCCATCCGGTTTCCTGGTGGGCAAATGAAATCCGAAGTTGCCCCGTTTCCGTCGTCTGAACAAGTAGCGGCGAGCTTTCGGTGGGCTGTGCGGTGACGCCGATGCGCCGCTAGCGGTCACAAATCATGCTTTCCGGCGCCGGCACACATACGCAATTGCCGAAAACGGCAAACAGGCCGATCCTGCAGCCGTTACCCCGAAAACGGGGAACGCAAAAAACCAATGACTTGAACAGCAGGCTTTACAACTGGGAGGTAGACATGAAGCGTTTAACGCGCCGCACGATCCTTGCGGCCGCCCCGGCAGCGTTTGCCCTGGGCGGCCCGCTGCTGGCCCCACGGCCCGCTCGCGCGGCCAAGAATTACGGGCCCGGCGTCACCGACAGCGAAATCAAGATCGGCAACACCGGCCCCTATAGCGGGCCGCTGTCAAATGCCAGCCCAATTCCGATATCGATGGCCGCCTATTTCAAGATGATCAACGACCAGGGCGGCGTGAACGGGCGCAAGCTCACCTGGACCTCCTACGATGACGCCTATTCGCCGCCGAAGACGGTCGAGATGACGCGCAAGCTGATCGAGGACGACGAGGTCCTGTTTATCGCCGGTGCGGTCGGCACTCCGACAAACAGCGCGGTTTGGCACTACATGAACGAGAAGAAGGTGCCGCAATTGTTTGTCAGCACAGGCGCCACCAAGTGGGACGACCCCACGGGCCACCCCTGGACCATGGGCTTTTTCGTCAGCTATCAGGCCGAGGGGCGCATCTACGCCAACTATATCCTGAAGGAAAAACCCGACGCCAAGATCGCCGTGCTCTACCAGAACGACGATTTCGGCAAGGACTATCTGAAAGGGCTGGTCGACGGGCTTGGCGACAAGGCGGCGTCGATGATCAAGGTCAAGGATTCCTACGAGACCATGGACCCGACCGTCGACTCGCAGATCGTCGAGATGAAGGCCGCGGGCTGCGATGTCCTCGTTACCATCGCGATCCCCAAATTCGGCGCACAGGCGGTCAGGAAGGTGGCGGAAATCCAATGGCAGCCGCTCCACATCCTGAACGGCATCGCCTCGTCGGTCGGGGCGACCCTAAAGCCGGCGGGCCTCGAAAACGCCAAGGGGATCATCAGCGACAACTCCTTCAAGGACCCCACCGATCCCCAATGGAAAGACGATGCGGGCTACAAAGAGTGGGTGTCGTTCATGGACAAGTATTACGCGAGCGGCGACAAGACCGATCAGCAGAACGTCTATGGCCATTCGATCGCCGCGACGACGGTTCAAATGCTCAAGCAGTGCGGCGACGATCTAAGCCGCGAGAACGTGATGAAGCAGGCTGCCAGCCTGCATAATCTCGAACTGCCAATGCTGCTGCCCGGCATCGTGGTCAACACCAGCGCGACAAATTTCGCGCCGATCAAGCAGGCGCAGATGAGACGCTTCGACGGCGAACGCTACGTTCCCTTCGGTCCCGTCCTCACCGGCGCGATCGGCTGATCTGGGCCGGCGGTCGCGTCCCATCGCGGCCGCCGGCTTCAGCCCCGTCAACGCCCCGCTGCGGGGCGGCTATGAAAGCGAGATGAACGACCCGTCAAGCGCCATCAGCAGCGTCTCGACTTTGAGGTGAGGTTGAAGGTCGCCGACCGCCTTGCGGAAGTCCGCCAGCACCTTCTTGTGCGTTTCGGTCTCGATCTCCGGCGCCGCGACCGACGCGTCGCCGTAGGCAATCTTTGCAGCGCCGCAGTCGCGGTGGTCGATCGCGATGACACTCTTGATGTTATGCAACTGGATCGTGGCGGCGAGGTTGTCCCAGAACACCTCGTGCCACTTCGCGAAGGCCGGGGCGACGACGCCGATCGCGGCGCCGGCGATGGTGAACTTGCTGTATTGGCCGATGAGGCCGCGGCTCACCGCATAGTCGCGCATCGGCTCCTGCATCCGCGGATCGATGCAGCCGAGGATCATTGCCTCGTAATCGCCGCTAGCGGCACGCGCCAGCCAGGGCCGCAGCGCCAACGCCGCCGCGCCGGCGCCGAGCAGGAAGCCGCGACGATGCAGGGTGCCGCAGGTGCAGTCCGCCGGTGTCAGAACGGGATCTCGTCGTCGAGGTCGGCGCTGGCCGGGGCGCGGCCGCGCGCCGGGCCGCCGCTAAAACCCGAGGCCGCTTGGCCGGTGCCGCCGTAACGGACCTGATCGCCACCGCCCGAGTAATCCTCGTAGTCGCCGCCTTCGCTCGCGCCGCCAGTGCGCGCGCCGTCGAGCATGGTCAGCTCGCCGCGGAAGCGCTGCAGCACGACCTCGGTCGAATAGCGTTCCTGACCCTGCTGGTCGGTCCATTTGCGCGTTTGCAGCGCACCCTCGACATAGATTTTCGAGCCTTTGCGCAGATATTTCTCGGCGATCTCGACGAGGCGCTCGTTGAAGATCACGACGCTATGCCACTCGGTGCGCTCCTTGCGCTCGCCCGAGTTGCGGTCGCGCCAGCTCTCGGAGGTCGCGAGCCGCAGATTGGCAATCCGCGTGCCGTCATTGGTCGAACGGATTTCCGGGTCGCGGCCGAGATTGCCGACGAGGATCACCTTGTTGACGCTGCCTGCCATGAGGGCCATCCCGACGTTGAGGAGTCAGGCGGCCATCTTATCAAGCCACGCGGATGTTCCTACTTTATTCTTATCCCCGTTATCCACAGCGGCCGATCATGGCATCACTGCCCGGCCGGCGCCTCATGACCGAGCGTCATCGCCCGCCCGTGGGTCTCGACGCCGAGGAACATGTAGGCGAGCGCCACCGCCAGCATCGTGCCGCCGAGGAAGAGAAAGGCGGGGAAGATCGCGTCGGCGGTCGCCTTGGGGGCGATGATGTTGTCGCTGCCGGCGAGCAAGGCCAGAGCGAGCGGCCCTAGGATCTTGCCGACCCCGTTCGCCGCCTGACCGAGCCCCGACGAGCGCGAGCCCATGTTCACCCCGTACTGCTCGACCGTATAGGGCGCGAGATTGGAAAACCCGCCCTCGACGCAGAAGGCCGAAGCGGCGATCAGCACGATGAACAGCGGGAAGCCGTCGCCGATCAGGACGGAATTGAAGTACCCGGCCAGAACCAGGAACACGACCGAGGCGAAGCCGAACACAATGCCGAGCGAGCGCCGCCCGGTCTTCGAGGCGATCAGCGAGACGATGATCTTGCCGACCACCCCGGTGCCGGAGACGTAGATGAAGTATTTGGCGGCCACAGCCGGTTCGATCTTCAACGCCAGCGCGACGATGGTCGGCCCCCACAGGTAATAGCCGTAGGCGGCCGAGGCGGAGCCGCCCCAGATCAGGACGGTCTGCCAGAACAGGCGCGGGTTGACC
>DASYXG010000112.1:0-9817 GCA_035935235.1 Allostellaceae bacterium
AACTTTCCCTTGGTCAGATGGTCGAGCAGCGCCATCTGTTCGGCGAGGCGGATCGGGTGGTGCAGCGCGGTCTGGATCACCGCGAAGCCGAGCCCAGCCTGTTTTAGCGAGGCAGCGAGCGCACCGGCCAGCACCATTGGATCGGCATAGACCGATATACCGTCGAAATGATGCTCAGCGAGCCAGACAATATCGGCGCCGAGCCGGTCGGCGAGTAGGGCCTCGCGCAACGTCTCGTCGATGACCTGGCCGTCGCGGCGAGGGTCGCGGCTATCGGGAAAGAGAAACGTGCTGAACTTCACCGTTTGCCCCTCGGCTGGCTGGCTCGACCCTCGCGGCGCTCCACTCTCCGAGCACGCTATAGATTTCGGCCGACGGGGTGAAGTCGATGCGGGGATGACGCAGCGGGCTCCAGTGAAACCGCTCGCGGAACAAGGTACCGGAATGGGGCGGTGCGCCGTAGTCGTGACGCGGCAACGGCCGGTATTGCTCCTCACCGACCCGGATGTGGCGAAGATTGCCGCGCTCGGAGGCGTAGAGAGCCAACGCCTTGCGCTTTAGGCGCGCTTCATCGCGGTCGGCCTTGAGCTCAACGACCCCGCCACGCGCGTCGAGAAACCGATTCGAGCGCACTTTGCCGCCGGCATAGTTATAGGCGGCGAACTCCCATACGGGCAGACGGTTGCGAAAGCTCGCAGCGAGCGCGTTCGCGACGTCGTGGTCCTGATGTGCGCCCTCGAAGGCCGGGACCCAAAGCTCGGTCGCCGCAGTCGCGCCGATTGCGCGTTCCACCGAAGCCGCGGCCGCATCGAGGTGGTGCAGCAGGCGCCGCGACGGGATGTCGGAATGTCCTGTCTGCCCGAGTTGGAGCAATGCTGCCGCCCGCTCCGCCTCGCCGCGACGGCGCGCTACCCTTGCCGCATACCCAGCGCGCTGCCACCGCCAAAGTTGCTCGCGCGGCGGCACCCCGGTCGTCAGGTAGACGACCGAAACCGCCGCGCCCTCGCGCCGGGCCCGCATTGCGGCGAGGCCGCAGGCGACAATCTCGTCATCGGGATGCGGCGCCAGGATCAAAACCCGACGGAGTTGGCTCAGTGCTGGTATCCGTTGGGCCGGCGCAAGTGCGCAGCCTCCCGCCATACGGGGAAGAGGTCCTCGATCACCACCTCTTCCCAGCTCGGCACCTCCGCCTCGATATAGGCGCGCGCGATTTCCCCGAGCTCGCGGCAGCGCACCGGATCGGCGGCCAACTCGGCGATCGCACCGGCCCAGGTCGCCGCATCATCGCCTGGCAACACACGCACAGCCCGGCAATCCGCCATCCGCACAGCGACGCCGCTGCCGCTGGCGAGCAGCGCGGGCAGCCCGGCGGCGAGTGCCTCGACCGCGGCGTTGCCGCTTTCGTCGATGGTCGACGGGAAGAGGAAGAGATCGGCCGAGGCCAAAGCGCGGGCGAGCTCATCCTGCGCCAGGACGCCGGGCAGGGTCACCGCGCCACCGAGCTGCGTCATCAGGCTGTCGTGTAGATCGCCCTTGCCGGGGCAAAGGAGATGCACTGACAACCCGCGTCGCCGAGCCTCAGCCACGGCGGGGGCAAGGAGCTGCACGTTCTTGCCAGTGTTGAGTTTGCCCGCGTAGATCGCGACGAACTGGCCGGGCGGCAGCCCGAACCGGGTCTCGAGCCAGGCGCGGTCGCGCCTCTTTGGGCTGAACAGCGCGCGATCAAGTCCGCGCCGCAGCGACACGCCGCAATGCCATCCCGCCGACATTTCCTCGGGCGAGCCGCCATAGCTCGCCATCGCCATGGCTACCCGACCGAGATGCCGCTGCAATCGCCGCTGGAGTCGGCGGCTGACCAACCCCGGCAAATCGAGCCCTTGGCTCGCCAGGCGATATGCGGCGCCCTCACCCAGCCAGCGGCCGAGCAGGTGTTCCACCGTGATGCGGGCATATTCGGGCGTGTTGGTGTGGATCGAGCTGACCACCGGGACGCCATGCCGGCGTGAGAACCGGGTGGCGGTGCGCGCGTAACAGAAATAGGCGTCGGTGGTGTGGATCACGTCATAATTGGCCAGCATCCGGGCCAGTCTGGGGTGCCACGGCGCCAAGTCGGTATGGTCGGGAACGCGTCGTACCAGCCGCTTGGTACTCAGCATCGGAGGCAGCAGCACATAGCGCACCGACGGCGACAGCTCGATCCGCTCCAACGCCGGACCGTTGAAATGGACCGTGAGATCGAGCCGGTCGCCAAAGCTGGTGGCCGCTTCGGCGATCCGTTCCCAGCATTTGACATGCCCGCCAGCGTCTGGGCTCCAGGTGAGGTCGACCAGCACGCCGACCTTTAGCGGAGACGACGGGGACAGGCCGGCATAGCTCGCCGGTTCAAACCTGCCCTCGATGACCGCCCCGTCCATCTCTCCCACTCCGCTCGAAAACGCCGCTCTGTAAGTTATACGCAAGGTTGGGGCCGAACGTGGCAGCTAACGCTACATAGCCGATGCCGCTCTGCCCAGACACGATTCCGCGTCGGTGCAATTTGCTCTAGTGTCCAGCCCGACGCTTCGGGCGTGGCCACTTGCCGCGCTCGCCGCACTTCCAACACGAGGACCTCGCGATGATCGACCTGCACTACTGGCCAACCCCTAATGGCAAGAAGGTTACCATTCTGCTCGAGGAATGCGGAGTCGAGTACAAGGTCATCCCCTGCAATATCCAGCGGGGCGACCAATTCACCCCCGAATTTCTGAAAATGAACCCAAACCACCGCATGCCGGTCATGGTCGACCACAATCCGAAAGGTGGCGGCGCGCCGATCTCGGTCTTCGAATCGGGTGCGATCATGATGTACATCGCGGAGAAGGAAGGAAAATTCTGGCCACAGGATGTGCGCGGCAAATACGCCGTCACCGAATGGGTCATCTGGCAGATGGCGAACCAAGGGCCGAAGCTCGGCGAATGCGGCCATTTCCGTCGCGCCGGACCCGAGGCGGGCGACCTCACCTACGCGATCAACCGGTTCACCGACGAAGCCAATCGGCTCTATGGGGTCCTTAACAACCGGCTCTACCAGAACAAATACGTCGCCGGGGACGAGTACACGATCGCCGACATGATCTGCTACCCATGGACGGTCAATTGGAAAGCGCAGGGCCAGGACATCGAGGAATTTAAATACTTCAAGCGCTGGTTCGACGAATTGAGCGCGCGACCGGCGGTGCAACGCGGCCTCGCGGTCGGCGCCAACCTGCCGCCGGACCCGGCGACCCTGTCGGACGCGGAAAAGGCCGCGATCAGGAAGCGGATGTACAATCAGCGCGCCATCCCGGTGCCGGCGTAGGCCCTCGCACGACCTCATGCCGCCTTCCGCGGGCATGACCCCGCGGGTCCACGTCTTCCGGCGAACTGGCGATCGAAGACGTGGATGCCCATGGAACTAAGTCCGTGGGCTGGAGGCCCATGGGACGAGCTCGGGCAAGGGATAGAGGCAGTACCGCAAATGAAAGACTCCCGCCCGCCCCCTTCGCCGCCGCGCCCGTTCACCCGCGCCATCCCCGAAGGCGATGACCGCGAACGGCTCGTCTGCGGCGACTGCGGGTTCATCCTCTATGACAACCCGAAGATCGTGGTCGGCTCGGTTGTCCGGTGGGGTGACAAGATCTTGATGTGCCGGCGCGCGATCGATCCCCGCAAGGGCTTTTGGACTCTGCCGGCCGGTTACCTCGAACTCAACGAATCGACCCGCGCCGGCGCCGAGCGCGAGGCCTGGGAAGAGGCGCGGGCCAAGATCGCGATCGAGAGCCTCTTGGCGATCTACGACATCACGCGCCTCAGCCGGGTACAGCTCATCTATCGCGCCAAGCTGCTCGATCCGGCGGTGTCGGCGGGCCCCGAAAGCCTCGAAGTGAGCCTTTTCGGCTGGGACGAAATCCCTTGGGACGACATCGCCTTCCCCTCGGTGCGCTGGGCGCTTCACCATGAGCATGAGGTTGAGCAAGGCGGCGACCCGGCCCCGCGCGGCAACCCGCCACCCGACGAACCGGCGGCAGTGCAGGGACTCTAGCCCCTACCCCTCCAACCCCACCAGGCCGCGCGCATAGGCGTAGGCCTCGAACGGGCGCAGATCCTCAGGCCCCTCGCCGATACCGATGAGGTGGATGGGGATGCCGTATTTCTCAGCGAGAGAGACCAGCACGCCGCCCTTGGCAGTGCCGTCGAGCTTGGTCATCACGATGCCGGTGACGCCGACCATCTGGCGGAAGATTTCGGCCTGAGCGTGCGCGTTCTGGCCGACCGTCGCATCCAAAACGAGCAGAACCGAATGCGGCGCCGCGGGGTCGAGCTTCTTCACCGAGCGCACCAACTTCTGCAGTTCGGCCATCAGATCGGCCTTGTTCTGCAGCCGTCCCGCGGTGTCGATCAGCAGCACGTCAGCAGCTTCGTTCTTGGCTTCGGCGAACGCATCGTAGGCGAGCCCCGCTGCGTCAGAACCGTGCGGGCGGGTGACGACGCGGCTGCCGGTGCGCTGTCCCCAGATCTGCAGCTGCTCGACCGCGGCGGCGCGAAATGTGTCGCCGGCGGCGAGCACGACGCGGCGGCCCTCGTCGCGGTACTGCTGGGCGAGCTTGCCGATCGTCGTGGTCTTGCCGCTGCCGTTGACCCCAACGACGAGGATCACATAGGGCTTTGCGGCCGGGTCGCAGCGCAGCGGCTTCGCCACCGGCTCGACCAGCCGAGCCACTTCGGCGGCAAGCGCGGCACGCACCTCCTCGGGCGAGACCTCCTGATTGAAGCGGGTACGGCGCAGCGCGTCGACCACTTCCTCGGCGACCCCGACCCCCATATCGCTGGCGATCAGCAGCTCTTCGAGCTCGTCAAGCGCGGTGGCGTCGAGTCGACGGCGAGTGAAGATCTGGTTGATGCCGTCGGTCAGTGCCGACGAGCTTTTCGCCAGCCCGGCGCGCAGCCGGGCGAACCAGCCGCGCCGTTCCTCGCTCACAACGGCGTTCCGACGAGCTTGCCGCCGGCAACGCCGGTGAAACGGATGGTCTGAATGCCGGCGACATCGGGCGGACACGCAACCGACGCGTAGAACGCGGCACGACCGCTGCCGGGCTTCTCGATCAGCACCTCGCCCGTGGCACCGACCCGCCGCGCCAGATCGGCCGCCAATGCCATCATCCCCGCCGTCCGGAGTCGAGCCGCGCGCTCGCGGACGATTTCCGGCGCCACCGCCGGCATCCGCGCCGCGGGAGTGCCCTCGCGCGGGCTGTAGGGGAAGACGTGCAGAAAGGCGATGCCGCATTCCTCGACAATGTCGAGGCTACGCCGGAACATCGCCTCGTCCTCGGTCGGGAAGCCGGCGATCAGATCGGCGCCGATCGCCACCTCCGGCCGCAGCGCGCGGGCACGATGCGTGACGGCGATTGCCTCGCTCCGACCGTGACGGCGCTTCATCCGTTTGAGGATCAAGTCGTCGCCGGCCTGCAACGACAGATGCAGATGCGGCATCAGCCGCGGTTCCTCGGCGAGCAGCGCCCACAAATCGTCGTCGATTTCGCTCGGGTCGAGCGACGACAAGCGTAGACGCCGTAACTCCGGCACTTCGATGAGGAGTTGCCGCGCCATCGCGCCGAGGCTTGGCGTTCCGGGTAGATCGGGACCGTAGGCGGTAAGATCGACCCCCGTGAGTACGATCTCGCGTGCCCCGGCTTCGACCGACATCCGCGCCTGGGCGATGACGTCCAGCACCGGCACCGAGCGGCTCGGGCCGCGCGCGTACGGTATGATGCAAAAGGTGCAGCGATGGTCGCAGCCCTGCTGCACCTGGAGATAGGCGCGGGTGCGCGTTTGCACGTCACTCAGCTCGGGCGCTCGTGGCAACGAGGCTGAGGAAAACGCTAGCCGTCGGTAGCTCTCCGGCTTGAGCTTCGCCTCGTTGTCGAGCACCAGATCGACCTCGGCCAGCGCCGCGTAGCGCGCGGGCGACAGGGTCGCGGCACAGCCGGTGACGACGATCCGCGCCGCCGGGTTTTCACGGCGAGCGCGGCGGATCGTCTGGCGGGCCTGGCGCTCGGCCTCGGCGGTGACGGCGCAGGTATTGACGATGATGGTGTCTTCGAGCCCGGCGGCGGCGCGGCGGATGATGTCGCTCTCGAAGGCGTTGAGCCGGCAACCGAAGGTGACAATCTCGGGCCCGGCCATCGTCAGCCCCCGAGCAACGCCGCGTCGAACGCGCCGTCGAACGGCTGCGCCACCGGCCCCGTCATCATGACATGGCCGTCCTCGCGCCATTCGATCTCGAGGCTGCCGCCATCGACCACTACGGTCGCGCGCCGCCCAGTCAGTCCGCGCCGACACGCGCCAACCAATGCGGCGCAGGCGCCGCTGCCGCAAGCCAGGGTGAGGCCAGCGCCGCGCTCCCAAACGCGCAACCGGATCGTGCGGTCGCCGCGCACGGTCGCGACGCCGATATTGGCGCGCTCTGGGAACAATCTGTCATGCTCCAACGCCGCGCCTTGCCTCTTCAGGTCTTCGGTCCCCATCCGCTCGACATCGTCGACAAAAAACGTTGCGTGCGGGTTGCCCATACTGGTGCAGACCGGCTCGGACAATGGCCCAAGGGCGAGATCGACCCGTAACGTGTCCATCTCGCGCGCCAGCGGGATATCGCGCCAACCGGTCCTGGCCTCGCCCATGTCAATCGTGACGCGGCCATCGCTCAGAATCTCGGCGTCGAGCAGCCCGGCCACGGTCTCGATCACCACCGCGCGACGGCCGGTCTCGGCGCCGAGCAGCGCGGCGACGCAGCGCGTGCCGTTGCCGCAAGCCTCGGCCTCGCTGCCGTCGGGGTTGAGGATGCGCATGAAGACATTCGCGCGCGGATCGCGTGCCGGCTCGAGCAGCAGCAGCTGGTCGCAACCGATGCCAGTGCGCCGGTCGGCGAGCGCGCGCGCCGCCGCGGCGTCGATCCGCACCGGATCGGCGCGCTGGTCGAGCACGACGAAATCATTGCCGAGCCCGTGCATCTTGCGGAACGGGATGCGCGTCATCGCGCGCTTATATGGCGGTGCGGCAGGCCCTGTCCAACGCCGAGCCGCTTGTCACCTCATCCTCGCCCGCGGTGATGGGTGCTGCTGACCCGTGTGGTATGGCTGACCCCCGCATGCTTGGCATGGCTCGGAGGTCCGCCGCGCGCGGCGACATGGGTGCGGGTGTGACCGCGCGCCGTCGCCGCCGGATATCGGCCGCCCCGCGTATGCGCGGCGAGATGCATGCGGCCGTGGCCGGTCGCGACATGCCGGCCTCGCGGCCGCGGCGATGTGGTAACGGTATCGAGCTGGCGCGGCGCCGTGGCCGGGTTGGGATAAAGATCGACCCGGCGCGACTCGGCCGGACCGCCAAGCATCGGACCGGCCTCGTTGCTAAAATAATTCGGCACCGACGCCGGCGCGCGGAAGTTTTTCGAGCCATTGCCCGTTTCGGCGAGCGCCGGCTCGCCAGCGACGGCGGCGAGCACGCTCAGCCAAAGGGCGATCGGCCCAAGGGTGTTTTGAACCGCCCGCATGACGCTGCGCATCAGGCTCTGTAGCCCAAGAACGGCAAAAAGGGGAGCAAAACCGGTTTGCCCGCCCCGCGGTTCAACCTAGCGCCGCCTGGCCTGCCACTCCGCGAACGTCATGCGATCCATCAGGAACAGGTCGCTGGTGCGGGTGTACCAGCCGCGGCCGTGCATGCGGCCGATAAGTTTCATCTGGTCGGTTTTGACATAGAGCTTTTCCATGTCCATGAGGTCGTCGCGGATATGGATGTGGATGACCCGACCGACCTCCATCGTCGAATTACCACCGAGGCTCAAACCGGTGATGCGCTTGCACTCGAAACTCACCGGTGATTCGGCGATGCGCGGCGGCTTGACCCCGACCGACGGGATGGCATTGAGCTTGGCGACCTCGAGCTCGCCGATCTCGGTCGGGAAATCGACCGCGCAGATATTCATCCGCTCGGCGAGCGCCTCGTCGACCAGATTGACGACGAACTCGCCGGTGTCGCGGATGTTCTGCTCGGTGTCCTTGTAGCCGCCGCCTTCAGGGCCGGTGCCGTTGATCCCGAGCACCACGACCGGCGGGTCCGAGCTCATCGCGTTGAAGAAGCTGAACGGCGCGGCATTCACATTGCCTTGGCGATCGACCGTGGTCGCCAGCGCGATCGGCCGCGGCACGACGGTGCTGATGAGCAGTTTGTAGCCGTCTTGTGTCGGCATCTTGCCGAGGTCGAAATGCATTTATGTGGTCTCCCCAGAGAAATCGCCTGCTGTTATAGCGGCTTCATTCGACGCGCGCTGCCTCAACCAGGATCATCAGCTTAACGTCGGAGTGCCGCATCTCGCTCACTGGCTGCGTAGGCGCAATGAGCAAAGCCTTGAGGTGATCAAGACCGCCGACTTGCCGATCGATCTCGGCCGCGAAGGCGGCGACGACGGCGGCTGCATCGTCGCCACCGGAGCACCGAGCCGCACCGCCTGGCCAGCAGCGCAGCCGGCACGGCCTCCGGCAAGCAGCCGTCCAGCCTTTCAAGGCTTCGGCGATGTGAACCTAAAAGCGCGGATTCCCGTTTACAATCTATCGTCATACGCGCATAAAATTGTTGCGTGCACACGCGTTGAGCAATTGCGCTCCAGTAGTGACATTTCTTGGTTTTATTGCCGGATAACGCGAGGGAAGCCGTGAGACCGCGATTGTAAAGAAATTTGAGGGACGAGATGCGCATAGCCACGACGGTTTTTGCTGCGATCGCGCTTATCGGCGCGACACTCGCCCCCGCGCTCGCGCAAAACAAGGTTCCACCGAGCCCAACCCCATCATCGCAGCCAAGCCCCACTCCAGCGCCTAACCCCAAGGCGGCGGAAACATGCCGCACCCCCGTCGTACTTGCCGAAATCGCGCGGCTGCAGAGTGACATCAAAGCTTTGGAGGTGCGCTCCCAGGGCGCTTCCGTTGCGATTGCCCAGGACACCCATTCTTTGGAGGTTGCCCAGCAGGCGTTTGGGGTTGGCAGCCCGGAAGCTCAGCAATATCAGGAGTTGCTCCGGAAGGACATTCGCGCAAGAGAGCTTGCGGATTCACGAATCCGAGAAGACAGCGCCCTACTCGACAAGCTTTTGGCGCTGCCGCCTTGCGTCACGCAGCCGCCACCGCAGCCCGTGACGCCGGGACCGTCTCCCGCGCCCGGCCCGTCTCCGGCGCCCGGCCCATCCCCGGCCCCAGGCCCGTCTCCATCCGCGCTCTCACCAAACTGCAAAACGCCGGCCGTTTATTCTGAGATCCGCGAGCTCTACTCGAAGATCGATAAGGCCAAAGAAATTTTTGACCGTGCCACAGCGACACTGGATGAGGACCTGAAACGGCTGCTCGCCTGCGAGAAGGCGCAGGGGTTTGACAGTCCAACCGTCTGTCCGAACGAATCCGACGCCTATCAGTCAAGCGCCAGAAATCGAGAACGTGCGGCGGGGGCTTTAAAGGCTCTCACCGCCCGCCTAAACGAACTCCTAGCATTGCCAGAATGCCGGGTCGATCAAACGACGCCGCCGCCGCAGACGCCGCTGGAACACAGCATGATAGTACCGCCGTCCGGCCCGATGACGGTCGCCCTGGTGACGCCGCCGCAGCTGTTCTACAACAGCTGGTATGTCGGTCTGTCCGCCGGACCGAGCTTTGTGCCGACATACAAGGCCACCGAGTTCTTCGACGACGGCTTCAAAGACCGTTTCCCGTGGGGTTCGAACACCGGCTATTACGGCGGTTTCCGGCTCGGGGACGAA